>JAZLCV010000125.1:0-18694 GCA_045614365.1 Eubacteriales bacterium | reverse complement strand
GGCACTCTCGACGGCGTTCCGCAATCGGAAGAAAAGACTATTGAAGTAATAAAAGATAATCGATGGTCCGGAGCGAATCAGTCGTATATGTTTTCAACAAAAGGACATGGCGATATGTCCGGAAACCAGGGTGTAACAGTTGAAGATACAACTGCCGGCAGACAAATCACCGAGGAAGAATTCAATACATATGCATACCGCGACTACGGTGAAATCAGACCGTGGGGGATGGTTTCTGCACACGCCACATACAGAGGCGGTACAAAGTATTTTACGCAGTACAGCACAAGTATGGATTTTTGCGGAAACAACGGAGATTGGATTGCATTTAAGGTAAAAGTCCCTGCGGCGGGAAAATACAGCATTGATGTAACCGGTCAGGCGCAGTCAACGGCAGGTCTTGCAGAAATCTATATGCTGCCGTATGAAAATACAATGACCTTTTCATCCGTTATATCAAATATAAATACATATATGACGGATGAAAAACTGGTTGCAGAAGCAGATTTCAACAGTGCCGTTAAAGAAATAGTAAGACTTAACGGTGTTGGTGAGTTTATTGCAGATGAAGCTCTCGACTATTCAAAAGGCTATGCCGAATATCTTATGATAGTCAAGACTTGTTACAGCAAGAAAGCATCCGGACAGTATCGTGTGATACTCCAGGGAATACATCTTATCGGCAGCCCTGCGCTTTCTTCGGCTGAGGTTACTTTCTCTGAAAATCAGCTTGGAACAGGAGAAAGCACGGGGATTTCGATGGTAACTGCAAAGGATGCAGCAGGAGCATCGGCAGATGTTTCGAAAGCATATATTCATCATGTTATTTCGGGAGATAGCGATGGCGTGCTTTCACAGTCGGCTGACGGCAAAGTATTTTCAGCGCTTTCCGACGGAATTGCAACTGTAGAAAGCTATATCATCCTTGGCGGAAGTGTATGCACGGATAAGAATGTAATAACTGTAAGCGATGATGCCACGGTTACATCTGCATATATTTACGCAAATAATCCGTATGAAATCGGAGAAGATATCACTTTTGATGTAAGACTTGAGCAGAAAGACCGTAAAGTCATTTCTGGTGGAGCTATCAAAAGCTTTGAGATTGTTTCAAACCCGGATAATGCAGTTTCGATATCTGCAGACGGATGTGTGCTTACGGCAGAGGCGGTAGGCACGGCAACGGTGAAAGCCATAGTTTCCGCCCGCGGGAAGACCTTTGAAAGCGATACGGTAACGGTTAATATAGTTGAGCCTGATGTGTCGGCTGATACGGTCAAAAGCGCAGGGCTTGTTGCTGATACCTCCGTTATAACTCTTGGAGGAGCACCCGTAACTCCGGTTATAAAGCTTTATGATAATAATGATGCTGAAGTTGTATATGAAATTGAAGATATACAGAAGATAACGTGGTCATCAAGCGATGAGACGGTTGCAAGCGTTTCCGATGCGGGAGAAATCGTCGGCGTAAGCGATGGCAAGGCAGAGATAACCGCTGTTATCACATACGGCGGCAAACGCTTTGCGGCAACTCTTGCAGTAACGGTTGAGGACGCTTCGGGTGTGGATTTATCTTGCGGTGTGGCGGCTTCATATGCAGACTCGATTTATATTTACGGCAGAACTAATATAGAGCTGTCTGTTGCTATGAACAGCGGAAATGTGGCTGAAGTTCCGTATGAATATATCTCATGGAGCTTTGCTGATGAAGCGATGCAAGATATTGTTGACGTATCTGAAAACGGAACGGTTTACGGAACAAATCTTGGTAAGGCCGTTATTACTCCCGTGATAAATCCGGAGTGGAAGAATATCGGCGAGGTTTCCGTTTCTCCGGTTGAGATTAACGTCGTGTGGGATGCAAGTATCAACCCGCAGATTTTCACAATAGAAGACAGGGAAACTGCAAAAGAAAATGTGTCGAAATATTCATGGGCGAAAAAATTGAAAAACACGGCTGTATCAAGAGCGGACACTTATGTTGCAAACCTTGATAAAATTTATAATATGGCAGCTCCCGAAGGGCTTCCGCGTTACTATTACAATGCCAAGCGATACGATCCGCTCAACAACACTTGCCGTTATTGCGAAGAGGACCTTACGCTCAAACACAGTAAATACGGCTTTTCATCTCAGGCGCTTTCGCGTGAATGGAAGGTCCAGTGTCCTGAATGTAAGCGCTTGTTCCCGTCAAATCAGTTTGATAAATTTTGGGAGCTTGGTCTCACGGAAAGCAAAAAACTCTGGAGCTATGAGCTGGCGCTTCAGAAGCACCATGAAATGTTTGTGTGCGAAAGCGTAAAAGCGGGCAACGCTTGCGCCTGCATACGCCCGATAGAATCAGCTCCGGAACCCGGAAGTGCCGAGTGGTATGAAAATGATCCGAGAAATGCAGAATGGTACGCATTCTACGGCTACGGCGTGGAGGGCGGATATCTCAATAACGACCTTTACGAGGAAATTGATGAGAAGCTTGGCGTTCGCGGCTGGGCGGTAGATGACGGCTTTGGTTATCGCCAACCGTATGTTTCAAAAGAGATGGCAGACGAGAAGGGAGTCCCCGGATATTCTTCGCAGTATTATAACAAGGGCGGATATGCATGGTTTTCGGTAGGAACAAATACAGGTCCCGTTGTATATACATTTGCGGCAAACTTTGCCTTTGAAGGAATCTGGCAGGCAAAGGGAAGTAACAGCGCAGTTATGAAAAGCGCTGTCAATTATCTGCGCGATGCATTCCTTTATACGGGAGATGCAAAATACGGAAGAGCGGGTGCAATCCTTCTCGATAAATGGGCGGATCTTTATCCCTATTTTGATTGGGGTAAATGGAGATCTTTCAGAACTGACTCGTATCTCGGAACAACGTGTGATCCGGTTGACTCTACGTATCTTGCGGTAGATCTTGCTGAATGCTATGACGCATTCTTGCCTATTTATAACGACCCGTATGTCGTTGAATATCTTTCAAAAAATGCTCCTCAGTATGAAATGAATGAAGACGGCTCATGGAAAAGAACGGAAAATGGTGAGCTTGTTCCGGTAAATCTTAAGGACAGCCCGGGAGCGCTTCGCAAAAATGTTGAGGACAATATTCTGCTTCGCGTATTTGAAAATGCAAAGACGGGTAAAATCTGGGGCAACTTTGGTCTGCATCAGGCATCGGTAGTGACCGCGGCTATCGTACTCAATCGTGAGCCGGAAACGGGAGAAATGATTGACTGGACGATGAGATACGGCACCGGCAAGGGGTATAACAGCGTAAGTGTTACCAAGCCTATGCCGGATCCAATTGAGGGTGCGTACACTCTTGATTATATGCTTTCCGCTGTTGACCGCGACGGAAGCGGAAATGAAAACTCAACGCAGTATAATAAGTTCTGGATAACATATTTGCTTGATGTTGCAGAGAAGCTTGAGAAGTGGACAAAGAATCCGGAGAATGCCGGGTATAAGAAGTACAACCTTTTTGACAACGCGAAGTTTGTGAAGATGTTCACTGCTATTCCGCGTCTCACCCTCGGCGGATATTATTCGGCACAGATGGGCGACTCCGACGGAACCGCAACGAAGGGAACGAACATTATTCTTTCAGATTCGCTCACGGGCTTTAAGTATACCGGAAATCGTTTTCTTGCAAGAGTAATTTATATGACAAACGGCAACAGCACTGACGGATTATACACATCAATCTTCGATGAGAATCCGGAACAGATTGCAGAGGATATTGAAACTATTGTTTCTGAGGACGGAGAGTTTACCCTTGGCAGCGAGATGCTGACCGGATTTGGTTTTGCGGCTCTGCGTGCCGGAGCAATGAATAAATCAGCAAATGCCGCTACAGAAACGAACACTCAGCGTGATTTCGCGCTGTATTTCGGAATGACCGACGGTCACGGTCACCGTGATACTATGAATCTGTATATGTCTGCATTCGGGCTTAACGTAGCTCCCGACCTCGGATATCCGAAGGCTACCGGAACAGATCCGAACCGTTTGCAGTGGGTGCAGACAACGCTTTCGCATAATACGGTAGTTGTCGATGAAAAGGAACAGCCGAGCGTAGGTTTTACCGGTAAGGCACAGCACTTTGATGATGCCGGAAGAGTTAAGGTTATGGATGTTGCATCCGATATTTATTCTCAGTGTGACGAATACCGCCGCTCGGTGGTTATGGTTGAGGTTGATGATGAAATATCCTATGGGGTTGACTTCTTCCACATCAAGGGAGGAAAAGACCATTTGTACAGCTTCCACAGCCAGTCGGATGAAATATCGGCTATATCAGGGCTTTCAGCTCTTTACGAGCAACCGACATATGAGAATGAAAAAGGCGAGCTTGTAGGTACATATGCAGGTGCGGATGTAGTGTACGGAACGGACCCGAATCATCAGTCTTCTTATTCTTATGAAACCTTATACCCGAGAGGTTATACATGGCTTAAGAATGTAAGAACGTATAACTCAATAGAAAACAATTTCTCCGTTGAGTATAAGGTTAAGGACTGGAACAAGGTCCTTTCTGATAAAAAGGATATCAGGCTTCGTCTTACGATGGTAAATGACGCACCGTTAAGCGAAGTTACTTTCGCAACAGGTGAAGCTCCGGCTACAGTCAAAAACAAAAATATCGGCGAGCTTGAATACCTGCTTGTAAGAAATAAAGGCGCAAATCTTGACACTACGTTCACTACGGTTTATGAGCCGTACATAGAGGGCGATAAGTATATCGAAAGCATCGAAAAGGTAACAATGACACGTAAAGAAGGTCAGAAGCCGGGACAAAACGATGCTTACAGCGCGGTAAAAGTAACTCTTGAAAACGGAAGAATTGATTATATCATCTATTCAAACAACAACGAAGTTGATTATGTGGTAGATAATAAGTTTAACTTCCGTGGTTTTATGGGCGTTGTATCGCTTGAAGAAGTGAATGAAAGCGAAGAAATAGTTTACAGCTATCTCGGTGACGGCGAGGTGCTTTGCTTTGTTGATGATAACGAAGCTGAAGAAGTAACTCCGGCATATATGGGAACCGTGAAATCCTTCACGGAAGAGCTTTCTCTTGATAACAGCATTGTTTACACTCCGGCAGAAGGTGAAAACGTAGATACAACAATTCTTTCCGGTAAGTATGTCTACGTTGAAAATGACGGAGTACAGAGCGGTGCTTATAAGATTGAAAGTGCATCTGAAAATGCAGAAGGAGATATCGTGCTTGATATCGGCGAGGTTTCAGTAGTAAGAGGCTATCTCGATCCGTTGAATTCGACTCTTGGATATGCTTATAACATTGCAGAAGGGCAAGCCTTGCGTATTCCGCTTAACAGCGTATATGATGCAGCACCGAAGATATCTTCTGTTCCGGACTGTACAACAAGTGCGGGAAGCTTAATAACTGTTCCGCTTAACGTTACAAGCGAAAAAGAAATTACCTTGATAGGAACAAGTCTTCCGCGTGGAATGACAATCAATCAGGAAACAAAAGTTCTCACGTGGAAACCGGATGATTCACAAGGTGGAACTCATCACGTTGCAATAACTGTGACCGACGGAGTTCTTGAAACCACCGTTCACTTTACGGTAACGGTATACGGAAGAACAACCGGTGGAACGTCAAATAATACAGATAATGCCGGAAATACCGAAGCTCCGTCAGGCGGAAATGCCGCCGGCGGTGGCGGAGGAGGCGGTGGAGGCGCAACCTCCCCTGAAAAAGAAGAAACCTCTGCAGGAAACGGCGGTTCCGATATCCCGAACGATACTTCACCCGACGCGTCGGGTGAAACGGATACCATCCGTTTCACAGACCTTGCTGATTGCACATGGGCAACGGATGCAATCAAAGCGCTTGCGGAGGATGGAATAATAAAGGGTACATCCGCAAGTACGTTCAGTCCCGCCGCTAACATCACCCGCGCAGATTTTGCATTGCTTCTTGTTCGTGCATTCAAATTAAGCTCGGATAATACGGAAAACTTTGCAGATGTTTCGGCAAGTGACTACTTCGCACAGGAGCTTGCGATAGCGCGAAATTGCGGTATTGTTGGCGGAATAGGCGATAACAAATTCGCTCCGAAAAACAATATCACCCGTCAGGATATGATGGTGATAGTCTATAGAGCATTGACTGCTAACATTGTAGGGGAGGGGCTCCGTGCCCTCCCGTCGGCAGAACAATACCCCGATTTCACCTCCGTCGCTCCCTACGCAACTGACGCAGTCTCCGCACTTATCTCCGCAGGTCTTGTCAATGGCAAGAACGGTAATATCGCATCTCTTGACTACACAACTCGCGCAGAGGTGGCGGTACTTATAAAGCGTATACTCGACTATACCGCTGAAAAATAGAGGAAGAAAAAATATGCTTAAATTTAATTTTAAAGGTCTTGATGACCTGCAGTTTGACGGGGTCAGAGAACTCAGCTCAATTCTTGGAATTGAGCTGAGTGAAGACGGCAGTGAAGTGATTTTTAAGCAGTGGGATGACGATATCCGTATAATCTGGGACGGTGAAAAAGGTGAGGTGTATTACTCAAAGCGCCACCATATTTCCCGTTGCATAGGTTTGCTGGTTGAAAAACTGAAGGAAAGCACGAAAGCATTTCGGATAGCTGAAAACCCTTGTTATGATACTCTCGGGTTTATGCTTGATTGCTCAAGAAACGCCGTTGTAACCTTTGATACCTTCAAGGAAATGACCTGCCGTCTTGCTCTTATGGGATATTCTATGATACAGCTTTACACCGAGGATTCCTATGAAATGAAGGAATATCCGTACTTCGGATATATGCGTCCGCGCCTTACCAAAGAAGATATACAAAAGATGGATGAGTATGCAAAGCTATTCGGGATAGAACTTACGCCATGCATTCAGACGCTTGGGCATCTTTCAACATTCCTTCGCTGGTCAGAAAGCAAGAAACTATCTGATACGGACGCCATTCTGCTTGTGGACAGTCCTGATACATATGAGTTTATAGAGTGTGAGTTCAAGACTATGGCAGAGTGTTTTACAAGCCGAAGAATAAACATAGGGCTTGACGAAGCTCTTTCACTGGGACTTGGCAGATATCTCAGCATAAATGGCTATAAGCCTCGCCTTGAGCTTATGCTTGAGCATTGCAAAAAAGTGTTTGAAATCGCACGCAAATACGGCTTCCGTCCAATGATGTGGAGCGATATGTTCTTCCGTGTAACATCTCCGACGCATGAATATTATCACATAGACAAGCCTATGGATAAAGAACTGCTCAGGCAATTTCCCGATGATGTAGAGCTTGTATACTGGGACTACTATAACTATGATGAAGAGCTTGTGGACGGAATGTTCAGACTTCATAAGGATGTAACCGATAATGTAGTATTCGCGCCCGGCGCGTGGAAGTGGAGCGGCTTTTCTCCGAATAATCGCTATTCCGAAAAAACGTGCAGAGTTCAGCATAAATGCTGCCGAAAAAACGGTGTACGCGAGGTTATAGTCACCGCGTGGGGCGATAACGGAAATCTCGCTTCAAACTATTCCATGATGCCGAATCTCCAGCTTTGGGCAGAGTTTACTTACACCAACGAGGCGGAAAACATCCGAAAACGCTTTGAAACCTGTATGTCAGCAAATTATGATGAGTTTTATAATCTTGATATGCCGGGACTTCTTGAAAAGAATAACGACCCTACAGAAGGGCAGTTTAACCCCGAGCTTTATCTTCTGTATCAGGACGTTCTTATGGGCTTGTTTGATAAGCATGTTAATCCTTATTATAAAGAGCATTTTCAAAAATGGTCTAAAGAGTTTGATGCATATGCCGCGAAAAACTCGCACTGGGCATATCTTTTTGAACTGCAGAGAGATTTATGCCGTGTGCTTGAACTTAAGTGCAATGTTGGTGTTGACTTGTATGATGAGTATCATGCCGGAAACAAAGAGAAAATTGCGCAGATCGCAAATGAAACATTGCCGGAAATAATCTCAAGAATGAAAATATTCTGCGATTCAGTGACGGAACAATGGAATCGTGAAAATCAGATTATAGGCCTTGACAGCCTTGATATAAAGCTTGGCGGAGTGATAAGGCGGCTTGAGGTTTCCGTAAAGCGGATTCAAGCGTATCTTTCGGGTGAAGAGGGAACGCTTGACGAGCTTGAGCGAGAGCGACTTCCGTTTGCGCAACCAAAGGATCCCGAGCATCCGGTTGTTTCAAATAACATATGGGTTAAAAACGTAACTGCAAATGTTTTAAGTTAATTAAAAAACGAAGGAGAGAAAATTAAAATGAAAAGATTTACAGCACTTTTTCTTGTGCTTCTTATGATTGCAGCTCTCGCGGCTTGCGGAACCGGAGGGGGAGCAACACAGATTGATACTTCAAATGCGTCAGAACCGCTTACCAAGGATGATGTAATCTCTATGCTTGTTCCGTCATCACCGAGCTGGCCGGTTCGCGATGAGTGGAAAATATGGGAATATATGTCGGAGGGCTCGGGTGCGACGCTTGACATCACATCAATTCCGGATTCCGATGCCGGCTCTAAATATCCGCTTATGTTTGCGGCAAGAGAAACCTTGCCGGATGTTATGGCTTTTTCGTCCAATACCCAGCATATGAAATACGCAGGGCAAGGACTTATTGCGTTTGATTACCTTGAGGCTTTTATGCCGACATATAACGCTTGGAAGAATTCTCTTTCGGATGAAGAGTACAGCATTGCGGTAGAACCGCGAACACTTGCAGACGGAAAAATATACTACACTCCCGGAACTGGACGCGAGGGGAAAACCCGTATGCGCGCTTGGCTTTACCGCGAGGATGTTTTTACAAAACACAACCTGAAAGTTCCGGAAACCTTTGACGAGCTTTATGATGTATGCGTGGAACTGAAAAAATTATATCCTGATTCATATCCTCTTTGCACAAGAAGTGCGTCATACTGGTTTGATATCCCCGGTTCTTCTTTTGACAAATGGTGGATGTCTGAAGTTTACTATGATTTTGATGATGAAGAATGGCGTTGGGGTGCAACTGAGGATACAGCGCTTGAGGTAGTAACGTTCTATAAGAAGATGGTTGAAGAAAAGCTGATGCCGGCAGATTTCGTGACAATGAACAACTCTATGTGGGAAGAAATGGTTCTCACGAATAAAGCGTTTATTATGCCTCATCTTCAGCTGCGTATAGACTATTTCAACCAGCTTGCGGCGAAGAATAATCCGGGATTTAAGCTTCAGGCGATGGTTCCGCCTGTGGCAAACGTTGAAAAGGGTGCGCCTATGGTCGAGCGCGGTGACATTGAGCAGATAGGCTTTTCTATTCCGGATACCGGCAGAGCGCAAGGAATAGAAAATGCTGCGAAGTTCCTCGATTGGATGTATACCGACGAGGCAATGGAGCTCGTCTCGTGGGGTAAAGAAGGCGAGACCTACGAGGTTCGTGACGGTAAGAAAAAATTTATTACCGATGAAGAGGGAACACCACCGAATACAATGTATGGATTTCAGCTTTACGGAACATTTACGCGTCTTGATCCTGAGGCAGCTGCAGCAGTCCAATCGGAAGCTACTCTTGAAAGTGAAGCTATGATTCGCGAGCACACACTTCCGTATCTTCCCGTTTCTCTTTGGCTCAGCTTCAATGCTGAAGAGCAGGATGTTATAAACCAATACAAATCCGCATGCCATTCATACACTCAGGAGATGCTTATAAAGTTTGTTCTGGAGCAGGAGCCGCTTTCAAATTTTGACACATTTGTTGAAACTCTCAATGAAATGGGTGTTAATGAGGTTCTTGGTGCTTATGAATCGGCATATAACCGTGTAAAGTAATAATAAACAGCCCCTCAAACAAAGCTTGTTTGAGGGGCAACGCCTATGAGTGCATTAGAAAGGAAGTGCTTGATATGAAGCTATCGTCAGGGATTTACGGTCTTATAAGAAGATTTTCGGATAAGGAAGCAATAAAAATTCTTGCCGATGCAGGCTTTGACGGATTTGATCTGACAATTAGTTACGGTTCAGAGGCAGAGAAAAGTCTTGAAAATGATTATATGAAATATGCAGAAGAGATTAAACGATATGCAAATAGCCTTGGGATAGAATGTGTTCAGGCTCACGCGCCCACGCCGAGCAGAGAAGACGGCGAGTATTATGATAAAATTGTAAGGTCAATAGAACTGGCGGCGTATGTAGGGGCAAAGGTTATTGTTGTTCATCCTATCAAGGATGAAGGAGATGGTTTTCAGTGGCAAAAGCAATCCTTGTTTGAACGAAATATGCGGTTTTACAAATCCTTGATTTTTTATGCAAAAAAGTATAATATAAAGATAGCGATAGAAAACATCTACAGCTTTGACAAACAAAGAAATGTCGTTGTCAGCAGCGTGTGCTCGCACGGCGATGATTTTTTGAAATATATAGACACTCTCAACAGTGAATATATAGTAGCTTGTGTAGATACGGGGCATGCCGCTCTTGTAAGTGATTCAGCACAGAATTTGTTTAGAATTCTCGGAAAACGTGTTGAAGCTCTTCATATACACGATGTAGACTGTGTTAGTGATAATCACACCTTGCCGTATACCCGATTGCTTGATTG
This sequence comes from Eubacteriales bacterium, assembly GCA_045614365.1. Lineage (GTDB taxonomy): Bacteria > Bacillota > Clostridia > Oscillospirales > JAAYXM01 > SIG480. Next base: position 8,105 of record JAZLCV010000125.1, on the reverse strand, counting down.
GGATGATATTTGCAAAACGCTTGCAGAAATTGGGTATGAAGGTTGTTTCAACTATGAAGCAGGTAATTTCTACAGTCGCTATATGGAAGATGACTTTATTCCTATCGCGGCAAAATTCGCAGAACAGGTAGGGCGAAGCTTAATAAGGAAAATTGAAAGATTCAGGTCAAAGATGTAGTTTTGTAATGATTATTGAACAAAACAGGAGAATGACGAAAATGAAAACTTCAGAAATAAGAAAATTACACGGCTTTTTTGAAAACGAGCTGAGAAATCAGATACTGTCTTTCTGGATGCCGAGATGCGAGGATAAGGAATACGGCGGTTTTTTAAACTGCTTTGACAACAAAGGCGAAAAACTTGTCTCATATGATAAATATACATGGAGTCAGGGGAGATTTGTGTGGATGTTTGCACGTCTTGCAGATACTTCTGCAGTCATGTTCACAAAGGAAGAACGAGACGAATTTCTTCGCCTTGCAAAGCAGGGCGCAGAGTTTCTTGTAAAGCATTGCCTTATGGGCGAGAATGACTACCGTTGTGTTTTCCTTATGAATCGAGATGGTTCACCTAAAAAAGTAGACGGTTATGATGAGCTTGATATGAGCATTTATGCTGATTGCTTTGTTGTTATCGGTCTTGCTGGTTATGCTTATGTCAGCGGAGATAAAGAAAAGTATGAGTTTGCAAAAAAACTCCATAAATCCTGCGTTGAACGAATTGAGAAAAATACTTTCAACACACTTCCGTATCCGTTATCCCCAAAGTATCGTGCACACGGAATACCGATGATAATGTCAAATACAACAAAGGAGCTTTGCCTTGCAGCAGATAAGCTTGATGTAGAATACGGTAAATATCTCAGAAATCTTGTATATAATTACACAGAAGATATCTTCAATCACTTCGTTGATGAAAACAATGTTATGCATGAGATAATTATGAGCGAAGATAATTCATTCTTCCAACAGATATTAGGACAGCATATGAACCCAGGACATGCGATAGAGGATATGTGGTTTATGTATGAAGCGGCAGAACTTTGCGGAGAAGATAAATGGAATGATAAAATTGCTGCCGTTGCAAAAAAGGCATTTGAAAATGGCTGGGATGAAACTTATGGCGGAATACTTCACTTCACAGGCGTAAATGGCGGAGAACCGATAGGTGATATGTCTGGAGTAGAAAACGAGACCATGACAAAGCAACTTTCCGATTGGGACAGCAAGCTTTGGTGGATTCACTCTGAAGCGCTCTACACCTCGCTTCTTTGCTACTTCAACAACGAAGATGAAGAGTTTCTCGGATGGTTCGAAAAGGTGTTTGATTACGTTTTCAAAACCTTCCCCGGAAAGGAACCGGAAATCCGCGAATGGGTACAGATTAGAACACGCGACGGCAAGCCGCAAGAAAAGGTCGTTGCACTTCCTGTTAAAGATCCATTCCATATCACAAGAAATCTTATTTTGATTCTTGAACTTTTGCATTCAAAAATATAAGGTTCCTTAAGAATGTGACTGTTGAGTAGAAAGGAGAAGCTTGCTTTATGATAAAAGATATTTTAGCTATTGATATGCATACACATTTAAATCACGGAAGTAAGCTTGATTGGAACACAGAACTTGAATATTACAACGGGACGCTTGAATACCTTGACGCGATGAATAAAGCTTGCAATGTTGAAAAAATGTTTGCATCCACATTTTCATCAGTAATTTCTACTGAAGAAGTAGAAAAAGAGAATGAGTATATGTTCGAGTTGTCCAACTACGTAGATAATTTATATCAATGGGTTGTGATTGATCCCCGAAATAAAAACACTTTCGCTCAGGCAGAGTGGATGCTTTCGGGGAAAAAGTGTGTTGGGATTAAGCTTCATCCTGTGTTCCATAAATATTGATTAGATGAGTTTGGTAACGAAATATTTTCATTTGCGTCTGGCTTTTCATCAATAGTACTGATACATCCGGAAGCAAACTGTGATTACATTTTGCCATTTGCAAATAAATATCATAACGTCAATTTTATTATGGCACACATGGGTTCGCGAGATGATGATGCAGATTACCGTGCAATAAAATACGCTGAAAACAATAATGTATATCTTGACACTAGCGGAAGGGCAAGCACCCAAAACAGGGTTATAGAACGGGTTGTTGAACAGGTTAGTTCTGAACGAATCATGTTTGGAACGGATACATATGCCGGAGGCTTTCAACGAGGGCGTATTGAGTATGCTATGATATCAGATAAGGATAAAGCAAACATTCTCAGGTATAATGCAAAAAGGTTGTTTGCAAAATTTATCTGATTAAATATTTTTGAGATGCTAAGAAAGGAAAAAGATTAGTGTGAAAGCAAGGAAAACTGTAAGGAAAGGCTTTAGAAAAATTGTAGTAGCAGCTATGATGCTTGCAATAGGAATGATACTGCCGGTTTTTATAGGGCAGATAAAGGAAATAGGTGACACATTGTTGCCGATGCATCTGCCGGGAATTATTCTTCAGTTTATTCTCGCACCGCTGATTGTGAAAAAACTGAAAAAAGAACAGTGTGTCAAAATAAAGTAACTGTCACATCTGTGTTTTCCGGTTCGAGTTCTCTTTGGTGATGGTATAGGTTGGCGACACAACAAGCTTAGAAGTCTGGTGGCTCAATATAGGAATATATCTTATTCTAGCTGGTTCTTTTTAGAAAGAGAACACATACGCAGAAGAGTAATATAATCGTTTTACTTTCGAAGTAAAAAATATAACGCGAAAAGTTTAAATGCAAGTGGGTTTTGGGGCTAAAGCCTCAAGACCCGCTTCTTTTTTGTGCGAAAAATGTAGAAATAGAAAGAAATATGTAGATGCACAAATTTTGGAGGTGAGAATATTGTATACAGCAAAAGCGGAGAATTTGAGGACACCACACAAAAGAAATATAAATTGGCGTGGCATATCCGTCCGTAAATAGGTTCTTCGCTGCTATCGCGCGGCAGATAGCCGTGCGGTAGGAGTGGGGACACTTGATTAGATATATAACATACTATTTTAGGCGCAGAGAACATCGTGCACATCGTAAAACAAGCCGCAAAGCTTCAAGCGATGACGGCTATGGAGGACACTCTGACCGTACAGCCAAAGTAAACTCTTATGGAGTTTGTTTTGGCTGTTTTCTTTTAGTCAAAATTGAATATCGTTGCCGTTCACCGCCTTTTCAATTGGAATTTAAAAAATTCTGATTGAAAGGACGAAAGGTAATGAAAAGAATAAGATTAAAAGACGAATACCAGTGGTTTTCGGGAGACGAATACATAGAAATAAGTGATGAGATAGCGGAGGTGTTTGCGGAATTTGCAAAAAACGAACGAAGCTATAAGCGAAGAAAATATTATCACCGAGCATTTTATTCTCTCGATGCAGGAGATGATATTGAAAAAGAAATACTTTTTGTGGCGGCGTCTCCTTCTTCTATTTTCCATTCCTTTCATTAAAAAGGAGGAGCCGCATTCCATAATATGCACCTTGAAAAGTGCGGCAGAAGCCGGGAATAGTGCAAAGCGGATACGATATAATGATGCTTCTGTTCAGCCACCGTCCGCTTTGCCAAAAAATATTTTTTAGTAAGCAAATTACAATGCTTTTCTGCATAAAAATAATACTATGAAATGAAGGGAGAGGATTTTTTTTGAAAAAAGATAAAGTGAATATAACGTGTTCGTTTTCGGATGAGAGTGATTTAAAAGAAATTGTTCTCCGTTCATTTTGTGTGTTTACAAATAAAATTTTGCAGAGCGACATTAAATTGAGGTATAATGCAGTAGATGAATGGTCGCTTATTTCAGGAGGTAAAAAATGTACATAGAAATAAGTAACCCAATGGAGTATCGCGTAGCATTATACATAAGATTATCAAAGGAGGATGAGAGCGAGGGACCGTCGGAAAGCGTTACAAATCAAAAATCTTTGCTTAGTGATTTTTCCAAGAAGAACAAGCTCAATGTTTTTGATACATATATTGATGACGGATGGAGCGGAACTAATTTTGAACGTCCTGACTTTCAACGGATGATAAGTGACATTGAAAACGGCAGGGTGAATATGGTCATAACGAAAGATTTATCCCGGCTCGGGCGTGATTATATTCTTACCGGTCACTATATGGAGCGCTATTTTCCTGAGCACAGAGTTCGCTACATTTCGCTTCTTGACGGAATTGATACGGGTATTGAATCCACTGCAAACGACATTACTCCGTTTCGTGCGATTATGAACGATATGTATGCAAAAGACATATCAAAGAAGATAAAAAGCGTGAAGCAGGATAAACAGCGCAAGGGACAGTTCATCGGAGGAAAACCGGCTTACGGATATAAAATGCATCCGGAAGAGAAAAACAAAATAGTTATAGATGAAGAAACGGCTCCGATAGTTCGATATATTTTCGGGCTTGCACTGGAAGGTATGAGTTGTCGTCAGATTGCGGTCAGATTAAACAATGAATGTGTGCCGACACCTGCAACATATGCAGGGATAAATCTTGCGAAAAAAGGCCCGTATTCCGGCTTGTGGAGCAGTGAAAGAGTTTCGTTTATGCTGCAGAACGAAGTTTATATCGGGAATATGGTACAGGGAAGAGTTGCGAAGATTAACTACAAGTCGAAAAAGTGCATAAAAAAGACAAAGGAAAACTGGATTGTAGTTGAAGATACGCATGAACCCATTGTGGACAGGGAAGTGTTCTTAAAGGTTCGTGAGCTTATTAAAAGCAGAAATCATACAAGAAGCAGAACGTATGATTTTTTACTGAAAGGTATGATTTTCTGCCACGAATGCGGGTATCCGTTGTCTGTGATTAACCGCAAGAATTCCAATGGGGAAGACACGCTGTACTTTATGTGCAGGACGTATCAGCGGTTTACAAAATCGGGAACTTGCACCTCGCATTGCATAAAAGAAAATGTCATAACGCAAGCTGTGCTGTCCAAAATAGATGAGGTCTGCAAGTCGTTCATAAACTCTAGGGAACTGCTTCCTGTCGCTCAGAAAGTAATTAAAATCGCGGATGAAACGGCGCAAACGGAAAGCGAGATTTGCGAGCTTAAAAGCAAAATTTCATTGCTGACCGCAAACCTCGATAAAATGTATATGGATCGCTTAAACGGCATATTGGCAGACTCGGATTTTGAGAGAATATATAAGCAGGTGAAAGGCGAGCGGGCGGCACTGCAGGAGAAAATCAAAGACCTTGAAGCGTATGCCGAAGAGCTTCCTTCGATGGAAGAACGCGCAGAAAAACTCGTAAAAAAATTCGTCGGCTCAGCGCTTGAAAACCGAGAACTTCTTGTAAGTCTCGTTGAGCGCGTTGAGTTGACGAAAGACAAGGAAATAATCATAAAATTCCGCTTCCGTGAGCTGGAAGCGATTTCTTAGAGGTATTTACTTACAGTAAGCGGTGTGCTATACATACGACCTTGATATATTGCATTTTTCTGCAATCTCGTGTTGCGTTTTTGGTTCTGTGTTATACAATCCGTAACGCATTATTATAATTTCCCGTTCGCGTTCGTTTAAGTGTGTTTGCAACAGTTTGTACAGTGCAGCTTCCGTATCGGCATTTTCAACTTTGTCGAGTCTCGCATCCTCTACACTTATGATATCTAAAAGTGCGAGTGAGTTTCCGTCGGCATCGGTTTCAAGTGAATCGGAGAGAGAAACCTCTGCACCTGTCTTTTTTGACGCGCGGAAATACATAAGAATTTCATTTTCGATGCACCGCGCAGCATATGTAGCAAGTCTCGTTCCTTTGGTGGGCTTAAAAGTGTCTACTGCTTTTATAAGCCCGACAGAGCCTATTGCGATAAGGTCTTCCTGATCCTGCGGCGAAGTATAATACTTCTTGATTACGTGAGCGACAAGTCTGAGGTTTCTTTCTATCAGAATATCGCGTGCCGACATATCTCCGCCTGCGTATTTTTCAAGGTATTCGCGCTCTTCTTTTGCTGAAAGAGGTTTTGGGAAAGAACCTGAGGAAAGGCTTAAGATAAAATAAAGACATCCCGAAAGAAAAAAAGCAACCGAAGATAAAATAAACATAACGTTCCACCGCCTTGTTTTGATATATTTATTTTATTTCCGTAAAAAAACAAATTGCAAGTCCGCACGAATAAACGGACTTGCAATTTTTATAACTTTTCTATAAGTGCAACGGCGTGGGCGGCAATGCCGTCGCCGCTTCCGGTAAAACCGAGCTTTTCTTCTGTTGTAGCCTTAACGCTTACACAATCAACCGTGATATCGAGTGAGGATGCGATGTTTTTTCTCATTTCGTCTATATAGGAGAGAAGCTTCGGACGTTGGGCGATAACCGTTGCATCAACGTTGCCGACGGTGTATCCGGCTTCCTTCAGAAGTGCATTTACGCGACCTAGCAGCATAAGGCTGTCAGCGTTTAAGAATTCCGGATCATCCGGCGGAAAATGCTTTCCGATATCTCCGAGTGCCGCGGCACCGAGCAGAGCATCGGAAATTGCGTGGAGAAGAACATCGGCATCGCTGTGTCCAAGAAGTCCTTTTTCGTAAGGAATATCAACACCGCCGAGAATGAGCTTGCGCCCCTCGACCAATCTGTGTACGTCGTATCCGTGACCTATTCTCATTTTCTTTTTACCTCGTTTTCTGAAATGTGTTTTGCAATAGCTTCAGCGAGAATTAAATCTTCCGGTGTGGTTATTTTTATATTGAAATACTCGCCGTCTGTTAAAAATACGCGCATTCCTATCGCTTCAACGGCAGAGCAGTCGTCGGTTATCGGAAGGTTGCCGTCAACGGCTTTTTTCAGCGCTCCGGAAAGCAAGTCTGCATCGAATATCTGCGGCGTCTGTATGGCAAAAAGCGTTTCCCGCGGCAGCGTTTCGATTACCACTTTTCCTGCCGCTGTTTTTATTGTGTCTTTTACGGGTACTGCCGGAGCCGCCGCGTTATACAATATTGCTGCGTTCACGGTAAGCTCTATAACATTTTGCGAAATGAACGGTCTTGCGGCATCGTGAACTGCTATAAGATCAAACCTGCTTCCTGCAAATTTAGCTCCGTTTAAAACCGACTCTGCACGGGTTGCGCCTCCGGGAATAACGGCAAAAAGCTTGCTTATTCCGTTTGCCTTGCATATATCTTCAATCTCGTTTATGAGTTCGTTTTGTGTGGGGATAATAATTGCATCGATCAATGGAGATTGCTGGAAAGCAAGCAGGGTGCGTACAAGAACCGGGACACCGCATATATCTGCAAACAGCTTGTTTCCATAAGCTTTCATTCTACTTGATGTACCGGCTGCAGGAATTATCGCAACACATGTTTTTCTTTTATTTTTGTCAAACAACTGTAAAACCTCGCTTATAATCAAATAAAGCTGCTCGTCATAGGAGCAGCTTTATTGTACCATAAAATGTATGTGTATTACAAGATTTATTTGAAAGATTCCGCCATAACAGAGTCTAAATAAGTATCAACCTCGTTATAATCCTTTTCAAGCGCAAGAACAAGCTCGGAAAGGATAATCTGCTTTGCGGAAAGGAGAATTTTTCTTTCTCCGGTCGAAAGCCCTGTTTTGAAGTCTCTGTATGTAAGTGATTTTATGACACGAACAACCTCTTCGAGGTCACCGCTTTTAATTCGCGCTATGTTGTCGCGGTAGCGCTTGTTCCAGTTGGTGTCAAGGTCGATGTCTATAGTCGAAAATAGAGAGAGAAGCGCATCAGCGCGTTCGCGGGATATGACATTGCGTATTCCGATTTTTTCGCACGTAGAGACAGGAACCATAATGGTCATATTGTTTGCGGGTAACTTGAGAATATAATATTCAAGAATATTTCCGTTAACTGTTTGAGTGGTTATGCTTTCAATTGTTCCTGCACCGTGCATTGGGTGGACAATTTTATCGCCGATACTGTACAATGGTATCCCTCCTCAAGGTGTTTTCATATATATTATATCCTAATTTTTTTGAATTTTCAACAGAAAAATTCAAAAAAATTCGACTTATGATTGATTTCGACGTAATATATAAATATAATAATAACAAATTTTGTTGAATTTTACAGTATATTTTGCTTGACATTA
>JAZLCV010000124.1:0-6337 GCA_045614365.1 Eubacteriales bacterium | reverse complement strand
GGTTGAGGAGACTGCGGCAGAAGAGCTTTGCACATACCTTAAAAAGGCGACCGGTGCGACATTTGATATTGTAAGCGAGAGTGAAGTTTCCGGAAATGCAATTTATGTCGGCCACACTAACTACGCCAAGGTCAGCTTTCCTACCTGCACAGGAGAGGAGCAGTGGTACATAAAGGCGCACAATAAAAGCCTCGTCATCAGCGGCGGCAGAACTCCGATTGAACGCGGACTTATTTACGGTGCTTTTCATTTTCTCGAAGATGTTCTCGGTGTAAGATGGTGGAACGAATGGGAAGAATATGTTCCAGCTGTTGATGAATTTTCTGTTCCAGACGATTTTAAACTTTCGGGTGAGCCTAAATTCAAGCTTCGTCAGCTTTCAACACGCCATTGCAAGCGTGACCTTAGATTTATCGCAAGATCAAGACAAAGCGGAAACCCAAACAAGGAAATAGTCACCGGCTGGGCGCTTGAAACCGCACAGAAATACGGCGGATTCTTCTATGGTGGCGGACCGCATCACGTTCACACCTTGCCGATGTATATAAGTGCAGAGAAGTACTTTGATGAGCATCCCGATTGGTTTGCCTGGGATGATAAATTCAAGGAATATCTTTCTGATGGTCAGCTCTGCTTCTGCAATGATGACATGATAGCAGAGCTTTCAAGACTTGTTATCGAAGCTATTGATGAAGATAACAGAATGGCAGAAAAACTCCAAATAAACAGACCTACTTTCTATTCTCTTTCCCTTGCAGACGGCGGCGGCCATTGCGGATGCGAAAAGTGCAAAAAGTCAGTAGGCGAGTCCGGAATGCTCGGACATATCCTAAAGATGGTAAACAAGGTTGCGCGCGAGGTTGCAAAGGTACATCCTGATGCAATGGTAGAGACGCTTGCATATTCACGCTATCGTGACAAACCCAAGGACGGAACCTGCCCCGAAAAGAACGTTATCATCCGTCTTGCAGACGTGTATACAGACATCGTTCACCACTTAAACCACCGACACAACACTGAGCAAAAGAAGAATGTTGTTGAGTGGGGCGAGCTTTCGCGCAAAAATGATGCAACGCTCCTTGTCTGGGATTACTATATGTATCAGTATCCCTATTACCCGCTCCCGATGCTTTTTAATATTGAAGAAAACTTCAAAGTTTATGTAGAAAACGGTGTAAAGGGTGTATATATCGAAACACACGAAGATGCTGAAAACGGAATGTGGACAATGCAAAACTGGCTTATGAGCAAAATGATGGAGAATCCGGATGTCCGCTTTGAAAATTTACTTGATGATTTCATCTTCAAGTATTACGGAAAAGCCGGCGAATATGTTAAAAAGTATCTCTATCTTCTTCGTGATGCCGCATACAAATATGAAACGCGCGTGGTTCTTCACTTCCCGACAACCCAGAACAACTATATTGATCTCAATACAGTGCTTCTCGGCAACGAGTATCTTGAAAAAGCACTTGAAGCTGTTAAGAATTCGGAAATTCTTACAAACCGTGTAAAGATTCTTCGTGCAGATCTTGATAAGACCATCGCGATAAGGCACGATGATTTTATCCGTCTCGCTCAAAAAGAGGGGAAAACCTTTGATTTGTCACGTACCGTGGCGGCAGACCGCGCACTCGAAGCATATGACATTCTTGAAAAGCTTGTGGTTTACGATGAAGAATGTGAGCCGGTGCAGAGGCTTCTCGAATACGGAAGAAAGACAATGCGTCTTAATCGAGAAGCACCGAAAAAACTTCCGTTACCGAAAGAGCTTGCCGATATTAGCCCCGATGATGTTTATGAGTTCATTGTTCCACTGATGCACTGTATGGATGAGTATGGCGGTTATCCGGGTCTGGACGGACAAGGTGCACGAGTTATTGACGATGCAGATGCAATTGGCGGTCGTGCTCTTTATATTGAATATGACGGAATAAAAAACAATCTCCGCCACCAGTATGAGTTCAGCAAAAAAGACGGAGACCCGCTAATTCCCATGCTTCTTGAAGTCAAGCGCACCACCTGCTGGAGAGATCCGAATCCGTACTACCGCAACATGTATTTCCTTGAGGATATCAAGGCAGATGAGTATGCACTTTATAGTCTCCGCGGAATAAATGGAACCTCGTCCGATTCTGATTATACGTTCAATCTATTCGGCCCGCACGAGATAACCTTTGACCTCAGCGCGCTTTCAATCGTATTCCCTGCCGAGGAATACGACATTCACGCACGGATAAAGCTTACCGGCGAAATGTATGGCGGCAAGAAAGGTGACAAAAATGCAATTTACCTCGACCGTATATATGTTGTCCGCGTAAAGTAACAATACTACACAAAACAGCACAGAGGGATTGCAGCAAAAAGATTTTTTGAAGCGAATTCAAAGGAAATACAAACGGCGAAAAATACCAATGCATTTTAACGGATCCTGTCAACAAAGTTGTTTTGGATATTTTACCTGAGCGATACGGACACTATTTAATCAAATACTTTAAAAGCATACCGAAAAAAGAACGACAACATGTAAAATACTTTGTAAGTGATATGTGGCGAACATATGCTGACACTGCTGATGTGTGGTTCAAAAATGCAACTCAAGTGATAGATAAATACCACTGGATAAGACAAGCTGTATGGGCTTTTGAAAATATCCGAAAAACAGAACAAAAGAAACTCTCGCCAGAGCTTCGTAAATATTTCAAACGCTCAAAATCTTTGTTGATAAAGCGTTCTGATAAACTTAATGAAGAGCAACGCCAACAGGTTGATGTGATGCTTTACTATTCCGCTAACATAAGCCGTGCTTATTGGTACAAAGAAGAGTTCTTAAAAATATTAACTCACAAAGAGCCGGAATCAGCACGGAATGCATACGGTTACAAGAATTTCAACAGATTCAGAAATCGTATTTTACATATTTTCTCTCATAAACAATATAATAACGAACAGGCAGCCGCCTAACGACAACTGCCTGCCTATTCTCTTTTTCATTTTAACTCTTTACTCCAACTATTGACAAAGAGCCTCTTTTAGTAAATTGGCAGAAACCTGCACATTAAACCTCTTCATTAACGACTTTTTCCTTTCTTATCTTTTTCCTACAGATAACATATCTTGATCCGATATATAAAACTACGATTTGCTTTTTTTTGAAAATCGGTGTATTATATTGTTAAGAGTATTAACAAAAGGTAGGTAAAACGCTGTGGCAAAAAACACACGAAATGCAGAATACACAAGAAAATATAACAGAAATCTATTTTTACGCCTGCTTCGCATTGAATCAATGAGTCAGGCAGAAATCGCACGAAAAATGGGACTGACGCGTGCGGGAGTTTCGCTCATCACAGACGAGCTTCTCCACGAGGGGTTTATCACCCAATCCGAGGCAAGTGCTTCGGGACGTGGGCGTCCGCCCGTGTCTCTTGCTCTCGTTCCCGACGCGGTGTACGCTGTCGGAATTTATTTAAACCGTGACGGTTGTTATGCAGGACTTATTGATATATGCGGAAATGTACATAGCAAGGAGCGCGTACAGCTTGAAGCAACCTCAGACAAGCTTTCCGCTATGGAAGAAACCATACGCGGATTGCTTAAAGCGTCCGGTATTCCGGTAAAAAAGCTTGCCGGTGTCGGCATTTCCGCTCCCGGTCCGCTTGATGGTGAAAATGGCGTTATTCTAAACCCACCGCGTTTTGATTTATGGCACAATATGTCGATATGCGCGGAGCTTAAAACGCGTCTGAATATGCCGGTCTACCTTGAAAACAACGCATCAAGCCTTGCTCAATTCCACTATGGAAAACCTGAGCTTCTTGACAGTGAAAACTTTTTGCTTTTGCTTGTTGACAGCGGTATCGGCTCCGGAATAATATCCGGCGGAAAGCTTCTTAAAGGTGTCGGGTATTTCACAAGCGAGCTTGGTCACACATCAATCAACTACAACGGAAAGCGCTGTGTTTGCGGCAATATAGGCTGTTTAGAGGCATATGCCTCAATTCCGTCGCTTCTTGCAGACACTCCGTTTAAGCAGTGGAAAGAGATTATAGACAAACACTCGGGAAACAGATCGGCGTTTGACCTTATAAACCTTGAGCTTAACTATCTTGCAACCGGAATTATGAATACTGCAAATATCATAAGCATCGATACAGTTGTGCTTGCCGGTGATCTTTCATACGGAGCGGACTATACCGTGCCGCTTCTTGAAGAAAAGCTTAAAGAGCGGAGCATGCGCCGTGATCTTCTGCCGTTAAGGGTTATTCCTGCAATTTCCAAAGAGGACACCTCTATTCTTTCTGCCGCCGACATTGCTTTCAATCGTTTTTTACAGGTATAAGAAAATATTAGTTACGGATAACGCATTTTTGCGTTGTCCGTTTTTTACACCATAGCGGTATAAAGCGCCGCGCCGACAGCCGCCTCTTCTTCGCATCCTGACATAGAGAGAGGCATTTCAAACCGAGCACTTACAATTTTTTGAAAATGCGGATTTTTCCGCAGTCCGTTGCCCGATCCAACAAGCTTTTCGCCTGTATTTTCTGCCTTTGAACGGTATATCAGATACATATCGTAAAGCTCCCGCGTCATACCTTCAAGAAGCGCCCATGTTATATGTATCGGGGTAAAGTTATCTGCACTTAAATTTGTTATGCTTGCGCGAAGCTCCGGGTTATCCCGTGTTCCTTGAAATAACGGGGCGATTTTGGGAAGGTCCTGTGGTTTCTCCCCGCCTTCGAGAAGCTTTTTCATTACATCATAGTATGAATCTATATTATCACAACAATCCGCGGCAATGCATCTATAAAATTTTTCCAAAAGCGCATATGCTCTGCCGCCGCAAAGCGATGCTCCGACAAGAAGATATCCCGAACCGGGAAACGGTCTTGTCTCCAGCCCCTCACACTCGATATACTCTTCTGTATATGCAGAAAACTGACTTCCCGTTCCGACATTTATCAGAATTGAGCTGCAATCTCCTCCTGTTGCACCGAGAAAGCTTGCCTGATTGTCGCCGATTGCGGCATACACAGAAATATCAGCATTCTCCCGATAAGAACCGATACAACCGTCAGCAAGCTCCGGAATAAGACTTGTATCAAAGCCTATTTTTTTAAGTATGTTGATATCAAAGCACCTGTTCCTAACATCAAAGAAACCGAGGCTTGCCGCGTCTGTGCAATCTGTAACAGGAGAGCTTTCTCCCGCAAGGGTCATTGTGATATAATCGTGAATGGTGCAAAGCTTTACCGCTTTTTCCGGAACAAGTCCGTTTACCATATTGTAAAAATGCGTTACAAGCCCATACCCTGTTGCAAGCTTATACCCGCTTATTCGGGAAAGATACTGAACATATGTCTCGCCATTCTTATACGGCTGATTTCCCCGCTCATCCTGCCACGTGTACAGCGGACTTACCGCTTTTCCGTCTTTATCGAGATAAACAATCCCGTGCATCTGTCCCGTTACGCCAATACGCTTTATATCCGGATATTTTCTCACAAGCACATTTACGGCATTAAGTGCCGTTCTTTTTATATATTCGGGAGATTGAATGCGCTCCCAGGAATTTTTGGCAGAGATAAACGAGTCGTTTTTCAGCGTTTCCCGCTCTAAGCTCTTACCGTTTTCTACGACAACAGTGCTTATCGTTGTCGTGCCTATATCAAGACCTAATATCTTCACTGTTTTCACCTCAGCACGCGGTCGAGCCGGGCGCAAGCCTCAGAATTATATCCTCTTGTATCGCGGGGCTTAAATCAAGGAAGTTGACAAACGTTCCGTGAATACGCATAATATATACTCCGTTCGGCGCATACTTCTTCGGATTCTCAAGAACCTTGCGCAGTGTTTCTGCCGTAGTGATATTCACATACAAATAGAACGGTGCGCGCTTATCATTCTGAGGATTGAAGAACAGCGGTTTAAGAACACGATTATAGAACTGGATCCCCTTTTCCTCATAGCTCTCAGCTGTGAAATACTTCGGATCAATCCCGAAGTGAGAAGCACATCCTCCGCACATTTTTTCAAACGGAAGCCGCATTGTCGAAAGCGTTCTGAAGCCAAGTCCGGAATCCGCAGCGGAAAACAGCGGGTCAACTCCATATCCCATCATGCTTCTTGCCTCACGTCCGTCAGGTGTTGCACCCACCCAATAGCCATAGGTAAGATGCGTTGACGGTGAGCTCCAGTCCGGACGGAACGGGTTGCCGAGATAATTTTCAAGTCCCGCAACCATGTCGGACACACGCCTTACAACCTCTGTCGCAAGGCTGTCAACCTCAGCAATATTATTGCCGTACTTCGGGCAAGCCTTAAGATATTCGCGAAG
>JAZLCV010000123.1:0-13059 GCA_045614365.1 Eubacteriales bacterium | reverse complement strand
GATACGGATCATCGTCAAGTATATCGGGGTCAATTGAGAGTTCATAAGCGTTATACTTATCACCAAGCCTGCGACTTTCGGCAAGAAGTTCAAGAAGCGTTGCGCTGTCGCCATTGTCCGTAACAGGACCGCGCGGACAATACATATGCGTATACTTTGTTTTTGGCACGCGGCTTGTCATTATAAGCATGCTGCCGAGAACATTGCCGTTTTCATCAACCGACATAAAAGCATCGTACTTCCACGGCTTTTTAAACTCTGCCCACTTAAGTGATTTCACAAAATGTCCCTTCGGATGCGATGAGACAAAGGCTTCGTATTGTGAAGCTGTTTTTTCATCTGTTACATATACTATCATATCTCTATTTCCTTCCCGTTAAACGTCTTATCAATGCCGCCGCGCTTTTTGCCGTATTGACGTAAATGTCTGCCGCGCGATCATACACAATATCTATACGCCCGACAAACGAAACAAGCTCACCGCCGAAACGTTTTTTAAATCGCACAAGACCTTCTATCGGAGAGAGCTTATCCCCTTCTCCAGCAATACCTCGCATATCATAAAGCGGAGCACCATTATCACGCGACCAACGCATCATTTCCCACTGCATAAGAAAATTCGGCAACGTTTCTTTATACTTATCATTGCTTCCGGCATACATATGCCACGTTTTTTTTCCGCAACGGACGAGAACGGATGCTGCAATCGGCTCACCCTCATACTCAATCATAAACAACTTTACGGCATCATCACCCAAAGCATCGTACATATCATAGAAATAGTCATTGCCGCGTGCTGTAAAGCCATCACGCTTTGCAGTTTCCGCAAGAAGGGCGCGGAACGCAGGAATATCCTCGCGTTTTCCAAGGCGACAAGTCGCACCGCTTTTAATTGACGTGCGGACGCTATAACGAGCCTTTGAATGATACGATGTCATAAGCTCATCATCGGATTTACCAACATTTATCCTGTACACTGCAAAAGGCTGGAGAATTGCGTTATCGCGTGAGTTATCCCCTATCCTTGCGCCGAGTTCTTTAAAGCATGAGAGCCATTTGCCGTCGGCTTCTGTGATATCCGGGTCGAGAGTCAGCTTATACGCGCCGATCTCTCCGGCTAACTTTTCAGCCTCACCAAGAAGTTCTGACAACGCGGCAGTGTCATTTCGGTCGCACACGGGACCGCGCGGACAGTAAAGATGCATTTTGTTGGTTCTGCGAACCTTCTGCTCAAACATAAGCATTACGCCGCGCACGTTACCGTGCTCATCCAGCGACATAAGCGCATGGCTTTTCTGTGCTTTTTTGAAATCCGCCCATGAAAGCGACTGCATAAAGTGGCAGTTCTCATTTGCTTCAAGAAAACGAGTATATATTAATCTGTCTTTATCGGTAACTCGCCTGATCATATACAAACAATCCTTAATTTTACATTTCATATTATTTTATCATATATACAGGGTAAAATGCAATACATATGTGAAAAATAGTGCTATATTTATTTATATGTTCATTCATTTTTATTTAACGTTTTACAAATTATTCACTATTTCCGATTTATATGGTGTATAATATAAGTCAGAAGGAGGGATATATTATGCCCACACGTGTACTTATTATTGAAGATGACGCGAACATAGCAGAGCTTATACGCCTTTATCTTGAAAAGGATGGCTTTGATGTGACGCTCGCATCTGACGGACGGCAAGGCGTTGATACTTTTTTCAAGCTACGTCCGGACATAGTTTTGCTTGACATAATGCTTCCCGAAATGGACGGCTGGGATGTTTGTCGCGAAATCCGCAAGAGCGACAAAACACCCATAATAATGCTTACTGCAAAGGACGAAACAGCCGACAAGGTAACGGGACTTGAGCTTGGTGCGGATGACTATATCTCAAAGCCGTTTGACATGAAAGAGGTTATTGCTCGTATTCACGCAGTCCTGCGCAGATATACACCAAGCGAGCTAGAAACAGAGGACGCTGACATCCGCAGCTTTGACAATCTTTCCATAAATATGTCTGCATACGAAGTACTTATATGCGGAAAGAAAGTGGATATGCCGCCGAAGGAGCTTGAGCTTTTAAACTATCTTGCTTCGCACCCGAACAGAGTTTTCACGCGCAATCAGCTTCTTGATGATGTCTGGGGCTTTGAATACTTCGGCGATTCAAGAACCGTTGATGTTCACGTTAAGCGCCTGCGCGAAAAAATTGACGGAGCAAGCGAGCAGTGGTCGCTTAAAACCGTCTGGGGCGTAGGATATAAGTTTGAGCTTAATCCCGACAAATGAGGAAGTGAAACGTGAGACTTCTTTACAAATACTTTCTTATGATTGCCGTTCCGCTGATGGCTTGTCTTTTAGTTGTCGGTGTAGGTCTGTCCTTTCAGATGTACAACTACTCTGTTAACGAAAAACACGACTCGCTTCAACGCGCAGCACAGCGCGTTTCCGACATGACCGAAGATCTTTATTATAATCACTCCATAACGCATGAGCAAATGATAAAGACCGTTCTCGCGTCCATGACGAGCGATGCGCAGATACACGTTATCGTATGTGATACAAACGGACAGATTTTCCTGACCTCCGACATACGCGGCAACAAATATATGAATTCAAGAGTCAACGCAGGCATTCTTGAGGAAACGCTTACATCAGAGGAATATTCGGCGACGGGGACTCTTGACGGTTTGTACGAAGGCGAAAACTACACAGTAGGGCTTGTTACAAAAAACGATGCCGGTGAGCCTATTGCCTATGTATATGTAACAACATCCATACGGTATATACAAATGCTTACGACATACGTCAGGAATATTTTTCTTTTTTTGTCTGTTGCCGTGTTTATCCTTACCGCGTTTGCATCATACTTCATTATAAGAAGAATGACACGTCCGCTAAAGCAGATATCCGAGGCATCAAGAAGATTTGCACACGGTGACTTTTCAACGCGCGTTCCGGTATATTCAAGCGATGAAATCGGAGAGTTGACACACGCCTTTAACAATATGGCGGACTCTCTTGAAAAATCCGAGGAATTAAGGCGGGGATTTGTCGCAAACGTTTCGCACGAGCTTCGCTCACCGATGACCTCCATCGGAGGCTTTGTTGACGGAATGCTTGACGGAACTATCCCCGAGGACCGGCGAGAGAGATATCTGCAGATAGTTTCCGACGAGGTGCATCGTCTTTCCCGGCTTGTGAGCAGAATGCTTGAGATAACAGTTCTTCAAGCCAAGGATATAACTGCCGAAAGCACAACCTTTGACTTCTGCGAGCTTCTGCGCCGCGTAGCGATAAGCTTTGAACAACGCGCCGGAGAGCAACAGCTTTCGCTGAATATTGAAATCCCGTCGCACGCAATAAATATTTTTGCGAACGAAGATGCACTTTATCAGGTAGTCTACAATCTTATCGACAACGCGATAAAGTTTTCGGAAGCAAATTCCGCAGTTGATATCAGAGCATTTGAAAAAGGCGATAAGCTTACTTTTTCTGTGCGCAACTACGGTGCGGAAATACCGAAAGAGCAGCTGACATACGTCTTCGACAGATTCCACAAGGCAGACAGATCTCGCTCTAAGGACAAAAGCGGATTAGGGCTCGGTCTGTATATTGCAAAAACGATAATCAACCGCCACAAAGGCAAAATATGGGCGGTCAGCGAAAACGGATACACCGAGTTTTCTTTCACGGTTCCCGTGCGACAATACACGTAAGGCTGAAAAGAGTTTCAGCAGATAAGAGATAATAGAGAATTGATTCATTCGGAAAGGAACGGATATGAATATGAATATGAATGATGAATTAATGAACAACAAAAACAGCGAGAATGAAGAAAATGCAGTTCCGGCAGCCGACAGTGTGCTGGAAAACGAAGCTTTCGTTGTTTCAAATGAGGAAATTCCGGAAAAAGCTGAAGATGTCTTAACAACAGAAGATCAACCGGGACAGAGCGAAGAAGCTTCGCAGGAAGATGAGCAACCGATACAGAATGACGACCATGCTGAAGAAGAGCAGACTCAGCCGGATCCCGATTTCGGATATCAGACTCCTCCACCCTTCGGCAATGGCGCATACTTTGCCAACGGTCCGATAAATATGCAGTATAAGCCGAGACGGACACCGACATGGGTGGTAGTTCTTATTTGCGTTATAGGTGCGCTGTATCTTATAATCTCTGCTACACTTATCGCAGCATTCCTTAAGTTCTCCCGTCCCGAAGGTGGCGGTAACCCGCAGAACGTTATCGAAAACCTCATTGATGAACAAGAGGTTGAAGACCACCTGACAATAAACGAATCTCCGAAATCCGAAGGCGCAAAAACCACAGACGGTGCGCTTACGGTTAAGCAGGTTTCAGAAAAGGTACGTGCATCGGTTGTCGGCGTTACCTGCCAGAGCTCAGCTAACTTTTCCTCTTCTTCCGTAGGTTCGGGCATTATTATGTCTGAGGATGGATATATAATCACGAACAACCACGTAATTGAAGGTATGACAACCATTCAGGTAGTTCTTGACAACGGTGAGACGTATGACGCACGTCTTATCGGCTCTGATTCACGTTCTGACCTTGCGGTAATCAAGGTAAATGCAACGGGCCTTAAGGCGGCAGAATTTGGCGATTCTGACAAGCTTGAACAGGGCGATCCCGCAATTGCTATTGGAAACCCTGCAGGGCTTCAGCTTCAGAACACCGTTACCTACGGCATTATTTCCGCAATAAACCGCGACATAATCGTAGAAGACAGAACAATGACTCTTATCCAGACAGATGCATCCATCAACCCCGGAAACTCCGGCGGTCCGCTTGTTAATGAATTTGGTCAGGTAATCGGCATCAATACCATAAAAGTAGGTATATCCTACTATGAAGGTCTTGGATTTGCAATTCCGATGAATACGGCAAAGCCGATAATAGATGAGCTTATTTCACGAGGCTATGTAAAAGGACGCCCGTCAATCGGAATCAGCGGAACTACACTGAGCGAGCGCGATTCTATGTTCTACGGTCTTCCGGCAGGACTTCTTATCGACTATGTTCACCCGTATTCCGATGCATTCAAGAAAGGAATCAGACGCGGTGACATCATAACAAAGATGAACGGCACCGCCCTTTCCTCTACTGCTGAAATCAAGAAAATCCGCGACAACTTCACAGCCGGTGATAAAGTAACCCTTACGATTTACAGAAACTCCCAAGAGGTTGATATTGAGGTTATCCTTATGGATGAAGCAACGTTATCAACCACCCAGTCTGAGGCAAGCTGATAAACAACAGTCCAAAAATCCCCCGATGGGGGATTTTTTTGTTTTGTCTCCAGAATTTTACATATATCGCGTGCACCCTGGTGTATTATAACAATAGTAACAAAAGAAAGGACGTGCAAAATGAAGGTATCATCAGAGAGAAGCGGCGGTGAGCTTAAAGTATTGCTCTCCGGAGAGCTTGACCATCACGCAGCGAGGTGTGCCATTCCGGAAATTGCAGCGATAACAGATATAGAGCTTCCCGTAAAACTTGTTATTGATTTCGGGCGTGTAAGCTTTATGGACAGTTCCGGAATCGCTCTTGTTATCGGCGCATACAAAAGAGCCACCTCCGTCGGCAGCAGTTTTTGCGTTATAAATGTGTCAAAGCAGGCATACAAGGTCTTTTCTGCCGCGGGAATATGCAAGCTTTTGAATATTTCCGAACGAGAACAAGACAAAGTAAACGTATAAAGGAGATTACCAATGAAAATTATAAATGAAGTAACCCTGACTTTTCCGAGCAAATCCGCAAATGAAGGCTATGCGCGCGCCGCAGTTGCCGCTTTTGCGGCACAGCTTGATCCCACCCTTGACGAGATAGGAGATATAAAAACCGCTGTCAGCGAAGCCGTTACAAACTGCATAGTCCACGCTTATCCCGACTGCGTGGGTAAAATTTACATAAAGCTTAAAATATTGGAAAACAACGTTTTTGAAATTTCAGTGCGTGACCGCGGACTTGGAATCAGCGATATCGAACAGGCAAAAACGCCTATGTTTACAACCGGCGGAGATGACCGCTCCGGTATGGGTTTTACCATAATGGAAAGCTTTACGGATAATCTTAAAATCCGCTCCGTCAGTGGAAAAGGAACGACCGTTACGATGCGGAAGAAAATTTCAATGCGCGCCGGAGGAGCGACACGTGACAAAAACAGTTGAGCTTATACTTAAGGCAAAGGACGGAAACGAAGACGCGTTTGAACAGCTAATACGGGAAAACTCCCCGCTT
This sequence comes from Eubacteriales bacterium, assembly GCA_045614365.1. Classification (GTDB taxonomy): domain Bacteria; phylum Bacillota; class Clostridia; order Oscillospirales; family JAAYXM01; genus SIG480. Next base: position 6,787 of record JAZLCV010000123.1, on the reverse strand, counting down.
GTATGGAGCATCGTAAAGCGTTTTACCGGGCGCGGAACGGATGCGGATGATTTATATCAGCTTGGCTGCGTAGGGCTTATAAAGGCGGTATATGGCTTTGACGAGAGCCTTGGAAATCAATTTTCCACCTATGCCGTACCTAAGATAACCGGAGAAATACGCAGATTTTTGCGCGATGACGGAACTGTAAAGGTTAGCCGGACGCTTAAAGAAAACGCCGCGAAAATACGACGTGTCGCAGCGGAGCTTTGTGCACGGCTCGGGCGTGAAGCGACGCTTTCCGAGCTTTCATATGAGACCGGGCTTACCACTGAAGAAATCGCGCAGGCGGAATGTGCAACTGCTCAGACTGCATCACTTGACCGTGAAATAACCGAGGACGGACAAACACTTGAGGAGCTTCTCGGAAACCACGGAATCGAGGACAACACGCTTGAATACATAACACTTTCACAAGCGATAGAAAAGCTTAATCAACGCGAGCGCGTTGTCATAATGCTGCGTTTTTTCCGTTGCATGACTCAACAGCAAGCGGCGCGAGTTATGGGTATTTCTCAGGTGCAGGTATCAAGAATCGAGCGCGCGGCATTAAAAAACCTGCGAGAATATATGTAGATATGCGAAAAACCACCCCGAGGGGTGGTTTTGCATATAAATTCTGATTTAGTTTGCCTTCTTTGCAGAATGGTTGAAGAAATGCCAGCCGCCGAGCTTTTCCGGATCGCCCGGATCATCAGCGAGAAGCTCTTTATAATTTGCGCAGACCTTTTTGAAAGCATTTACATACTGATCAATGATCTCTTTGTCAAACTTCTTGAACCACGGAATTGAGTATGTTCTTGAGCCAATGTTCTCAGAAACTTCGAGATCCTTATCCATTTCGCGAACGTCCTTATCAGCAAATGCAATGCGGGTCGGCTTGCCGTCGTTATAGACGTCAGCAATATTGTAAACTGCATGTGTGTGAAGAGCAAGATTGCAACCCGGACCTACGCCGGCACCTTCTGCTCGAAGAGCTTCGCAGAAGCGTGTTACAGAAAGGCCACCGAGCTCTTCCGGAACATAGATACCATGAGCTGCATACCAGCCTGCCATGTTAGAGCCTGTGCTCTCGTCAACGCGGTGCGCACGGATACCCGGAACGCCTTCAAGCTGATCCCAGAAGTAGTTCATTGCCTTGCGGATTTCTTCACAACGCTCATCATAGTACTTAAGCTGAACGCGGCCGCAAGCAGAAGAAAGCTGATGCATTCTGTGCTTATGACCACCAAGCGGGAGACCAACAAGCGGCTTGAGGTAATCTGTCTGGATGTCAGCACCAAAGCGCTCGTATGTACCAAAGCCAATTGCACGCTCATAAATTTCAAGGTTATCTGTCTGGAGAATACCCGCTTCACCGATAGCAAAGGACTTACCTGCCATAAGAGATGAAGCAGCGACGTCACCGATTGTACCAAGCTTGCGTCCCTTATAGAGACCGCCCTGTGCGTGAGAAACGTCCTCAATAACCTTTACGTTATGCTTCTTTGCAATAGCCATAATTTCATCCATATCAGCCGGATAGCTGAGATAGTGAACAACAATGATAGCCTTTGTCTTGTTTGTAATCTTAGCTTCAAGCTTTTTCGGGTCGAGGCAGAGAGTCATCGGGTCGATGTCTGCAAAAACAACCGTTGCGCCGAGTGTAAGAGCACTTGTGCAGCTTGCCCAGTAAGTGATGCTCGGGCAGATAACTTCATCGCCACGTCCAACGCCTGCACCGTACATTGCAGCAAGAAGAGCTGCCGTACCATTGCATGTGCCGAGAGCATACTTTGAGCCTGACCATGCGCAGTATTCTTTTTCAAATTCCTTTGTAACATCCGTGCCGCTCATTCCGCCGCGACGAAGAACTTCAAGGACTGCATCCTCGTCTTCCTGTGTGATGATCGGCCACTTGAACATATCGGTACCGTCATTTTTACCCGTACCGACATAGGTTACTGCCGGCTTTCCGCCGAATAATGCGAGTTCTGACATAATAATACATCCTCCTAAGGTGTTTTTTGAGGTGCCCCCTGCTTTTTTACAATGCATATACTCCGATGCAGGATAATATTGCGCATCCTCATTTCTTACCCACAGTATAACAAAGTATGTAAAAAAAAGCAAGATACATTCTCAAATCCAACAATAATTTTCAAGTTTTGAGCAATATTTTGAAAGTAGAGAGTTTTATCAATTCCGTCTTTTAGTGCAAAACAAGCATACAATTCTGCAAAAGACAAAATTTTTCCAAAAAAGCACGTACTTTTTTACCTTGAAACACTTGTAAAAGCACAAAATTGCTGATATACTTATTGGGTAGAAAATAGAATATGAGGTGAATTTTTTGAACGGTTTTAAATCTGTAAACCCCGAACAGCTTTCGGACAATATGTTTAAGCTTATCGCAAAAGACTGGACACTCATTACTGCGGGCGATACCGATAATTACAATATGATGACTGCCAACTGGCTGGGCGTCGGATATCTGTGGATGAAGCACGTTGCATTTGTTTTTATCCGTCCCACAAGATATACTTATGAATTTACGGAAAAGCTTGATGAGATGTCTCTTAACTTTTTCACCGATGATTACCGCGAGGTCTTAAACCTCTGCGGCAAAAAAAGCGGAAGAGAGATCAACAAACCCGAGGAATGCAAGCTCTCCCCTATCGCGCTTGATGCCGATGGCGTAGGCTTTGACGAGGCAAGAGTGATCTTAAACTGCAAAAAAATCTGTACAGCAAACGTTGAAGACTTTGAGTTTCTAGACAAAGCACCGCTTAAATGGTATGACGGTGATACCTACCACAAGATGTATATCTGTGAAATAACAGAAGCGCTTATCAAAGAATAATTTTGAAAGGAAGTTTACATAAGATGAAGGCAATAGTTTTGGCAGCAGGAAAAGGAAAAAGACTGCAGAGCGAGAAGTTCAATTCCCCGAAGGTTCTGCGTGAAGCAAAGGGACGCGCGCTTCTCTCCTATGTTCTTGACAACATCAGCTTTATCCCGCAGGAGGATACCGTTATTGTTGTCGGCTACAAGCGCGAGATGGTAATTGAAAAGACAAAGGGCGATTACAAGTTTGCAACACAGGAAGAACAGCTTGGCACAGGACACGCCGTTGCAAGCGCAAAGGAATTCTTCAAAGACTATGACGGCAGCGTTCTCGTCCTTTACGGAGATATGCCGATGCTGAAGAAAGAAACATATGAGAATATGGTTAAGCAGCACGAGGAGACCGGTGCAGACTGCACTTTCCTTACCGCAATTTCTGAATCTGAGCTTGCATACGGACGCATTATCCGCGAAAACGGAAAGATTGTTGATATCGTTGAGCAGAAGGACTGCACACCCGAGCAGGCAGCGATAAGAGAACTTAACGTGGGCGTTTACGTTTTTGACTCCAAAGCACTTTTTGAAAACCTTTCAAAGCTCCGCAACGACAACGCACAGGGAGAATATTACCTCACCGACGTTCCGAAGCTTTTCATTGCAGAAGGCAGAAAGGTTGAGTCTTACACAATCGGAGACACCTGCGAAATCTACGGTGTTAACACTATGGAAGACCTTGAATTCTGCGAAAAGAATCTTTAAGAAGCACCAAACCTTTTATAATTTTCTATAAAACGTATTTGCGGTCAGGCTGTAACAATCAGCCTGACCGCAGTTTTGTTTTCGCTTAGTTATTTCATTCTGTTGTATGCGCTTTCATAGGCGGAAAGAAGCTCGTTTACACCGAGATTCTCAAGCTCCGCTCTGTACTCATCAAACTTAGAAAGCGGTTCCTGACCGAGAAGGAACTTCTGAAGCATTTCATTTGCATATGTCCCAATACTTACGTTATATGTACTGATAATATGCTGTTCTTCATCGTTAAAGTCAAGCCAGAGCGTTACCGGCAAGCTTGGAAGGGTATGCTCAACAAGCATTGCTTCGCTTTCAAGAGTCGTTTCCGACTGCATTGCTGCGGCTGCAAGCGGGTCAAGGCGCGCAAACGTTCCGTAAAGCTGGAAGCCGTACATTGTGTTTGCCATCGTGCCGACCTCATCCGTGATAAACTGCTTTTTACTATTTACCACCTCATAGGTTTCGCCCTCTTTACCCCACGATACAAGCTCCATTGCCTCATCTGTATAGAGCCAGTCGAGGAATTTTGCTGCATTTGCAATCTGCTGTGGCTTTCCGGTATCCGGAATTGAGAAGCCTATCATCTCTATATCGCCGCGTTCAACCATCGGCGCGCCCTTCTCCGGATTTGCAACCGGCGGCACCATTGCCTGGAGCTTAAACTCCGGATTGTTTTTATTGGCGATAGAATTATAGTTGTCTATACGAAGCTGGAGGTGCGGCATAATAAATGCCTTGTCGGTAAGGACAAACTCATCAAGCGTTGACTGATTCATCGTGGTTACATCCGGCGGCATAAGCTTTTCATCTATCATTTTTCTGTAGAAGGTAAGTGCTTCAAGAGCCGCATCCTGCATATGTCCATAGTACCACTTTCCGTCGTCTTCATCATAATACGCACCAAGTCTCCACCACTTATCAAATGATGATCCCGGAATATCGAACAGATATGTCGTGCTTCGGGTTATGAAGGGGTAAGAATTGGGATAAAGTGCCTTCAGTTCCTTACACACTTCATACATCTCATCAAAGGTTGCGGGTGTTTTGAGATTATGTTTCTTGAAAATATCCTCGCGATAAAGCCATGCGCGCATACGTGTCTTTCCCTGACGTCCGGAGCCAGGGCTGTAATACACCTTGCCGTCGGCACGCTTGCGCGTTTTTACAAGCAGGTCATATTCCTCCTCGGAAAGCGAATTAAGCCATGCATTGTAGTTCGGCATAAAATCAGCAAGATCATCAAGAGCAAGCAGCCCTTCACCGGCAAATTTTGTGTGCGTGCTCATAACACCGAATGCCATAAGATCCGGAAGCTCTTCGCGAGCTGCAAACAGAAGCGGGTATTTTGTTCCTGCCTCTGAGCTTGGAATAGCGATAATATCAAGCGTTGCTCCGCTTCCCTCCTGCATATATTCCCATACCTTCCAGTCCTCCCGGACAGGCCAGCTTGGTGCTGACTCTACCATAAATGTGATAACATCATCCTTTGTAAGCGGTTCGTTCGGGTCTATCCCTTCAAACTGAGTAGCTCCGCCGCCTCCGCCACACGCACAAAGAGCAAGAAGCATAACAGCTGCAAGGGTTAATGCGATTAGTTTTTTCATTTAGGTTTTCCTCCTTTATTTTCAGCGCAGGTGCGCTGTTTTACATAATTTATGCCATTACGGAAAGACGCGAAAAATCAATCTCGCCTATCATCCGTTCTCCGGAAAGAAGAAGAAGAGCGGTTTCTTTGCATACGTGCTCTCCTATTCTGCGCACACCGTTTGTGGTTACACCTGCGATGTGCGGGAACAGAACGATATTCGGCAAAGAGCGAAGCTCACTGTCTTTTGCCGGTGGCTCAGGATTTGTTACATCCAGCACCGCCATAAAGCGGCCTTTTTTGCACTCTTCGATAAGGTCTTTTTCATTTATTAAAGATCCGCGAGCTGTGTTTATAAGTACCGCCCCATTTTTTATAAGACATAGATTTTCGCCGTTTATCATATTATCTGTTTCCGGAACACTGGGCGCGTGGATGCTTATTACATCACACTCTGCCATGAGATATGAAAGCTCGCACTTTTTTGCGCCCAGCTCGTTTATCTTCTCCTCGCTTACATACGGGTCGTACACAAAAACATCAACGCAGAATCCACGGAGCAAATCAATGAAATGCCTGCCCGCACAACCGGCACCTACAACTCCTATTTTTATGCCGTAAAAATCGGTTATCGTGTTGAAGTTTTCACGCCATAGACCATTTCGCGTATCTCTTGTCAGAGTGAACATTCCCTTGCACGCCGCAATCGCCGCGCCGAGAGTTGTTTCCGCAACTCCGCGCGAAAGCTCGTTTGATGCAGATGTAAGCCTTATTTTACGACGGATAAGCTCAGGGGTTACAACCTTTTTCACGGAGCCCGCGCCGTGTATCACACCACGAAGATTCGGACAAGCATCCAGAATTCCCCCATCTATCGCAGGAGATCGCCACGATGTAATTAAAACATCTGAATCCTTTACGAACTCAAGGACTGCCGTTCTGTCAGAAAAGCGCTCATCACCACGATATATATGTACCTCGCCAAGCTCGCGAAGCCGGGCATAATGGGCTTCTGAAAAAAGCTTTTCCTTCCATTGGTTGTTTACAAGTACGGATATTTTACACATAACTACTCCTTTTTTCGCCCTGCCGGGCGGGCCTTACTTTGTTTTTCGACAAATACCCCGCGGGGGTCTTACTTTCTTGTTTCGCCAAGAAAGTAAGCAAAGAACGCGAAAAAGGGGAGAACTTATGAGCCCACTCTCGTGGCGCAAGGAAACCTCCCCTTTTATCCTCTCCGTGCGCATCGCCGGTAGGTTGTGCGGGGAATTAGTTTTTTTGGGGTGCCCTGTGGAGCAGTCTCCGTTGTAGGGACAGGCGTCCCCGACTGTCCGGTTCGCTGTTCCGTGCTCACGCGTGGGATATCCTTCGACTTCGCCTCGGGATGACATGGGATGTTAATTTCACTTATTTGTGTAGTCGAGTATTCGCTTTATGAGCACTGCGACTTCTGCTCTTGTTGTATAATCTGTCGGGGCGATGCGTCCACTCTTGCCGTTGACGAATCCTGCACCGATGAGAGCAGTGACAGCGGTTTTTGCGTAG
>JAZLCV010000122.1:0-5156 GCA_045614365.1 Eubacteriales bacterium | reverse complement strand
TGGAATGCCACCCGGCTTATACATGGTTGTGGAACAGTTCCATAACCAAACAAGAAGTAAAACGACAGATTGATGAAATGTACGATGCAGGGATCCGGGCTTTTTATGTGTTGGGAGAACCGAAGAATTTTCGACCGGGGGTGAGGAATACTCACCTCTCGCCGGAATATCTGTCGGAAGAATATCTCACCCTTGTGCGCTATGCCTATGTATGTGCCAAAGAAAAAGGAATGTATACATGGCTGTACAACGAGGGTGGATTCCCGTCGGGTATGGCGTGCGGAAAAATCCGCGAAAAAAAGCCGCATCTTGCTATGAAAGAACTGGTAAAGGCAGGGGATGGAGAATACATCGTTGAAGAAACCTGCGGACCTATGGACAGAATACGCACGGATATAGCAAAGCGCGAAACAACCGATGAGTTTATAAATATGACTCACGAAAGGTTTGCGCGTGTGTTTGGTGATGCTCTCGGCTCGGATGTCACGATGATGTTTGACGATGAGGCGTATATGGGTAGCTGGACTGACGGCTTGGATATTCTGTTTGAAGAGAAGTACGGCTACAGTATTTTGCCATACCTTGCATGCATAGCGGGAGATAAAACACCGGTATCAGAAAAGGAATGCCGTGCGGTAAGCGATTATACAATGCTTTGCGGGGAACTTGTGCGGAATAATTATTTTGTTCCGATGAGAAACTGGCTTAATTCACACAATATGCTCTCTACCGGACACCTTGACCTTGATAATCAGACAGATGGCTGTAAGGTGCGCCGTTACGGGAATGTTATGGCAACTCTTCGTGCATTCGATGCCCCGGGTGTAGACGTTATATGGAGCCAGATAACATATCCTGAAAACGGCAAATGTTGCTTTGAGGGAAACGAATTTTGGGTAAGGTGCGCATCATCTGCTGCCCGTCAGCAGGGGAAAAGCCTTTGCATAAGCGAAAGCTTTGCAGTTTACGGAAGCCATGTAACGCCTGAAGAAATGCGCTTTGTTGTGAATTTTCAGGCTGTAAGAGGAATAAGCCGTTTTAATTTTATGGTTATATCTTATGACCGCGAAACTGCCATGGCTTGTCAGTACCGACCGAACTTTATAAAAGAAAATCCCGGAACGGATATGCTTGCGGAGATAAACAACTATACCGCACGGATATCATATATTCTCGAAAACGGAAAGGCGGAGGTTAAAACTGCGCTGTATTGTCCGTATCGCTCGATATCAGGTGGGGGAAATATCGGCAGGATTGCTATGGACGAATACGAAAAACTCGGACATGTGCTGGAAAGCGCAGGCGTTTCTTTTGATATCATTGATGAGGATTTTGTCAGAACAGCGTGTGTTACAGACGGTGTTCTCCGCGGGGAGTTTGTGGAATATGAAAATGTTTTTGTTCCTGCCGGAGCGCTTGAGGATGCGCTTGTGATTGAAAAGCTTTCGCGCGTTTCATCGGAAATCGTTCCGTGCATAAAGCGGGAAAATCCGTCTTTGTTGTCAAGAAAAATAAAGTTTGAAGACGGAACATATGCATATCTCATTTGCAACACTTCAAATGAAACGTTCACGGAAAGAATATCGTTTACTGCAGATGGGAATATATATCGTGTTGACCTTGAGGACGGAAGTCTTATTTCCGTAAATCCGGAAAAAGAAAACGACGAAGTGTGCGCATCAATTTCGCTTCTTCGCGGGGAAATGGCAGTGTTCTATATTTCCGATAAAAAAGAAAATGCAAAGCCAGAGCCGGAATATACATATCTTTCCGATATAACCAATATCACTGTACAGATTGTCCGTGAGTTTGGGTTCGGTGAAAAAGGAATTGTAAATACATATCCTGAATTTAATGGAAAGTTATCCGCCTTTACATGTTGGAACGAAGACTTTTCGGGAGAGGTTGAGTATAAAACAATATTGCAAGATATTCCGTCAGAAAAGATCGTTCTTGATCTTGGCGACGTACGTCATTTTGCACGGATTTATCTTAATGATAAGCCTGTTGCGGAAAAAACAATGCCGCCGTACAGAGTGAAAATCTGCGGCGCGAAAAGCGGTGATGAGCTGAAAGTTCTCGTTGCCAACACCGTTGCAAATGTATGTGCACGGACAGACTATTTCAGCCGGCAGGACATTGCGGATGTCGGGCCGTACCATGCGAAAATGGTAATCGAAGAGGCAAAAGCACCTGCGGGCGGGCTTTTGGGACCGATAAAGCTTTATGTTGAAAATTAGTAAAATCACCGGAATTGTGAATTACAGTTCCGGTGATTTATTGTTATGCAGCGAATGGTTTTTTCTGAATTTTGCGGGAGATGAATTTGAAAAGCTTTTGAACAGTATGTAAAAGGTTTTTATGTCGCGGTATCCTACGTCTGCGGCAATTTCCTCTATGGGCTTGTCGGTGTGAACGAGAAGACGCATGCTCTGCTCGATGCGTGTTTTTTGAAGATATTTGGAAAAGCTTATGCCAAGCTCTTTTTTGAATTTCATGCTTAGATATGTAGGTGAGTAATTAAGGCCTTTAGAAACATCGGCAAGGGTTATGTCGTTCATATAATGTGAGCGAAGATATTTGAGAACTCTGTCGGAAAAGCCGTTACCAAGACCTGAATTCGGGTCGAAATATATTTTCCGCATAGTGAGAATTAAAAGCTCGATAACCATAGAACGGATGATTTGCATATATCCGGGGGATCGCAAGGTGAATTCATCAAGAAGAGAAGAGAGAAGTTTTTTTATTTTTCCGTCTTCATCTTTGTAAATTTTTATCGACGGATTTTCAATGAAAAGCTCGCTGTTAAAATGTATCTGATAATTGCTGATTACCTCAAGAAAAGAACGGCAATGCGTGAGTGCAGGGTCTATGAATTCAGGCAGAAAGATGCAGTTGATAAGCTCAAATTCATCTGTTTTTGCAACATATGAATGTTGTGCGTTATAGTCAACTACAAAATAATCCCCCTCTTTTATTGTCACGCTGTCTTCGCCCCAGCTGTGTATTGCCTCGCCTTTTATAACATAACCGAGTTCAAGGTAATTGTGTTCGTGCAGATGTATTCTTGTGTTTGGGCATACGTAGATTGAGAATTTGTTTTCCTTCAGAAAAACATCATGTTTTGTTATCATAAAATCCCCCTAAAAACTGGTGTATTTTACCCATATATTTATTATAACACATATGATAGAATAAAAGCAAGAAGAAAACGGAAAGCTCAAATATCTTTATCTCAGGGGTGATAGATATGGAATATGCCGATTGTGTAAAAATTAAGAGAGAGATTTCTAAAAGGGATAGCGGAAATTATGTGGATTCGCATGGCTCAATCCAAAAAGCAGTAGAGTATGTAAACGAAAATTACACAGAACCGCTTACTCGTGAAGAGGTTTGCAAGGTTGCAATGATGTCAAAAACGTCATTTACAAATCTTTTCAAGAAAGAGACAGGCGAATCTTTGGTAGAGTATATACACATACTGCGCGTAGAACTCGCCAAGCAACTTCTTCGTGAAAGAAAATTGAATATAACGGAAATAGGAGAACAGTGTGGATTTGACAGCACAACCTATTTTGGAAGGGTATTCAAGAAAAAAACAGGTATGACACCTAAACAGTACAAAGCATCCGGTAATAAAGAATAATTTTACGAAGAGGAATAAATCTATGAAAACATATAATTCGCACGAATATATCAAAAATAAAGCCATAAACCTTATGCCATCGCTTCGGTATGACAAAAGTGAAGATTTCTTCAAGTGGAGAGAGGTTGCCAAAGAAAAGCTTACAGAGCTTCTTATGCTTCCGAATGAACATTGCGAAGATGAATTTAAAATTATCTCTGAAAAGCAGTTTGATGGCTATAAAAGAATAGACTTTGAATTTCAAAGTGAGCCGGGATATTTTGTTTCATCAAGCTTTTTTATTCCTGCAGGTTGCAAAAAGAAAACACCTGCGGTTATATGCATTCAGGGGCATAGCACGGGAATGCATATTTCGTTCGGAGAAGCAATTTATGATGGCGATAATGATTTAATTGCCGGCGGTCGTGATTTTGCCCTTCGCACAGTTTCGGAAGGCTATTGCGCGGTAACGATTGAGCAGAGATATATGGGAAGTGCGGGGCATAACGAAGAAGGACAACCTGCATGTCTTTCCAATAACGAAGGTATGGCTACCTTACTGCTCGGCAGAACGGCAATAGGCGAAAGAGTGTGGGATATAAGTCGTCTTATTGATGTCATCATTAAACACTTTTCGGAGTATGTAGATACCGATAGAATAGTATGCCTTGGTAATTCCGGTGGTGGCACGGCAACTTTCTATGCTTCTTGTCTTGATGAACGTATATTCCTCTCTGTACCGTCTTGTTCTGTCTGTACATTTGAGGATTCAATAATGTCCATGTGGCATTGTCCGTGCAATTTCATTCCGGGAATACGAAAATATTTTGATATGGGAGATCTTGGTTGCCTTATTGCACCGCGAAAGCTAATTGTTGTATGTGGAACTCGGGATGATATCTTCCCGATAGCAGGTGTTGAAAAAAGCTATGAAATAATCAAAGCTACATATGAGCATATCGGCAAGGGTGAAAACTGCCGACTCGTAAAAGGAAACGGCGGGCATCAATTCTATCCAAATGATGCATGGCCAATAATACATGAATATTTGAAATAAACGAAAAACAACAGGATGGGAGACAGAATAAACTCCCATTCTGTATTTCTATCTGCGCTAATGCATACGCCACATGGCAAGTATAACCTTACCATGTGGCGTTTTTTATAAAATCACGATTTACATGAAAATGTGTGGTGGAGGCGGGAGTCTACCCGCGGACTAAAAAGCGTGCCACCGGCACCCTTTTTGCGCACTGCGGTGCGCCGTCCTGTTCTCCTCCTCCACACCTCGGACACCAAAAACAAAAACGCACCAACCTACGGCTGGTACGCTTTCGTTTTGGTGGAGGCGGGGGGAGTCGAACCCCCGTCCGAAAATGCATTCACATAAGTTTCTCCGGGCGCAGCCTGATGTTTAAATTCCCTTATACGGACGCCGACAGGCGGGCTTCCGTATTCGGTAGCTTCATTTTACATGCCGCGCTCAAAGCTTTGCGCGATCACGTTCACCACTGCATGACACCTTACTCCC
>JAZLCV010000121.1:0-3288 GCA_045614365.1 Eubacteriales bacterium | reverse complement strand
GATGCTCGGCGAACAGCTACAATCCTCAATCGGATATTATGTAAGCTGTGAGTTTTTAATCGGCACACAAATTCTTGAAACGCGTGACGGAATTTTAGCCAAGGTGGGAACGAATTTCCTGACTCTCTATCAACCGAATTTAGAACGATACATTGTCTGCGACCTGTATGCGCTTAAGTTCATCACAATTTATAATAGTACAACTGTTCCCAGTCTGAACAGATAACGAAAAGATGCGGCAGAGTTTTTCTTCTGCCGCATCTTTTTGTTACACCTTGGTAAGAACATATTTTTCTGCGTATTTATTGAAGTCATCAACAAACTCACCTGTGATTGAGTGCTTGACCTGATTGAGGTACCCGTGCGTGTTAAGCTCTTCTTTTCTTATCTGGATTATGCAAACCGCGATATTCGAGCAATGGTCGGAAACCCTTTCGCAGTTTGTAAGCACATCCGAAAGGATAAATCCAAGCTCTATCGTGCAGTTACCTTCCTTAAGGCGCTTGATATGGCGTGCCTTGATGTCACTGCCAAGTCCGTCGATAACCTGCTCAAGCGGTTCGACGTGTGCGGCAAGATGTGCATCATCCTGACCGAATGCGCGGATAGCAATGTCAAGAATTTCTTCAACTGCCGCAACGAGAATATGCAAATCCGCTTTTGCTTCATCGGAGAAGCTTATTCCCTTCTCGTCCATTTCACGTGCTGTTTTAAGAAGGTTTACGGCGTGGTCGCCTATTCGCTCAAAATCTCCGATTGTGTAAAGAAGTCTTGAAATTTCACGGCTTTCCGTCTCGGAAATGCCAAGTCCGGACAGCTTTACAAGATATGTGCCGAGCTTGTCCTCATAAGTATCAATTCTCGCCTCGGCATCCTCAATCTCCTGCGCACGCTTTTCGGAAAAATCCCACATCAGCTCTGCAGCATCGCGGAAGGTTTCCTTTGCAAGCGCCGCCATTTCGGACGCAATGCCCTTACAACGTTCAATAGCAAAGCTCGGCGTGTTGAGCAAGCGCTCATCAAGGAAGTTCGTTGCATCCTCAGGCGCGTTATCAGGTACCGAAATCGTTGCAAGATATCCGAGCTGTTTTGAAAACGGAAGAAGAACAAAGGTTGAAAAGACATTGAACATAGAATGCACAACGGCTATATCAACTGCGCTCATTGATATCGACTTAAAGCTGAAATCCAGGAACAAATCAAGACCGTAGAACAAAATGAATACGAGTATAACGCCCAGAATGTTAAAATACAGATGGACAAGAGCCGCTCTTTTAGCATTCTTTTTCGCACCGATACATGAGATTAGCGTTGTTGTACACGAACCGATGTTCTGACCGAGAATCATAGGTATCGCAAAGCCGTATGTAACATTACCTGCAACAGCCATCGCCTGCATAATACCAACTGATGCCGACGAGCTCTGCAAAAGAGTTGTGAGCACAAAACCGGCAAGCATACCGAGAATCGGATTTGTGAACATAAGCAGGAAATCCTCAAACCCTTGAAGGCTTGTTATCGGCTCCATGGCATCAATCATCGTATTCATACCAACCATAAGAACACCGAAGCCGACAAGGATTGAACCGATATCGCGCTTCTTGCTTTTCTTTGAAAGCATTATCATCGCAATGCCCACAAACGCAAAAAGCGGTGCAAAGTTTGACGGCTTTAAAAGCTGAACAAAGAAGCTGTCACCCTGTATCCCCGTAAGGCTGAGTATCCACGCCGTTGCGGTTGTACCGATGTTGGCACCCATAATAATACCGATTGCCTGTGCAAGCTTCATTATTCCGGAATTTACAAATCCGACAACCATAACCGTTGTTGCCGCGCTGGACTGGATAATCGCTGTTACAACAGCACCGAGCAAAACGCCCTTGAAGGTCTTGTCTGACAAGCGCTCTAAAATCCCCTCAAGCTTGCTTCCCGAAACACGTTCAAGACCCGAGCCCATAACCTTCATTCCGTAAAGGAACAGGGCGATACCGCCCAAAAGCTCAAAAATTGTAAAAATGTCAATACTCACGCAAATTCTCCTTTCTTTCTCCGAAAGCGTTATATTTTCCAAATTACTCCGAGTATATCATAACACAAATTATAATGGTGTTCAATAGTTTTTAAAAATGAATTTTGCCATTTTATACAACTTCTTTTCGTGCAGATTGACGGAGAGAAAGTGTCTTGGGTAACACGAAAAAGAAAACATAAAAACTTTCTATCGCAAATAATTTTTCAAATAGTAAAAAAAGAGTTGACAATATTATATATTCGGGATATAATTATATAGTTATTTGGGGGCGTAGCTCAGCTGGGAGAGCGCTTGAATGGCATTCAAGAGGTCATGGGTTCGATCCCCACCGTCTCCACCAAGCAGAAAACGTACCAACCTTTCGGATGGTACGTTTTCTGTTTTAGTGTTACGCGAGACGGTGAGGGAGCGAACAGGACGGCGCTCCGCAGAGCGCAAAAAGGGTGCCGGTGGCACGCTTTTTAGTCCGCGGGTAGATCCCCTGTGTACGTTTACGGATAACACAAATGACATCCGAAAGGATGGTACGTTTTCTGTTTATTTAAAAATTTTATTTTTATTTTTTTGCATAAATACCTCATACCCGCGCAAAATATATATACATCATCACGAAGTGATTTCGTGCTGATACAAATTTTAAGAGGTGAATTAAAATGTCTAATCAGCAGAACAACAAAAACAATCAGAACAACCAGCAGAATCAGCAGAACAAGAATAACCAGAATAACTCTCAGAACAAAAACAATCAGAACAACAGCCAGAATAAGAACGACAACAACCAGAGCAACTACTAAATCAGGCAAAAACAACCGTTCCGCTTACTCTCTCGCGGAACGGTTGTTTTACTTGAACAGAAAAAACATTTATGGTACAATATATAATATAACAGAGTATCCCGAAAGGAGGATTTCCATGGACAGGCACATACTACACTGCGACCTGAATGCATTTTTCGCATCGGTTGAAGAGGTGCGTAATTCCGAGCTTCGCAAATATCCCGTAGCCGTCTGCGGAAATCCCGAAAACCGCCACGGAATTATCCTTGCTAAAAACGAAAAAGCAAAAGCGTTCGGCGTGAAAACTGCCGAAACAATATGGCAGGCGCAAAAGAAATGTCCGGAGCTCATTCTCGTACCTCCCCATTATAAGGACTACGCAAAATATTCCCGCATAGTAAATGAAATTTACCTGCGTTACACCGACCTCGTCGAACCGTTCGGCATTGACGAATCCTGGCTTGACGTTACGGGATCTGC
>JAZLCV010000120.1:0-16044 GCA_045614365.1 Eubacteriales bacterium | reverse complement strand
CCGGATATGGAATCTCTTGCGGCGGCTCTTGATGATATGTACGGTACGCGCATAGAGCCTGTTTCTCGTAAATATGGAGACATATCCTCCGCAGGATTTATCTGCGATTTTGTTGATATGGAAGAGAAAATGCTTACCGGCGCAATTAAGCTTCTTGGTGAGATTCTTCTCGACCCGAAAACACGTGACGGTGCGTTTCTCAATGAGTATACCGACGGTGAGAGAGCTAATCTTATCGACGAAATAAAGTCTGAAATAAACAACAAAATGTCGTATGCGCTTCGCCGTACGAATGAGTGTATTTTCGGGAATTCTCCGTATGCCGTTAACGAACTCGGCACAGAGGACGCGGCAGAATGTGTTGACAATAAAGCGCTTTTTAAATTTTATAAGAAAATGATTTCGTCCTTTCCGTGCGAAATTTTCTTCTGCGGGAATTATAGCTATGATGAGATTGAGCGTGCCGTTTTGTCAGTTTTTAAATCCGGTATGCGGGATAAGATAACAAAGCTTTCATCAAATCCTCCGGAGTATAAAGCAGAAAAGCGCGTGTGTGAGCGTATGGATATTGCACAGGCAAGCCTCATTATAAGTATGTATACGAAAGAGAAAGACGTTTATCTTGCAAAGCTTCTTGCTGCAGTCCTGGGCGGTGGAACTTCATCGAAGCTGTTTAATAATGTCCGTGAAAAAGAATCACTCTGTTATTCTACGGGTGCAATGTTCGATTCATTTAAGAAAGTTATGTATATGTACTCCGGTATTGATCCGAAGAATGCACAAAAGGCAGAAACGGCAATTCTGCGCGAGTTTAAGAGCTGTGTTGTCGGTGATATATCGGAAGAGGAAATAACCAACGCAAAAAAAGCGATGATAGATGATCTTCTCACAACCGAGGACTCCGTTTATGCAATGGAAGCCTTCTGGCTTCGATCGTCGCTTCTTGGTGATGGGCGGACGCCGCGTGAGATTGCATCGGCGATAAAGAATGCTGATGGGCAAAAAATCATAGATGTTGCCAAAAATATTGTGCTGTCGGTAACATATCTTCTGACCGGAATGGAGGGAACGGAAAATGAAAGAAAACTCTTACCCGAGCTGTAATCAGAAAATGATATCGCATACCTGTGGTAATGGTCTTAAGATATGCGTGTTTCCGAAGCCTGGTTTTCGCCGTTCTTATGCAATGCTGGCGGTCAACTACGGTTCGGTCGATATAAGCTTTAATGCTGATGGTAGTGAGTATACCTCACCGCTTGGAGTTGCGCATTTTCTCGAACATAAGGTTTTTGAACAGCCGGATGGCGGCAACGCTTTGCAGATATTTGCGAAAAACGGTGCATCTCCTAATGCATTTACCGGCAAAACTATGACTGCATATCACTTTTCCGGAACAGACAAGTTTATGCACAACCTCGAAATTCTCCTTGATTTTGTTACATCACCGTATTTTACGGTTGAGAATGTTGCAAAAGAGCAGGGGATTATCGGTCAGGAAATAAGCATGGTAAATGACCGCCCCGGGTGGAAAGTATACGAAAATCTTATGTCCTCGCTTTATTCGGTGCATCCGGCAAAAGATTCTATCATCGGAACGGTAGAAAGCATCAGCAAGATAACGCGGGAAACGCTGTTTAAATGCTATAATACATTCTATGTACCTTCAAACATGACTCTCTGCGTTGCAGGGGATGTTTCGGCAGAAAAGATTATTGCTACGGCAGAGTCTATGCTTTCCCGAGAAAAAATATCGCTCCCGGCGCGCGACTACGGCTGTGAACCGTCACACGTTGCAAGAGCGTATGTCGAAGAAAAGATGGAAACAGCAATTCCTCTGTTCGGAATAGGTGTAAAGTGCATGCTTCGTTCCACTGGAGACGAGGGGATGCGAAATCGTCTTGTGGCAGAGCTTGCGGCAGATGTTCTTGCCGGTCCGTCTTCACGCCTTTATGCAAAGCTTTACAGCAATGGTGATATCGGTGCGGAATTTGATGCAGAAGCGATGATCTTACCCGGAAGTATTGCGATGATGATATCAGGAGAAAGCAGAAATCCGCAAAAAGTTCTCGATGAAGTTTACGCGGCTGCACAGTCTCTTGCATTAGATATTGATTACGGATATTTTAACAGAATAAAGAAAGCAAACTTAGGTGCATCTCTCCGCTCGCTTGATAGAGTTAAGTCTCTTTGTCACGAACAGGTTGAGGCAACCTTTGCAGGATACGATTATCTTGATACAATAGATATAATGAATGAGATTTCAGCATCCGAGGTTTCCTCATTTATAGGTAAGATGTTTAAGGAAGACAGAATTTCTCTTTCTGTTGTCAGCGGGAAGTAGGTGTCAACGGTGAAAAATCACATTGCGTTTCCGGGGTTAGGTCTGGAGTTTACACTTTCCCGTGTTGCGTTTGAGATATTCGGACGTCCCATATATTGGTATGCTATAATAATTGCATCGGGTTTTCTTCTTGCTGTGTTTTACGGCTTCCACCGCAGCCGCGAGTTTAAACTGTCTGAGGATAACATAAGCGGAATGCTTACCGTGGCAGTGCCGCTTGCGATTATTTCGGCAAGGGCATATTATGTTATTTTCGAATTTGATAAATACCGCGATAATCTCATCAGCGTTCTATATGTATGGGAAGGTGGCATAGCTATTTATGGTGCTGTCATCGGAGCAATAGCGGGTGCGTATATTTATTGCCGATATAAGAAAATGAGCATTGTACGTTTTCTTGATATCGGTGCTTTGGGGCTTATGATAGGACAGGCGATAGGTCGATGGGGAAATTTTGTCAACGCCGAGGCGTTTGGTGGTGTGACATCTCTTCCGTGGCGTATGCAGATAGGAAACGGTGCGTGCGTTCATCCGACGTTCCTTTATGAATCGCTTTGGAATACGGCTGGTTTTGTGATTCTTCACTTTTATTCAAAGCGTCGTTGTTTTGACGGAGAGGTTTTCTGGTTATATGTTCTTTGGTACGGAATTGGCAGAGCGATAATAGAGGGACTGCGTACCGACAGTCTGTATTTCTTCGGTACAGGGATTCGTACATCTCAGGCTTTGGCACTGATAACGGCGATCGTGGCAACGGTTGTCCTTATATATAATTACAAAAGAATAAAATCGGAGGTAAAGACAAATGAGTGCAGTAATAATTGATGGAAAGGCAACTTCCAAAAAACTTCGCGGAGAGGTTTACGACAAGGTAAAAAAGCTTGGCGATATGGGAATAAAAGCAGGACTTGCTGTTGTTATCGTTGGTGATGATCCCGCAAGTCGTACATATGTAAACAACAAGAAAAAAGCTTGTGCAGAGTGTGGTATTTACAGTGAGGAATATGCTCTCCAGGCAGAAACAACGGAAGAGGAGCTCCTTGCTCTTATTGACAAGCTCAATAACAAAGAAGATATAAATGGTATTCTTGTTCAGCTTCCTGTGCCGAAGCACATTTCTGAGGATAAAATTATAAATGCAATCCGTCCGGATAAGGATGTTGATGCATTCCATCCGCAGAATGTGGGAAAAATTATGACAGGAGATTTTGATTTTCTCCCGTGCACTCCGGCTGGTGTAATGGCTCTTTTTGAAGAGTACGGCATTGATGTTGCAGGAAAGCGTGCAGCTGTTATCGGTCGTTCAAATATTGTGGGAAAGCCACAGTCCATGCTCCTGCTTCATAAGAATGCGACAGTTACCATTTGCCATTCAAAGACAAAGGATCTTGCAAAGATTCTTCGCGAATCTGATATAATTGTTGCTGCAGTTGGCAGAGCGGGATTCGTTACAGGTGATATGGTATCCGAAGGTGCTGTTGTTATGGATGTCGGCATAAACAGAAACGCAGAAGGAAAACTCTGCGGTGATGTTGATTTTGCATCGGTTGAACCGAAAGCTTCTTTCATCACTCCGGTACCCGGCGGCGTTGGCCCGATGACGATTACAATGCTTATGAAAAACACCTTAAAGGCAGCTTGCATACAAAACGGTGTAAATATCTGACAAATTCATTGAAAATTTAGATATTTTTGGGTTGACAAACCGCATCGAAAAGCGTATAATATATTTTGTGGCGTCATAACGCCGCAGTTATGGAGTCTGATATGCGTATTAATATTAAACAACTTCGCGACGGAAGCTTAACTGAAAAGCAGTTTGATTTTAAGCTTGATATTTCTGATACAGAGCCGTCTGTAGCCGCTCCGATAACGGTTTCCGGTGAAATCGTTAACCGTGCGGATGTCCTCCTTCTTTCTATGACGGTTGAGGGAGAACGCAATCTTTGTTGCGACAGATGTACAAAAGAGTTTTCACGTATCACCTCTGTTCCGTTTGAGTCCTGCATTGTTGATCATCTTGATAATGAGGATGAAGAAGACGATTTCATCGTCTGTGAGGGAGACGAGCTTGATATTTCTGAACTCGCTGTATCTGTATTTATTCTCGGTTTTGAAAGCAAAAATCTCTGTCACGAAGATTGCAAAGGGCTCTGCCAGAAGTGCGGGGCAAATCTTAATGAGCAAGCATGCAGCTGTAAGGACGAGTCGATTGACCCAAGGCTTGAAATCCTTGCACAGTTGCTTGATGACTGAATAAAATTATCTTTTTATATATTGAAGGAGGTGTCACTCATGGCAGTACCAAAGAGAAAACATTCTAAATCGAGGAGAGACATGAACCGCAATGCGCATTGGAAGCTTTCGCTTCCGGGAATCGGCGCTTGCCCGAAGTGCGGAGCAATGAAGCTTTCACACAGAGCTTGCAAGAATTGCGGAACATATAACGGTCGCGAGGTTATCGCTGCTGATTCGGCAAACTAATTTCGCCAAATTCTCAATTCGGTAAAGGGTAGAGGAGGATGGTTCATCCTCCTCTTGTTTTTATATTGTAATTTCAGCACGTATTATATAATCAACTTATAGGACGGGGAGTGATTTTTTGAGTGCGTATATAAAAGAGGTAGAAGTCGGTAGCCCGGCAGAGCGCGCAGGCATCGTCTCCGGGGACGAGCTTGTTTCGATAAACGGTCATAAAATCCGTGATGTGCTTGATTATAAGTTTTATTCATATGATAAACGCCTTAAAATAGAGCTTACCCGCAAGAAGATAAAAGTAAAAAAAGACGAAGGTGAAGATCTCGGTCTCGTCTTTGAAACATATCTTATGGATAAAGCAAAAAGATGCGCAAACAATTGTGTATTCTGTTTCGTTGATCAGATGCCAAAGGGAATGCGTGAAACGCTTTACTTTAAAGATGATGATGCGCGTATGTCGTTTCTTTTGGGAAACTACATCACATTGACAAATTTGTCCGAGGAAGATATCGACCGCATAATCCGTATGCATATAAGTCCGGTTAATATTTCCGTTCATGCGACGGATCCCGAGGTGCGTAAAAAGCTGGTCAGAAATCCGCGTGCGGGAGAATGCTTTGAAATAATGCGTCGCTTTACGGAAGCCGGAATATCGCTCAACTGCCAGATTGTCGTCTGTTCGGGACTTAATGACGGGGAAATTTTGCGCAATTCTATCTCCGATATGCTTTCTCTTGGTGAGTGCATTGAAAGTATAGCGGTTGTGCCTGTGGGGATAACAAAATATCGCGACGGCTTGTATCCTCTTACGCCAATGTCTCCTCAGAATGCTGCGCATACTATACGTATCGTTGAAGAAATAGGTGAAAAGACCAAGGCTTTACGCGGTGACCGTGTTGTTTATGCTGCGGACGAGTTGTATATAAAGGCGGGAATAAGCCTTCCAGAAGACAGTTATTACGACGGATATCCTCAGCTTGATAATGGTGTAGGTCTTATGACGCTTCTGCACGAAGAATTTTGCGATGCGCTTGACTATACCGATATCCCGAAGAATATAGGAGCGTTTTGTGTGGCAACCGGAGTTTCTGCTGCACCTTTTATAAGAAAATTGATTGACGAATTGAAAGAAAAGTGCGATAATATAGACAGCGCAGAAGTTTATGCGGTGAAAAATAACTTTTTCGGAGAAACTATTGACGTTGCAGGTCTTGTAACGGGGCGTGATTTGATTGAAACATTGCGCGGTAAAAAGCTTGCAAAAAGGCTTCTTATCCCGAGCGTAATGTTACGTCATGGTGAAAATGTTTTTCTGGATGATATAAGCGTAGCTGATGTTGAACGTGAGCTTGGTGTAACGGTTGTTCCGGTCGAAAATGACGGCGGACAGCTTCTTGCGGCAATGCTTGCACTATAGGAGGTTTTGGATAAATGGGAAAGGCTGTTGTGGCGATAGTCGGAAGACCAAACGTCGGAAAATCAATGCTTTTCAATAAGCTTATCGGAAAAAGAATGTCAATTGTAGAGGATACTCCCGGTGTAACCCGTGACAGGCTGTATTCTGATTGTGAATGGGCAGGAAGAACTTTTACATTGGTTGATACAGGCGGAATTGAACCGCAAACGGATAGCGAGATTCTGCGATTTATGCGTGATCAGGCTGAAATTGCGGTTCAGAATGCCGATGTTATTGTGTTTATGACGGATTTGAAAACCGGGCTTACCGCGGCAGATCAGGATGTTGCAAGCATGCTTCTCCGCTCGAATAAACCTATTGTGCTTGCTGTAAATAAATCCGATACAGTAGGAACTCCACCACCGGAGTTTTACGAGTTTTACAACCTCGGCCTCGGTGACCCGATTGCCGTATCTGCAGTTCACGGTCATGGTACAGGTGATTTGCTTGATCGTTGTATCGAATATTTTCCGGATGAAAATGAGGCAGAGGAGGAAGATGAAGGAATAAAGGTTGCCCTTATCGGAAAACCGAATGTCGGTAAATCCTCGCTGACGAATAAAATTCTCGGAGAAGAGCGTGTTATTGTAAGCGATATGGCGGGAACAACGCGTGATGCGGTTGACTCGTCGTTTGAAAATGAATATGGGAAATACGTATTTATTGATACTGCCGGTATTCGCAAAAAGTCAAAGGTAAATGATGATATAGAAAAATTCTCCGTTCTTCGTGCATCTCTTGCTGTTGAAAGAAGCGATGTGTGCCTTATTATGATTGATGCGCAAGAAGGTGTTACGGAGCAGGATACCAAGGTTGCAGGTCTTGCGCATGACGCAGGAAAGGCATGTATAATTGTTGTAAATAAATGGGATTTGGTCGAAAAGGACGATAAGACCTTGCGTAAGGAAGAAGAAAAAATTCGCAAAGATCTGGCATATATGACTTATGCTCCGATTCTCTTTATTTCCGCAAAAACAGGCCAGCGCGTCGGAAAGCTTTTTGAACTGATAAACTCTGTTTATGCCGAAAGCTCAAAGCGTATCACAACAGGGATGCTCAACAACGTTCTTGCCGATGCGGTTGCAAGAGTTCAGCCGCCGACAGATCGCGGTAAACGGCTTAAGGTGTATTACATTACCCAGACGGGCGTTCGTCCTCCGAACTTCGTCATTTTCTGCAATGATGCAAAACTGTTCCATTTTTCATATCAGCGTTACCTTGAAAATAAATTGCGCGAGGTCTTTGGGTTTGAAGGTACTCCGATTCGTGTTATCATAAGGCAGAAAGGGGAGAATGGTTAAGATGGATTTTGCAATCAGATGTGCTGTCACCGTTGTTTTTGCATATCTTCTTGGAAGTCTTAATTCAGCGATTATTGTGTCGCGCCTTACCATGAAAAATGATATAAGAAAATTCGGCAGCGGAAACGCAGGAACAACGAACGCACTCCGTGTTATGGGATGGTCCAAAACCGTATTCGTTATTTTGGGTGATATTCTCAAAAACGTTGTAGCAATGCTCCTTATAAAGCCTATTATGGGGGATTATAATATCGGTACAGCGCAGGTTCTTGCGGGAATTGCATGTATTCTTGGACATTCTTTTCCTGTATATTTCGGTTTCCGCGGCGGAAAGGGTGTCTTGTCTACCGCAACGGTAGCGTGGTGTATTGACTGGCGTATATCGCTTATTGCAATAATTGTTTTCATTGTTGTCGTTGCAATAACTAAATATGTATCACTCGGTTCGATAGTCGCTGTGTGCACAGCACCGTTCCAGTTTGCGCTTTTCCACGGTATTGGTGCCGATAATCTGAAGTTTATATTCTTCGGACTGTTTGTTGCGGTGTTTGTGACATATCTGCACCGCGCGAATATAAAACGGCTCGCAACCGGAACAGAAAACAAACTCAGCTTAAAAAAGAAATAACCGTATTAAAACAGTAAAAGGAGATTTTTGAGATGAAAATTACTGTAGTCGGAAGCGGCGGTTGGGGAACAGCTCTTGCCGTAATGCTTGCGAAAAACGGAAACGATGTTACATTGTGGTCATTTGAAAGACAAGAGTACGAAAGGCTTGCGGCGGATCGTGAAAACAGGGCGTTTCTTCCGGGGGTTCTCTTTCCGGAAGACCTTAAATGCACGGATGATTTAGGCCCGGCAAAAGATGCTGAAATCGTTGTTATGGCAGTTCCGTCATTTGCTGTTCGTTCAACCTCTGCAAAGCTTTCGCAGTATATTACAGACAAGCATATAGTTGTCAATGTCGCAAAAGGTATCGAGAAAGAAACATCAAAGCGCCTTTCCGAGATCATCGAAGAAGAAATTTCTGCGAACTGCGAGATAGTTGTCCTTTCGGGCCCTTCTCATGCGGAAGAAGTCGGGCGTGGTGTGCCTACTGCAATAATTGCAACCTCGCGCTCGAAAAAAGCCGCGGAAACTGTTCAGGATGTTTTTATGAACGAAAATTTCCGCGTATATATAACTGATGATATTATCGGTGTAGAGCTCGGTGCTGCACTTAAGAATGTTATGGCTCTTGCCGCGGGGATTTGTGACGGCCTTGGACTTGGTGATAATTCAAAAGCGGCGCTTATGACGCGCGGACTTGCAGAAATGGTACGTCTCGGGCTTGCCCTCAGCGGAAAGGAAGAAACATTCTCCGGCCTTGCAGGACTGGGCGATCTTATAGTAACGTGTATGTCAATGCACTCAAGAAACCGCCGTGCAGGTATTCTTATCGGAGAAGGAACGCCTACCGACAAAGCACTTGAGAAAATCGGTGCAGTGGTAGAGGGGTATTATGCAACCCAGTCTGCAATTCAGCTTGCAGAGCGCGTTGGTATAGAAATGCCAATCACACGTGAGGTTTATAGAATTCTCTTTGAAGGTGCAGACGCAAAAGAATCGCTTGTAAAGCTTATGGCACGTGATAAAAGAACAGAAAGTAGCACAGCTTGGAAATAAAAAAACAGAAAAAATCAGGTATGACATGAGCTTCGTGTCATACCTGATTTTTTACCTTCTTTTATTCCTCTAAAAACCAACGCAGGGCAAGATCAAATACTTCGGGATAATCTGCGTGGCCATAGTCTGGATATAATATGTATTCTTTTTTTGTCGGGATTTTGTTGAACATTGCAAACTGTGTCTCGGGCGGGCAGGACGTATCTTTAAGTCCGACTGCCATTTTAACATCGGCTTTTAATCTGTGAACAAGATTTTGAATATCGATATACCCTAGTCGTTCAAAAAGAGCATCTTCGGTTTCGTGGCGCGGATCTGTTCGCGTGAAATACTGTTGTATTTCAACAAAAGCAACAGCATCAAGCTCGTATGCTTTTTTGTAGTCGCACAAAAAGGGGCAGTAGGGGAATGCTTTGCTTACTCTTGGTTCAAGGGATGCGCACGCAAGGGAAATTGCACCTCCTTGAGAACCGCCAAAGGTGTAAAGTCGATTCGCGTCAACGCAGTCCATATCTGCAACGATACCTGCAAGCTCTGCTGCATCGAGGAAAATGCTGCGGTAAAGAAGTTTTTTTGGATCAGCTTCAAAAGCACCCCGTATAATGTGTCCTTCGACCGTTGTTCCGATGCAGGAAAGGTTATCCTCCGAAAGTCCTGCTTGACCGCGGCAATCCATTGCAGCAACGCAGAACCCTTGCCCGGCGAAGAATAAAAGACGGAGCCATTCCGGGAATCTTACGTGGTATCCATGGAACATAATAACTGCACCTGTCGGATTTTTTATATTCTTTGGACGCGCAAACTTTGCGTGAATACGCGCACCTCCAACTCCGGTATAATACATATCAAAGCACTCAACCGTGGGCAAATCCCAAACCTTTATAAGCTCAACATTCGGATTAATTTTTTTCATTTCGGAAACAGATTCATCCCAGTATTTATCAATATCTTCAGGATACGGACTTGTTCCGTTATATTGCAACAGCTTATTTATGTTCATTACAGACTCTCCTCATATGACAAATCAGTATAACTACCGATATTATACAATGATTTACCAGTTTTGTATTTATCTTTTTTCTTGTTTTTTTTAACTGTTTTGTACATAGAAATGCAAAGAGGGTACGACCAAGCTGTCGTACCCTCAATGTATTAATCTTATTTATGCGCTCTTTTTGTTAGTAATAGCCTTGATGACGACAAGTGTAACAATCATAAGAACAATTGCAATCGGAAGGCATATCCAGATGTTCTTTACAAAACCTGCAATGAGGTAGGAAACAAATGATACACCGGCAACGGTCAGTGCGTAAGGTAACTGAGTCGAAACGTGATTTAAGTGGTCGCACTGTGCACCGGCAGATGCCATAATGGTAGTATCAGAAATCGGTGAGCAGTGGTCGCCGCAGACTGCGCCTGCCATACATGCGGAAATTGCGATGATGGCAATTTCGTTGCTGATGGAGCCACCAAACACGGCAAGGACAATTGGAATGAGAATACCGAATGTGCCCCATGATGTTCCTGTTGAGAAGGAAAGACCGACACCGATAAGGAATACAATTGCCGGGAGAAGCGGGATGACTGAGCTTGCGCTGACTCGAACAAACTCAGCGATAAAGACTTTTGCACCGAGGCTGTCTGTCATGGTCTTAAGAGTCCATGCGCAGCAGAGGATCATGATGGCCGGAACCATTGCTTTGAAGCCCTCGGGGAGAGAATCCATGCAATCACGGAACTTAAGAACACGTCTGCACATAAAGTAAATTACGGAGAAAATAAGGCCTGCAAATGCACCGAATACAAGCCCCTGAGAAGCATCTGCACCGGAGAATGCGTCGATGAAGCTTGCACCGGAGAAGAAACCGCCGGAATAGAGAAGGCCGAGCAGGCATCCTGCGATAAGAACGACAACCGGAGCAACTAGATCCCAAACACTTCCGTTTTTGTTTACATCGGCTTCTTCAACCTGACGGAGCATTTCTTTTTCATCAGCAGAGAAGACATCACCGTTCATAGCATTAAGCTTCAGTGCGCTTTCTTCATGCTTCTTCATTGGGCCGTAATCAAACTTCATTGCTACAAGAGTAAGCATCATTACGATGGTGAGAATTGCATAGAAGTTATAGGGAATAGCTCTTATAAAGAGCTCAAGACCGCCGATCTGGTCTTCTGAAACAAATCCTGCAACTGCAGCTGCCCACGAAGAAATCGGGGCAATAATGCATATCGGAGCTGCTGTTGCGTCTATAAGGTAAGCAAGCTTTGAACGCGAAACCTTGAATTTATCTGATACAGGGCGCATAACAGAACCAACGGTAAGGCAGTTGAAATAGTCATCAACAAAAATGAGAATACCAAGCGCAATTGTTGCAAGTTGTGCACCGAAGCGGGACTTGATATGCGTTGATGCCCAGCGCCCGAATGCAGCAGAACCGCCGGATTTGTTCATGAGAGAAACGATTGTGCCGAGAACAACAAGGAATATAAGTATGCCTATGTTGTAGGAATCTGCGATTGAAGCAATAAAACCGTCAACAAAAAGATGGTCAATCGTTGCTGAGAAGTTAAACTTAGCATACATAAGTGCGCCCGCTGTTATACCAATAAAGAGGGAAGAGTAAACTTCCTTTGTAATAAGAGCAAGTGCAATAGCGATAATCGGCGGGAGAAGCGAAAGCCATGTTGAATATGCCGGGATATCGGCACGCTTTGTTTCAAGTGCTTTGGCGAGATTTTCGCCAAAGTCCGGATCACTTCCGACGTTATCGGAGTAGCTGTCGAGATATTCGGATGCGACATCGGCATCAGTGAGGTCGATGTCAGCCGCGACAGCGAATGGGGATACGGTAAGCAAAAGCATCACCGCGAGTGCGAGAATAGCGAGAACGCGCGATTTTCTTAAGTGAATCATAATTCACCCTCCTTAAATAAATATAGAGGCTGTGACGCAAAAACGCAGCTTCACAACCTCACATAAAATTACGTAATTTTGAAGATAGCGCTCCACATCCGTGACAGTACGGTGTATATTGTACACCGTCCCAGCGATGCCCCGTTTCAGGCAACGAGAAATCACTTCGGCATCAAACCCTTTCACTGTACAGTATTTCCTGAAAAAGTACAGTTACTCTTGTTTGATGCGCCTCTATCTTGCCTTTTGGCAATTATTACATATATGTTATCACGGCGGCAGGGGCTATTTCAATTGACATAATATACAAAGTTTTGTCGAAATTTATTATAATATGTACAAAATGGATTGTAAGATGAAAAAACCTGCGGAAATTCCGCAGGTAACAGTTCTTAGTTATGCACCTTTAAGAGCACGCTCAAGCCAAATTGCAGCAATATCCATTGCCTGGTAAAGACCATCTGTTTCGGTTTTCTTTACTATTCTGTCCTTTGACTTTATCGTCGGATCGGTAAGTTGAAGCTGAAGCGAAACACGGGTTGCAAGCTCAATGTCGTCAAGAGCCTTTGAATCGGTTATCTGAAGCATGATGATGTATTTGTCAGCCATACTTCCATAATAGAGAACCTTATCTTTTCTTGTGAGTGCACGTCCTTTGTATGTCAGAACCTTTTCTTCTTTTTTTGCTGATGCCATGGTTATCCTCCTGAATTTAAATGATATTTGCAGACTTAGTCTGATAAGTAATGACGGACAAGCGTGTGGAGAAGCTCGTCACGATCAAGCTTGCGGACAAGACTGCGAGCATTGTTATGGTTTGTAATATAGGTAGGGTCTTCTGAAAGGATATATCCTACAATCTGGCTGATCGGATTATAACCTTTGCTCTTTAGCGCGTCATAGATTTCTGTCAGGATGAATTTCATCTCATCGTCCTGATCTTTTTTTAAGACGAACTTTTGTGTATTGTCAAACATTTGTTCATCCCTCCTTGTCTCTATATAGTATTTTAATACATTTTTTTGTTTTTGTAAATAATAAAATATAATGTAAAGATTAAAATAGAAAAATTTTTTTCAGACGAGAAATTATCTGGACATAAATTTACCATATTTTCGGTAAAATTGCAAGAAAAACATAACTTTTTATAAAATAAGAAAAAAACAGAAAAATTTTTTCAAAATTTTGCTTGACATTTGGAAAGAAATTTAGTATACTATTAAAGTCGCTTGTGACTGGCGACAAAGTTGTGGGAGCATAGCTCAGCTGGGAGAGCATCTGCCTTACAAGCAGGGGGTCACAGGTTCGAGCCCTGTTGTTCCCACCACATACGGCCCGGTAGTTCAGTTGGTTAGAACGCTAGCCTGTCACGCTAGAGGTCGTGGGTTCGAGCCCCATCCGGGTCGCCAGTCTTTGCCTCTGTAGCTCAGTCGGTAGAGCAGGGGACTGAAAATCCCCGTGTCGTTGGTTCGATTCCGACCGGAGGCACCATATGCGGGAGTGACTCAGTGGTAGAGTGTCACCTTGCCAAGGTGAAAGTCGCGAGTTCGAATCTCGTCTTCCGCTCCATCTTTTACGACAGGAGCACGCACGTTCCTGTCGTAACTTATATGGCGCCATAGCCAAGTGGTAAGGCATGGGTCTGCAAAACCCTGATTCCCCAGTTCAAATCTGGGTGGCGCCTCCAAAAAGAAACGACAATTTTCGACAAGAAAGTTGTCGTTTCTTTTGTACTATTATCTTTTCACTATTCTCTCTTCACTTTTCACTAAAAAATTGTCGTTTCCAGATAAGAGATAAAAGAGAATAGAGAAGAGAAATGGTTGCTTTGCTTATGCAAAGCTATTTTTATATGCATCTAAACCATTCGGCTCTTCCAGAAAAAGCATCGACTTTGTCGGTGCTTTTTTCAGTTAAATCCGTCTCTCGACGGAATAAATCTGCTTTGCAGATGAAATCGCCTTCGGTGGACAAAAAGAAGAAGGATTTAATTTCATCGAAGCCGCAATGCTTTGATTTCATTTAAGCTTGTTTGGGTTTCATCGTGAGAGAAGCGAACGTTTTCATTTACTATATGGCATCTAAATTATTCGGAACTTCCACATAAAAGGCACCTTTGTCAATAGTTGGGGTGAAGAGTTAAAATGAAAAGTGATTAGACAGGCAGTCGTCGTCAGGCGGCTGCCTGCTCATTGTTGACTTGTTTATGAGAAAAAATATGTAAATACGCCGGCAAACAAAACTAATGTCTTTCTCTCTGCGATAGAGCTGTACTGCTTTTACCTTTGTTGTCAGCTCATGTGGTAAATACCTCTTGTTTTGTGTTTCTTTCTGTGTTACAATACCCATAGCGTTTGAGTTCCTTTCAGTTAGTTTGGGTGTGGTAACTTTATTCTAACTTACTCAGTCGCTTTTTTCTATACCTTTTTTTATTTCAGTCTCACATCTATTGTATCATTACAATCTGATTCTATATTTGTGATATTTACCTCTTGAAATCCGAGCAGTTTTTCTGTAAAATGTTTGTAGAGCATATTTGGTTCTCCGTTCATGGTTACTAGACATTTCCATTTTAACGGATTTCTTCCAAATATGCTCTACTTTTTTATTATTTTTTTAATTATTTTTCGTAGGCTCTATTTGGTTACCCCAACTTTTATTATAGAGCCACAGAACGATTTAGAATGTCATCTAAATCGTTCTGTTTTTTGTTGGATAACGAAAACTACCGGCGGTGTGCGTGTGGATTATTATTGAAATTGTTTAATCATTTAATGTACGCAGAAAGCTTATCTGCCATATCTGTTTTTTCCCACGGAAGGGAAATGTCCGTTCTTCCGAAATGTCCGTACGAAGCGGTTGCTTTATAAATCGGACGGCGTAAGTCAAATTGTTCAATGATTTTAACCGGGCGCATATCGAAGTTTTCGAGAACAATTTTTGCAAGCTTATCATCTTCTACAGCACCTGTTCCGAAAGTGTCGACGAATACTGAAACCGGATTTGCAACACCAATAGCGTATGCTAGTTCTATTTCGCAGCGCTCTGCGAGTTTGGCTGCAACGATATTCTTTGCGATATATCTCGCTATATAAGCTGCACTGCGGTCAACTTTTGTGGGGTCTTTGCCGGAAAAAGCACCGCCGCCATGACGTGCAAAGCCGCCGTAAGTATCTACAATTATTTTTCTTCCTGTAAGACCTGAGTCACCTTGGGGACCGCCGATGACAAATCTTCCGGTTGGGTTTATCAGGAATTTAGTATTGCTGTCAATAAGGTTTTCGGGCATAACAGGTAATATGACGCTCTTTGTTACTGCATCGCGGAGAGCATCGAGGGAAATCGTATCATAGTGTTGAGTTGATACAACGATTGTATCACAGCGTACAACTTTGTTTCCGTCATATTCAAATGTAACCTGGGCTTTTCCGTCGGGGCAGAGAAAGTCAAGCTCCCCGGATTTTCTGACATCAGCAAGGCGCTTTGTAAGCTTATGTGCATATGTGATAGGCGCTGGCATAAGGGCATCTGTTTCGTTGCAAGCATAACCAAACATCATTCCCTGGTCACCTGCACCTATTTTGTCCGCAATGTCGCCGGAAGCTCCTTTGAACTCATAGGAATTGTCAACTCCTAACGCAATATCTGCGGATTGCTCGTCAATTGAAGTAAGGACAGCACAGGTTCTGGCGTCAAATCCTATTGCGGGGTTATTATATCCGATGTCTTCAATTGTTTTTCTGACCGTGGACGGAATGTCTACATAACAGTTAGTGGATATTTCACCCATAACGAGCGCCATTCCGGTTGTTACTATAGTTTCGCACGCAACTCGGGCATTTTTATCATTAGCAATAATAGCATCAAGAATTGCATCCGAAATTTGGTC
>JAZLCV010000119.1:0-5226 GCA_045614365.1 Eubacteriales bacterium | reverse complement strand
CGATAAATACCTGCGCAGTGATTTGTCGTTTGAATTATCCGACGATTTAAGTAACCTTGAAGTTTTGGAACAAAAGGAGGAAAAATAACCATGAAAAAGAAAATACAAAAGGCGCAGAATATATTGCGTAAGACGAAAAATGTACTCATGATATCGGCTGTGATATTATCAATAGCATCGGGAAGTGCGTTTGCAGCATCAGACCCGTTGGGAGCAATAAACAACCTTTCGACTTTTATCTTTTCTGCGATAAAGACGATAGGGCTGATTCTCCTTGCGTTCGGTATCGTGCAGATAGGCTTGTCCTTAAAATCACACGATGCCTCACAGCGTGCAAACGGATTTC
The DNA here is from genome assembly GCA_045614365.1 of Eubacteriales bacterium. Lineage (GTDB taxonomy): Bacteria > Bacillota > Clostridia > Oscillospirales > JAAYXM01 > SIG480. The sequence continues at coordinate 4,880 of JAZLCV010000119.1, read as the reverse complement.
TGACCTTCTTCGGCGGTGTCATAATCGCGTTTGCAAAGGATATTCTTGATTTGATTATGGCGTAACAGATATGATTATTGACCTTTTGTTGTAATTGCGGTATAATATATACAGATAAATGGTGTCAGGAGGAGAAAAAGCAGATGTTGGTATATCACGGCAGTAATCTGGAAGTTTCATCGCCGAAGCTTATTGTTCAGAACAGATTTCTCGATTTCGGGTTTGGCTTTTACACAACGACTAATAAGATTCAGGCAATCAGCTTTGCTGAAAAGGTAGTAAGAAGAACCAATTCCGGAAAGCGAACTGTCAGCATTTATGAGATTGATACCGATAAAGCATTTGCTGACTGCTCTGTTTTGAGATTCCTTTCTGCAAATGAAGAATGGCTCAACTTTGTTTCTGAAAACCGCTCCGGAAATTATGACGGGAAGATTTATGACATAATTTACGGTCCCGTTGCAAATGATGATGTATATACGACCTTTACACTCTATCAGTCGGGCGTGATCACTAAAGAGCAGACACTTGAAGCACTGAAGATTAAAGAACTGTATGACCAAATGGTATTCACATCGGAAAAAGCATTGTCATATCTTAAATTTGTCGGTACGGTTTCGGAGGAGGAATTCTGATGGATAAGAAAAAGTTTGAATCAATGCTTATTCTCATCGTTCCTAAGGTTGTCAAATTAATTACTGAAAACTATAATCTTGATGAAATTCAAGCTTTTGATAAGTTTTACGCATCGAAAGTATACGAAAAGCTTGAGCAAGAAGAAACCAAACTGTGGCACTTAAGTCCGTTGACACTGTTTAATATGTTTGATGAAGAACAGAAAAACGGGGTTCTCATTTTTCCTGAGGAGGCGTGATTGTATGAGCAAAGAAGGTAACTTTCTCGTTTTTTGCATAGAACAATATAAGTCGGCAAAGAACCTGACCGGAAAGCAGGCGATAGAAATTTTTCAAAAATACGGCGTGTCTGAATATATCGTAAGTTGCTTTGAAGCATTGCATACAACAGGAACAAACTACATCATAAACGACATAGATATGTATATTGCTGCACGGCAGCCTGTTTAAAATGAAATAATAACTAACCACAAAAGCCATCGCTTTATATAAGCGGTGGCTTTTGTGCATTCATCGGAGGTGATTGAACATTGAGTGATAACTGGATAGTGGCGAATCTTCAAAACGGATTTAATACATGGAACGGAAAAATGGCAGAGAGCTGGTCGCTCGTCACGACCTCACCGCAGAGCTTTAAAGGCGGTGCAATTTGGAATATAGTTGTAACCATAAACGGAGGACTGCAAGCTATAGGCTATGGCTTGTTAGTTCTCTTTTTTGCTATGAGTATATTCAAAAGCACGGCAAGCTTCCGCGATTTTCAACGCCCGGAATACGCCCTGCGGCATTTTATCCGATTTGTCGCGGCAAAGCTTGCAATAACATATGCAATGGATCTGATGGTAACGTTGTATACCATCTGCGGCGGAGTTGTCGAGCAGATCGCCGGTTCTCTCGGGGGTATAGGCTCTGCAGCAGTAACTCTGCCGTCTGCAATAGAAACAGCGGTCGAAGAAGCCGGGTTCTGGGCAAGCATACCATTGTGGCTCGTAACAATCCTCGGCAGTCTTTTCATCATTATCATGTCGTTCATTATGATAATGTCGGTCTACGGTCGCTTTTTCCGTCTGTATATGTACACTGCAATCGCACCCGTACCGCTTTCATCATTTGCGGGAGAAGGTGTGTCGCAAATGGGAAAAAGCTTTGTAAAGTCGTATGTCGGAGTGTGCCTTGAGGGTGCGGTTATCGTTCTTGCGTGTATCATCTTCTCTGCGTTTTCAAGTGCAAGTACACCAACACTCGATACAAGCATAACAACGGTAACGATGATATGGAAATACATCGGTGAGGTTGCATTCAATATGCTCGTTCTTGTCGGGCTCATAAAAGGCTCGGATAAACTGATAAAAGAAATGCTCGGAACTTAAAATAATGGGAGGCGGTTTTCTGATGTGAACTATGATGTTGCATCGGACGATGATAAGGAACAGATGTTTCTGATGCACTCTGCAATACTGAACGGGCTTCCGACTGATGCGTTCACAAAGATAAGCATATATAACAGAACGCTCGGTAACGAGGTTATAAAGCAGATGGTGGCATCAAACGGGGACGAGAGATTTGAACAGTATAAACGTGAGCTTGTTGAACTTCTTCATTCCAAAATGGAGGAGAGTAACAGCATAGTCCACGATAAATACATAACGGTATCGACAGAGAAAAAGAACATCGAAGAAGCGAAGTCTTTCTTCACCCGTGTAGGCAACGACCTTACGGCGGATTTTGCAAGGCTCGGTTCAAAGATAACGGAGCTTGAGTATAAGGAACGGTTGCAGGTGTTTCGTGATTTCTTCAGACCTCAGGATAAAGAAGTATTTGAGTTTGACCTGAAAAAAGCAATGGTGCGAGGTGTCCATTTCAAGGACGGCATATGTCCGGACAGTATAGAGTTTCGCCGTGACCATATATGTATCGGAGGTAAGGTTGCAAGGGTAATCTTCCTTAAGGACTTTCCCACATTTCTGAAAGACGAAATGTTTTCAAACCTGACGGACTTTTCCCGTAATATGATGCTCTCGGTTGATGTTCAGCCGATGCCTACGGATGTTGCAATAAAGCTTGTTCAGAAAAAGATGCTTGCAGTTGAAACGGATATAACCAAGTGGCAGAATAAGCACAATATGAACAACAACTTTTCTGCAAACGTACCATACGATATGGAACAGATGCGAAAAGAGATAAAAGAACTGCTTGATGATATAACCACCCGTGACCAACGTATGATGTATGCAGTAGTTACGCTTGTGCACATAGCAGATTCTCTTGATGAGCTTAACAACGATACCGAAACACTTATGTCCATTGGTCGAAAGTTCTTTTGGACCTTCGCTACACTTAAGTTCCAACAAGAGGATGCACTGAATACCGTACTGCCGTATGGACTTATTAAGATAGATGCTGTGAGAACTCTAACAACGGAGAGTACAGCGGTTCTGATTCCGTATAAGACGCAGGAGATAATAGATGAGGGCGGGTTGTACTACGGCATAAACGCCATATCGCATAATCTTCTTATGTGCAACCGAAAACTTCTTCTGAACGGTAATGGATTTATTCTCGGTGTTTCAGGTTCGGGTAAATCGTTTGCGTCAAAGATGGAGATGGCTATGGTGGCTTTGTTTTCGCCTGATGATATTATCATCATAGATCCCGAGCGTGAATACGGTCCGCTTGTGTTAAAGTTTGGCGGTGAAGTGGTAAAGCTCTCTGCATCATCGCTTCATCACATAAATGCTGTGGAGATAGATAAGGACATCTTCGGAGAAGAAAACCCGGTGTCGATAAAGTCGGAGTTTCTTATTTCACTTTTTGATCAGCTGCTCAAAAACGGCGATACGCATTTCGGTGTAGGCGTCGGAGCTATGGAAAAATCTATAATCGACAGATGTACGATAAACGTGTTCAGTGACTACATATCCGGAAAGACAACGCGGATGCCGACACTTGTTGATTTCAGAAACGAGCTGCTCCGACAAAGTGAACCTGAAGCGCACAGTCTTGCGCTTTCTCTTGAGATGTTTGCAACGGGAAGTCTTAACGCATTTGCACACGAGAGCAATGTCGATGTTAACCGTCGCATCATCTGCTATGACACACTGGAGCTTGGTGACCAGATGAAGTCGATAGGACTTCTCATTATGCTCGATAACATAATGAACCGTGTTATGGCAAACCGTAGGCACGGAAAGTACACACGAGTATATATTGACGAAGCTCACTTGCTCTTTAAGAATCCATACAGTGCGGAATTTCTCTTAAAGGCGTGGAAGAGATTTAGGAAATACGGTGGGCTATTGACGGGTATAACACAGAACATTGAGGATTGCCTGCGTAATGAAACAGCGCGAGGGATGCTCTCAAACAGTGAGTTTCTTTTGATGCTCAATCAGTCACCGTCTGACAGACGCGAGCTTGCGGATCTTCTCAATATTTCAGACACACAGCTCAGTCATATAACGAACGCGGCGGCCTGATTAAAGTCGGCGGTTCGATAGTTCCGTTTGTGAACGATTTTCCGCGTGATACGGAGCTCTACGGACTCATGTCGACAAAACCAAATGGAGGATAAATAAATACGGCGGCGAGAATGTTTTGTCATTCTTGCTGCCGATATTTTTTGTATAAAGGAAGAGGTGTGATATATAATGGCGGATATAAAGAAAAAAACTGACGGAGTTAAGATTAAGACGAAGGACAGCATTAAATCGAGCGCCGTTTCGGGAAAGCGGTTATACCCGAAGGATGCAAAGCTTAAGAAACTATTACGCGAAAAGGAAGAACAGCGCGAGAACAAGAAAGCCGATACTGAAACTGCCGAAACCGTTGAATCTGCGGCTGAAACTACGGTTGACAAAATACGAAGCGGTAGTCGTGCTGTGGTTGAGAACAGAATCCGAAAGCACGGGCGGAATCAGATTAAGAAGAAGGAAGAATATCTTAAACGGCAGAGAGAAAACACCGATGTGCCACAAGAGGAAAGCTTGCCTGAATTAAAAGCACCGGAAGATACAATGCGAGATAATGCCCGTCGGGAGTATGTAAAGGATAAGATTCAGGTAAAACAGAAAGAAGAACGGATACAAACTCAAGAGCCGGAAAGGACTTCTATTGAAGCTCCGAAAATGGAAGAGGCAAAGATAAAGACCAAAACAGATACACAGAAACGAGTTGATATAAAGACTCGGCAGAAGTATGCCGAATCGCGCAGAGTAAATCAATCCTCACCCCAAAGGCAGAGAGTAA
>JAZLCV010000118.1:0-5127 GCA_045614365.1 Eubacteriales bacterium | reverse complement strand
GACAGAACTCGGCGTAGAGGCGTGCTCGCACCACATAGGAAAAAAACGTACAGATTATCATTATCTGTACGTTTTTTATGTGCAATTATAATCTTACTTTTCCGCACTTTCCGCAACCTTTTCAGGCTTTCGCAGATGCAGAGCGCAGAGGATTTTTACAAGTCTTTCTCTCGGAAAGAAGTGGTTTATGAGAAGCGCCACGATAACACCGATTGCCGTGTCGAGCATACGGTTGAGGGAGTAAGGAATGTATGCCGCAGCATCGTTTTGCGTAAAGAGAATGATGCTTAAGATAACCCCGCCCGGCTGGATGCCGCCCGGCCAGCGGAAGAACTGGCACGCGATAATCAGCGCGATAACGCCGACGAAAAGAAACGGCATCATAAGAAGACCGACTTCCCCGTCGGGACAAAAAACAAGATACAGACGGAAAAGAAGCATCCCGATAACACCGCCGATAATCGTGCCGAAGAGGCGGTTGCCGCCGTTGAGCCACGAATCGCCCATATCATATCCGGTGCCGAATATAGCACCGATGCAGGCGAAGGTCGGATTACGGTCAATAAACAGATACACAAAGGCGCAGAGAGTTGCGGCGATTGCTGTTTTTATGTTGCGCATACCTATGCGGAATTTGAAAGGTTTTTTACTCATGATTTATCCTCTTATTCTTTGATGTTAAAAAATTTAAGTGCATTTTCGGTAGTTATTTTGCCGACATCTTCGGGCGTGGTATTCCATAGCTCCGCAATTTTTGCGGCAATATGCGGAATATATCCCGGATGGTTACGTTTTCCCCGGTATGGCACGGGCGCCATATACGGGCAGTCCGTTTCAAGCATTATCCTCTCGTGAGGCACGGAAAGGAGAACTTCGTGAGAATGACGCGCGTTTTTGAACGTGACCGCGCCACCGAATGAGAAGTAATATCCAAGCTTCACTAATTCGCGTGCGTATTCTGCGCTGCCTGAAAAGCAGTGGTACACAACGCGAAGTGATGGGAATTCTTTAAGAATTTCCAATGTATCGCGGTGAGCTTCTCTGTCGTGAACGACAAGAGGAAGAGAAAGCCGTTCGGCAAGAGCTGCCTGCGCGCGGAAGACCTTTTTCTGAACATCGCGCGTGACGTCGTCCCAGTAATAATCAAGTCCGACTTCGCCTATTGCGACAATGTTTTTTTCGCGTGAAAGCTCAGCGATTTTTTCAAGGTCATCCTCGCAAAAGCGGTCTGCCGCCTCGGGGTGAATACCCACGGCGCCGTAAATAAAGTCATACTCTTTGCAAAGCCGCACCGTCTCAAAGCACGACTCCATATCGCTCGATGCATTGAGAACGCGCGTTACCCCGGATTGTGCAAACGAGGAAATAAGCTCGTCGCGGTCGGGACTAAACTGCTCATCATCGAGATGTGCATGTGTGTCAAAAAACATTTTGTTATATTCCTTATAAATTATATGTTATACAATACCGAACAGAGCTTCAAAGGTGCCGTTGAGTATCTGTTCATTCATTTCCGGTGTCAATCCGAGGTTGAGGAACTTGGAAAGCTCTTCTTCGGGCGTCCACATAGGAAAGTCTGAGCCGAACATAAACTGCTCTGCACCGAAGTTGTCTATAAACGCAAGCGCTTCATCCGGTTTCATCACCCACAGAGAGCTGGAGGTGTCAAAGTACAGGTTTTTGTGCTTCGGATACTGCCATGCGTGCTCCCATTCGGAATAACCGCCGAAATGCGCGGCAATGCATTTGAGGTCCGGGAATTTTTCAAGCACGCGCATAAGCCTGCGCGGACCCGAAAAGTCATATCGTTTGTCTCCAGTGTGGAAAAGCACGGGAAGACCTTCACGCTCGAGAGCCTTATATGTAGGAAACATATGTTCGTCATCTATCGCGAATTGCTGAAAATCCGGATGGAACTTTACGCCGTGAAGCCCAAGCGAGATAAGGCGCGAAATCTCATCCTCCGGATCGGGAAGACCGGGGTGGAGCGTTGCAACGCCGAAAAACTCAGGGTATTTTTTGCATTTTTCCGCGATAAAATCGTTTATGGACGCGACCTGATGCGGAGTTGTTGCGGGAGAGCAAACAAGTGCACGGGAAATTCCCGCTTCACGAAGCTTTTCTGAGAGTGTATGCGCCATGCCGTCGTGATGCATCTCCACACCGTAGAATTCTCCTGTCGCACCGCTTGCCTTAAGTGCGATTTTTTGCGGAAAGATATGTGCGTGGGAATCGGTTATTTTCACTTTGAATTCGACCTTTCGTAATTAAAAAACGGTTTAGTTGAGGAAATCCTTAAGCATTTTGGAACGGCTGGGATGGCGGAGCTTGCGCAGAGCCTTTGCCTCTATCTGACGTATGCGCTCACGCGTGACGTTAAATTCCTTGCCCACTTCCTCAAGGGTGCGTGTTCTGCCGTCTTCAATACCGAAGCGGAGCTTGAGCACCTTTTCCTCACGCGGAGTGAGCGTGCCGAGAACATCGACAAGCTGCTCGCGCAGAAGGGTAAAGGAGGCGGCTTCTGCAGGCTCTTGTGCATCCTCTGCAGGGATGAAGTCGCCGAGATGGGAATCTTCCTCTTCGCCGATTGGTGTCTCTAAGGAAACCGGCTCCTGCGCAATTTTGAGGATATCGCGGACTCTGTGCACCGGAATCTGCATTTCTTTTGCAATTTCCTCAGGAGACGGGTCGTGGCCAAGCTCCTGAAGAAGCTGGCGGGAAACACGGATAACCTTGTTTATTGTTTCAACCATATGAACAGGAATACGGATTGTGCGTGCCTGGTCGGCAATTGCGCGGGTAATTGCCTGACGGATCCACCACGTTGCATATGTTGAGAACTTATATCCTTTTGTGTGGTCAAACTTTTCAACAGCCTTGATAAGGCCGAGGTTGCCTTCCTGAATAAGGTCAAGGAAGAGCATACCGCGCCCTACATAGCGTTTTGCAATGGAAACAACAAGACGGAGGTTTGCCTCTGCAAGGCGCACCTTTGCTTTTTCATCGCCCTGTGCCATACGGTCGGCAAGCTCAACTTCCTCATCGGGAGAGAGAAGATCAACCTTACCTATTTCTTTAAGATAAATGCGGACGTGATCGTCAATTGAAAGCCCTTCCATAAGCGCTGCGCTGTCAACCAGCTCTTCTTCGGGAATTTCTTCGATATCGTCAAGGTCTTCGGGGATATCATCAAGAAAATCCTCCTCAGGGGGAAGATCCTGAATGAATTCATCAAGCGGAAGCTCGATTCCGAGATGTTCGAGCGTGTCGTAAAGCTTTTCAATCTGATCGGAGTTCATTTCAAGCTCTGCTGCAACGTCCATAAGCTCCTTCTGTGAAAGCTTGCCGCGCTTTTTGCCTGTTTCGATAAGCTCGCGGAGAATCTGCTTTTTTTCCTGTGCGGATGTTACTTTTTCGTTTTGTTCCTTATCCATTTTTTAACCCCTTCTTTTTTCTGTAGTATTCTGCGGCCGCGAGGATAGCCTCATCACTTAATTTCCCCTCGCCTTTTATGTTCTCGCCCTGTATTATGTCAATATAGTCGTCTGTCGCATCCGCACTCTTGTCAGCATTGCGGGCAAGCACAGCGGCAAGATGCGCGGTTTCGTTTTCTGAAAAGCTTTCGAAAAAAACGCTCATATCCGTTTCGTGCCCTTCGCGGGTGCGTGCACAGACAATATCAAATGCGCGTCCGAGCAGTGGCGACGAAAACATACTTCCGGAGATTCGCTCTGAAACTGCTGCACAGAGCTTCATATCGGACATACACACCGTGAGAAGTGCTTCTTCTGCGATTGCCGAATGAGGCTTTGTATACCTTTCCGAGCGCTCGTTCGGCATAATTGCTCTTACGGGGTCGAGGATTTTTCTTTCCTCTTCACGCCGTTTTTCACGTATGAGGCGTTTTCTCTCGCGTTCTGCTTCCTGAAGTATGGCATCGCGTGTGACGTTTGTTTCCTTAGCAACGCGGCCTGCATAAATTTCGCGCTCGATTGAGCTTTGCATCCGCGCAAGCTGGCTGACAGCCGATTTTATATATGCAACCTTTTGCTTGTCATCTGAAAGGTCAAGCTCCTGACGTGCGGAGGCAAGACGGTATTCCGCAGCGGGAAGCGCATTTTCGATAAGCTTTGCGTACTTATCACGCCCGAATTTCTTTATAAATTCGTCCGGATCTTTTGCACCGGTCATAACAATTATCCGAACATCCAGACCTGTTTTTTTCAGAATCTCAATAGCACGTTCGGTTGCCGCGCGGCCTGCTTTGTCCGAGTCATACGCAATAACGACGCGGCTTTTGTATTTTGAAATGAGATGAGCCTGCTCAGCTGTAAGCGCGGTGCCGAGAGAGGCAACGGCGCTGTCAAAGCCCGCCTGGTGCAGTGCAATAACGTCCATATATCCTTCGGCAAGAATCATATATTCTGCGCGGCTTGACTTTGCAAGATTCAGCGCATAAAGATTTTTTCTTTTATTGAAAACTGCGGATTCGGGAGAGTTTAAATACTTCGGCTCTCCGTCGCCCATAATACGTCCGCCGAAGCCGATAACCGTTCCGCGAACGTTTATTATCGGGAACATTGCACGGCCGCGGAAGCGGTCATAAACGCGACCTTTTTCATTGGTAATTATAAGACCGGCTTCAAGAAGCTCTGCTTTTGTATATCCACGCGCGATGAGCGCATCTAAAAGCTCGCTCCAGGAATCGGGAGAATATCCCAGGCCAAAGCGCGTTATTGTTGCGGGGGAGAGACCGCGCCCCAAAAGATATCCGCGCGCTTTCTTGCCGTCTTCCTCACGAAGCTTTTCGTGGAAGAAGCGTGCGGCATCACGGCATGCCTCTTCGGCACGGCGGCGAAGATTACGCTCGCCGGAGCCGTAGTCAGATTGCGGAAGCTCCATCCCTGCCCACTCGGCAAGCTTTGCCACAGCATCCGGGAAATCCAGATTTTCAATTTTCATAACAAAGGAAATAACATCTCCGCCTGCACCGCAGCCGAAGCAGTGGAAAAACTGCTTGTCCGATGACACATGAAACGACGGCGTTTTTTCGTTGTGGAACGGACACAGACCGAGGTTACCCGAGCCGCGCCGTGACAGAGAAACATAGCGCGATACAACGGAAAC
>JAZLCV010000117.1:0-8195 GCA_045614365.1 Eubacteriales bacterium | reverse complement strand
TTTATGATTAAAAACACTTGCTTTTTGGCAGAATGATAAATGAGTATGATTGGAAAAAGAGGTGCCCGGCATTGACGAAGTATGTTATAGAAGGCGGCCATAAGCTGCGCGGTGAAGTTACCATAAGCGGTGCGAAAAACGCCGCTGTTGCAATTATCCCCGCGGCTCTTCTTGTCGACGGTACATGCAGAATAGAAAACATCCCGGAAATCCGTGATGTAACGCTTATGCTTGACCTTTTGCGCGATATCGGCGCGGATGTCAGGCTTATAAATCGTAATTGTGTTGAGATAAATGCCGCAAAAATCCGTACTACACGTGCGGATTACGATATGGCAAGAAAGATCCGTGCATCTTATTACCTTATCGGTGCTCTTCTCGGCCGCTTCGGCTCGGCACAGGTCGCGCTGCCCGGCGGATGTAATTTCGGCGACCGTCCGATCGACCAGCACACGAAGGCTTTCAAGCTTCTCGGCGCCGCCGTTGATGTTCAGAACGGTTATGTTATTGCAGAGTCTCACGGAAGGCTCTCTGCATCTTCGATATATTTTGATGTTGTGTCCGTCGGTGCCACGATGAACGCAATGCTCGCGGCAGTTCTTGCAGACGGAACAACCGTCATCGAAAATGCGGCTAAGGAACCGCACATCGTTGACCTTGCAAACTTCCTCAATTCTATGGGTGCAAATGTCAGCGGCGCGGGAACGGACGTTATTAAGGTGCGCGGCGTAAAGAAGATGGAAGGCGGCGCATACACGATCATCCCCGACCAGATTGAGGCGGGAACGTATATGGCAGCAGTTGCTGCAGCGGGCGGAGAGGTGTTTGTCCGCAACATTATCCCGAAGCATCTTGACTGCATAACGTCAAAGCTTATTGAAATGGGCGTAGAGATTACGGAACACGACGATTCGCTTCTGATAAGAAGAGTGAAGCCTCTTTCCAATACAAATATAAAAACTCTTCCGTATCCGGGCTTTCCTACGGATATGCAGCCTCAGGCAACGGTTATTCTCACTATTGCAAACGGTATGAGTATCGTTACCGAGGGTGTGTGGGACAGCCGTTACCAGTACGTTGAAGAGCTGCGCAGAATGGGTGCAAGGATTCAGGTTGACGGAAAAACCGCTGTTGTTGAGGGCGTTGATTCGCTTACCGGTGCTCCGGTGCGCGCGTGTGATTTGCGTGCAGGCGCGGCGCTTGTAATTGCGGGGCTTGCAGCGAACGGAGTAACAGAGGTTGAGGATATTCTCCATATCGAGCGCGGTTATGAGCATCTCGTGGAAAAGCTTACGGCGCTCGGTGCTCACATAAAAATGGTTGAGGATAACATCCCCGCAGTAAAGGCACAATAGATAAAACGAAGGAACGGAAATTTCGCCGTTCCTTTATTGATAAAAGGAGATTTATAATGCTTAAGGTATGTCCGCTTGCGAGCGGGTCGAACGGAAACTGTACATACATATCCGACGGAAAGGTGCATATACTTGTTGATACAGGCATCTCTGCCACGCGCATTATCCGCGAGCTTTCAATGTTGGGACTCGGTGTGTCTGCCATAGATGCGATATTCATCACGCACGAACACGGCGATCACATATGCGGTCTGGAAAAGCTTCTTTGTCGCGGGGATATTCCGGTATATGCATCGTGCGGAACGGCACGCGGAATCGGAGAGCGCGTTGCGGCGCTTTACGGTAAAGTCAATTGCGTATATGCGGGAGAGAAAACAACGGTGGGAAGCATCAGCGTAGAACCGTTTCACACTCCGCATGATACCTATGAAAGTACCGGATACCGGATATGCTCGGAAAACGAGTGTGCGGTTATTGCAACCGATATCGGTCACGTTGACGGTGAGATATCGGAGCATCTTTTTGGTTCGGATATCCTTTTGCTGGAGTCTAATTATGATGAACGTCGGCTTCGTGCCTGCCGGTATCCTGTGTTTTTAAAGCAGAGAATTGTTGGAGAACGCGGACACCTGTCAAATAACGAGTGTGCCCGTCTTGCTGTTGAGGCTGTAAAGCGCGGCACAAAAAATATAATTTTGGGACACTTAAGCGCGGAGAGCAATACGCCGAAGGAAGCGTACACCGCAACGCATACGGCGCTTACGCAAAACGGAGTTATCCCGGGTGTGGATATGATGCTGTACGTTGCACCGCGCGGAGAGCGCGGTGAGGTTGTCACCGTGGAGGCGGAGGTCTGAATGAATTCAGACAGATAATAGATATGCTACAAAATGCAAAGCATTTTGCGTGTTTAAGACGATGAAGGGAAAGGCGGAGACGATGCTTGGTGTTGATGTTATCTGCGTCGGAAAGCTTAAGGAAAAGTTTTTTATAGGCGCGTGTGAGGAATACAAAAAGCGGTTGGGAGCTTATTGCAAGCTGAACATTACCGAGCTTGCGGAAACTCCTGCAGCAAATGATGCAGAGGTTCGCCGTGCGCTTGCGGCAGAGGCAGAGCGGATAAGTGCCAAAATACCGAAGGATGCATATCTCATATGTATGTGCATTGAGGGAAAGCTGCTTTCAAGCGAAGAGCTTTGTGAAAAAATTTCATCGCTGAAATGCTCCGGTAAAAGCAGGCTGTGTTTTATTATCGGAGGGTCAAACGGAATTGATGAAAGCATCAAAGCGCGCGCAGAGCTCCGGCTCTCTATGTCACCGATGACGTTCCCGCATCACCTTGCACGCGTTATGTTGCTTGAACAGGTCTACCGTGCATTCAAAATAGAAGAAGGCTCGGGATATCATAAATAGCGGAAATGCAGATGGCAGAGAACAAAAACTCCAAACTCCCGCAGAGCGGGAGCTTGAAAGTGCCTGAAAAGCCGAACCAACTAAAATCTCCCGCGGAGCGGGAGAACAAGAATAATGATGTGCCTGAAAAGCCAAACCTACTAAAATCTCCCGCGGAGCGGGAGCACAAGAACGATGATGTGTCTGAAAGGCAAAAAAAGGAGGAATACATAGTTATGGATTACAGAGCAGAATATGAAAGATGGTTAAGCTCGGATATTCTTTCCGAAGAGGAAAAGGCAGAACTTCGCGCAATAGAGGGAAATGAAACAGAGATAGAGGATCGCTTTTTTGCGCCTTTGCAGTTTGGTACTGCGGGACTTCGCGGAGTTCTCGGAATGGGAATAAATCGCATGAACATATATACCGTGCGTCAGGCAACTCAGGGTCTTGCCGCGCTTATTTGCGGTATGGGTAAAAAGGCTATGCGGCGCGGTGTTGCTGTATGTATGGACTGCCGTATCGGCAGCGATATTTTTGCGCGTGAGGCAGCTTGCGTACTTGCGGCAAACGGAATTTCCGTATATCTTTTTGAGGCGCTTCGCCCGACTCCGGAGCTATCATTTGCGGTACGTGCGATGGAGTGTATCGCCGGTATAAACATAACTGCCAGCCACAACCCGAAGGAATACAACGGATATAAGGCGTACTGGGAGGACGGTGCGCAGCTTCCGCCGAAGGAAGCTGATGTTGTGCTTGCCGAAATTGAAAAGACGGATATTTTCACCGGCGTCAAGACGATGGATTATGATGAGGCGGTAGAGTGCGGACTCATCACAGTAATCGGAGAAGAGGTTGACGAGGCGTTCCTTGTCCACAGTCTTTCCTGTGCGATAAACCGCGAGGCACTGCGCACTGTCGGTGACGATTTCAAAATTGTTTACACGCCGTTTCACGGTACAGGCTATAAGCTTGTTCCCGAAATTCTGAGGAGAATAGGGCTTTCAAATGTTATAAGCGTTCCGGAACAGAGCACACCGGACGGGAACTTCCCGACGGTAAAAAGTCCGAACCCCGAAAACCGCGAGGGATTTGCTCTTGCGATTGAGCTTGCAAAGCGTGAAAATGTAGATTTGATTATCGGTACCGACCCAGATGCCGATCGCGTTGGTGTTGTTGTCAGAAACGGTGAGGGAGAATATGTAACGATAACCGGAAACCAGATGGGAGTTCTTCTTCTTGATTATATCATCGGCGCAAAGAAACGCGCGGGAGAGCTTTCTGAGAATGCTTATGCCGTGAAGACAATTGTAACTACAGAAATGGCACGTCGTGTCTGCGAAGTGAACGGTGTGAAAATGCATGAAACGTTCACGGGATTTAAGTTTATTGCAGAGCGCATTGAGCAAGAGGGAAGTGACGGTTTCCTTCTCGGATATGAAGAGTCATACGGATATCTTATGGGGGATTTCTGCCGCGATAAGGATGCCGTTACGGCAACGATGATGATTGCGGAAATGGCGGCATATTACAGAACTGAAGGCAAGAGCCTTTATGAGGCAATGATGGCGCTTTATGAAAAATACGGTGCATATGCCGAGCGCACGGTCAACGTTGTTATGCCGGGTGTGTCGGGGCTTGTAAAGATGCGTGAACTTATGGAAAGCCTCCGCAATAACCCGCCGAGCGAGCTTGCGGGTGGTAAGGTGCGCCGTGTGCGCGATTACCTGACCGGCAAAACGAACACCGGAGAGACGCTTCCGCTTTCGGGAAGCAACGTGCTTTATTTTGAGATGGAAGACGGAACGAGCTTTATTATCCGTCCGTCCGGAACCGAGCCTAAGATAAAGGTATATATCCTTGCATCGGGCAAAACTCTTGATGAAGCAAACGCGACGGCGGACTCCTACGCCTCCGCCGCAAACGATATAGCAAAGTGAAAACAGAAGCATCCCGGAACGCAAAATCTGCGTTCCGAGATACTCTTTTGAAATCCGATATAAATATTATAAAGCCGTTTTAGAATTCCTATTCCTCGCCTGCAGGATAGAGGGAAAGCGGGTCTATTGCTTTGCCGTTTTTTGTGACTTCAAGGTGAAGATGGGAATCCTGCATACATTCCGCAAGTGCGGTCTTTCCTATTTTTGCAATCACATCACCGGATTTCAGCGGGTCACCGGATTTCAGCGTTATTCCGTCGGCGAGGTTTGCGTAAATGCTTACCAGCCCGTCGGTGTGTTTTACCGTTATAGTGTTGCCCATCATACTGTCGGTATCCACTTTTTCAACCGTGCCGTCGGCGATTACCCTTACACTTGTTCCTTCCTCAGCTGCGATGTCAACGCCTGCATGGATGCGCCAGTCACCCATGGTTTCGTTCTTCACAAGCTCTTCGCCCGAAAATGGCTCTGTTATCGTTCCGTTTACAGCCATTGTAAAGACAGTATCGGCTTTCTTTTCCGGAACACTTACTGTCGGTACAGCGGGTTCGGCTTTCGGTACGGACGAGGCTTTTGCGGTATCCTCTGTCTGCTCTTTCGGAACTATCGGCTCTTCGGGAATCGGAGCCTCCGCAGGTTCAGGCGAAACTTGATCCTCTTCCGGGATGATTTCATCTCCGGTTTCAAAATTATAGAGCGTTTCGTCATCCAACGGGAAAGGAAGAGCTGCGGGATTTGAAATATCTGTTGCTTCTGATACCTTGTCTGCTGTGTCATCGGCGAGATACATAACATAACCCGAAATTCCTATTGCACACATACAAAGGAAGAGGATTATGTAAAATCCGCTGTGCGCGATTTTACTTACAAATTTCTTCATATTCAAAGTTGGTCCTTTCTGTTTTAAAGAGAAGAACAGGCTATAAAATCAAAATGCAAAGCATTTTGTACCATATTTCTTCACTCTTCACTTTTATCTGTTATCTGTCTGATTTCATTCAGACTAAAAGCACCTCCGAGAATATTTTTGCCCGAAGATGCTTTTGTTATTCAGAAAGGTATAAAGTTGAAATTATTTTTTGAGACCGAGAAGCTGGACAGATTCATCGCGCATTTTGTATTTGAGGATTTTTCCTGCGGCATTCATCGGGAATTCCTTGACGAACAGGAAGTATCTCGGTACCTTGTGGCGTGCAATTGATGCATTGCCGAATTCGCGCATTTCGTTTTCGTCGGCTTCCTCGCCTTTGTGGAGAATAATCCACGCACAGCATTCTTCGCCGTAGCGCTCATCAGGAACGCCTACGATCTGCACGTCACGTATTTTCGGATTTGTGAGGTAGAATTCCTCGATCTCACGCGGATAAAGGTTCTCACCGCCGCGGATAATCATATCCTTAAGACGTCCGGTAACCTTGTAATATCCGTCCGGTGTGCGGCAACAGATATCGCCGGAGTGGAGCCAGCCGTCCTTGTCTATCGTCTGCGCCGTCGCGTTCGGCATTTTGTAATAGCCCTTCATTATATTGAAGCCGCGCGCAACAAACTCGCCGCTTTCGCCGTCCGGAAGCTCTTCGCCGGTTTCTGGGTCAATGATTTTGCATTCAACACCCGGGAACGCGCTTCCCACGGTTTCAACGCGGTGGTCAAGGTCTTCGTTTACTTCACCCATCGTACAGCCGGGAGAAGCCTCGGTCTGACCGTAAACTGAAATTATTTCACGCATATTCATCTCATCTGCGGCACGGCGCATAAGGTCTGCAGGGCAGTTCGCGCCAGCCATAATGCCGGTACGCATATATGAAAAGTCGGTCTTTGCAAAATCTGCGTGGTTGAACATTGCAATAAACATTGTCGGAACACCGTTAAAGCAGGTGATATGCTCATCGTTTACGCATGCAAGAGACGATTTCGGGGAGAAATATGGCATTGGACAGAGTGTTCCTCCGTGCGTCATTGTCGATGTCATGGAGAGAACCATTCCGAAGCAGTGGAACATCGGGACCTGAATCATCATACGGTCAGCTGTGGAAAGATCCATACGGTCACCGATTGTCTTACCGTTGTTTACAATGTTGCGGTGTGTGAGCATAACGCCCTTCGGGAATCCCGTTGTACCGGAGGTGTACTGCATGTTGCATACGTCATCCGGACGCACAAGAGATGCGCGGCGGCGTACCTCCTCTTTCGGAATGAGGGAGGAGCGCGAAAGCATCTGTTCCCATGTAAGGCAGCCGGGCATTGAGAAGCCGACGGTTACGACGTTGCGCAAAAACGGAAGTTTTTTTGAATAAAGAGCATCTCCCGGTTTCATGGTTTCAAGCTCGGGGCAGAGCTTCTGTATGATTTCACGGTAGTTTATGTCCTTGCAGTCCTCAATCATAATAAGCGTGTGCGTGTCGGACTGCTTGAGAAGATACTCGATTTCGCTTATCTTATAGGCAGTGTTTACGGTAACGAGAACAGCGCCGATTTTAGTTGTTGCCCAGAATGTGATAAACCATGCAGGAACATTTGTTGCCCAGATTGCAACGTGGTCGCCCGCCTTTACGCCGAGAGAGATAAGTGCAGCGGCACATTCGTCAACATCGCGGCGGAATTCCGTATATGTGCGGGTATAGTCAAGTGTGGTGTATTTGAATGCATACTGGTCGGGGTATTTTTCAACCATTGTGTCAAGAACGTCGGAAAATGTTGCGTCGATAACGTCGTATTTTTTCCATACATAGGTTCCTGTTTTTGCACGGTTGTAATAGATTGTGTCAAAGTCTTTTTTCTCGCGCGAAAGCGAGGCAATATAGTTTGAAAAATGTGTGAGAACGATATCCGCATCGTTTATCTCTTCATTCCATGCAACGGAAACAAATCCGTCGAAATTAAGGGACGTGAGCGCGTTTATAAACTCCTGCGTGGGGAGCTCACCTTCGCCGATAAGCACGGTTTTTCCGTTCTTCATATCGCCGAGACGTACATATTTAATGTAAGCACCGAGGTTCTTGATGGTAGCTTCCGCACTCTCGCCTGCGCCGAAATACGTTTCGCGGATATTCCACGAAGCACCGATTGCAGCACTTGAAAAAAAGTTTATAACGTCGATAACGTTTTCTGTGTTTGAGAGATATCCCGAGGTTTCGAGAAGAAGCTCAATGCCGGTTTGCTCTGCACGCGAGATGGCGGCGGAGAGCTTTTCGGAGAGCGTGGCATTGTCCGTCTTTTTGGATATGCGCACGATAACGCGTTCAACACCTGCGTGGTCTGCCATATTTACATATTTAAGTATTTCATCTCCGGTGGCATCTGCGCACTCGACGGGATGCGGGTATACAAGCGCAGAAACAGAGAGTGAACGGTTGCGGAGCTTACGTTTTGCATCAGCAACGCGGTCGCTGCGGAGCACACTGTCGTAATGCTGCTTCCTTTCGTTTATTGCGTCATAAATTTCAAATCCGGAGAAGCCGTAATCGTAAGCATAGCGGCAGAGGTCGAGAAATGATGCACGGCTTACGTT
>JAZLCV010000116.1:0-12317 GCA_045614365.1 Eubacteriales bacterium | reverse complement strand
AAAAGGTGTAAAGTCACAAAATGTTTTCCGTGTATACAAAAGCGGTACCACAGGTTTTCTACAGATGGAATTGACTAGGTCTATTTCTGGTTATGGTAATCCCACACTTGCACTTGCACTTGCATTCAGGGCTCCCACTGCTAAAGCTGCATTTTATTATCCAACTCTTTATGTGAATGCAAGTGGATATAAACCTTATGACTATAACTTCTATTTAAGAAAGCTTAATAATAGCAAGACAAACGTAAATGACATTGCATATTATACGGATAATAGTTATGCCCACACCTCTGATGCAAGGAGTTCTGATAATGGTTATAAAGCAAAAAATGCAATCTACACAACCTCCGGAGATGAATTTGTTTTAGGAATAACGGGAAACAGCGGCGACCACAGACCTGATTATGTAACCCTTACAGAGGTTCAAAATCCCGCAATTACCTTAAAAGAAACGTCCTACGCCTTTGATATGACAGATGGAGATACATCAAACGACACAGCCACTGTTTTAGCATCAGTTTCCGGCAATACTGTCCTTTCAGGTACATCGACATCTGTGACCTTTGACGTAGCAAGGGAGTTCCTTACATACAAAACAGGTGATGCAAGCATTGCAACAGTTTCTGTTGATGGCACATTGACGGCAGTAGGCGGCGGAACAACAACAGTCTGGGCAGAAACTGCAGACGGAACATATGCTTCAGCTCCGGCAACCGTAACCGTAACCGTTCCTGTTCCAGAGCCGGAGGAAGATCCGACCCTTAAAGCTGCATTTGACGCTGTTCCTGAAAAAACAAATGAATACGCTGCACCGTCGGTAGTAGGTTTGGGCTTTGACGGAATGGTGATGAAAGCGGAAGATAACAGAAACGGCACATTTACTCTTACTGCAGAAGCAACAAACGGTAAAGGCGAAAAGTTCCTTTACTGGGCAGTTGGAAACACAGATAAGAAGAGAATAATTGCGTTTGAGAATGTTATCACCAACTATGTTCCGGCAGGAGAAGGCAGAAACTACCTCATCGCAGTATACGAAGGCGATATTGCTTCTGACAAGAATGAATACTACAACCAGAATGGTCAGCTTATCGCAAAGGATACAACAGCTCCCGACCTTCCGTCAATGGCTGGCTACGGAGAAGCAAAGAGCTGGGAACAGTATGGCAAAACAAACATTTATGTTGCACAGTATGGTGAAGCGCCGAAACGTGACGAAGTTACCGTAAAGGTTGTTGATGGTAACGGCACAGCTACAGTACCTTTCGGTGATAGCGTTACCTGCACCGCAACAGGAGAAAACTTTAAGTGCTGGACAAAGTCTGGTATCAACGAGAAAGAAGAAATTGTAAGCGTTGATCCGACATACACATTCAAAGCTTGGGAAGACTGCACTGTAACAGCAACATATGCAAAGCATACTCCTCTTAGCACAGCAATGAAGATAATCATTGACAGCTTCACAGCAGGAAACGAAACCGGTGTTATGGCAGAGTTTATAGGTCTTGGTGGCGCGGTTGAAAAGGGAATTATGTTCGATGATGGAAAGAATGTAACAAAAATTGCTATGACAACTTCGGGTAACCAGTTCACTGTTATCGCAGATAAAAAGGGAAAATACACAGGCTATGCAATCCTCGAACATGCAACTGATGGCTACCAGATTATAACTGACGGCTCTTACACAGAATAATTGGAAAAATATATTTATAGCGGAGAGTGTCCGCTCTCCGCTATAATAAAAAAGGAAACAGAAGTGTTATAGAAATTAAGGAGGAAAACCACAATGAAAAAGTTTCTTGCACTTGTTCTTGCATCCGTAATGCTGCTTACACTTTGCGCTTGCGGCGGGGACGGAAAAGAAAAAGGAATGTCCGGTGAAGTATCGTATGATATTCCCGAAGGAAAAGTAATTCCCGATGATGCAATTCTTGAAATTATGGTTGCAAGCCATCCGTCATGGCCGTATGACGAAAACTGGAAGATATGGGAATATGTAAAGGACGCTGTGGGCGGAACGGTCAATGTTGTTGCTGTTCCTGAAAGTGATTTCAGCACAAAATTTGGCATAATGCTGGCAGCACCGGAAACTTTTCCGGATCTCATAAGCTTTGGTTCAAAGAGCAAAACTTTCGGAAGCTATTGTGATCAGGGGGCATTCCTTGGTTTTGACGATTACGAAGAATTCCTTCCGGATTATAAGGCGTTCTGGGATAATGTTCCAGAGAATGAACGTTGGATGATAGACACCCGCGCTGAAGCAGACGGAAAGATTTATTATTCGCCGGTTCACGGCCTTGAGCGCAGCACAAACATCCGTGGCTGGCTCTATCGCAAGGATATCTTTGAAAAGCACCGTCTGAAAACTCCGGAAACAATGGACGAGCTTTATGAGGTTTCAAAAAAGCTTAAAGAGCTGTATCCGGATTCCTATCCGTTCAGCATACGCAATGCGCTCAATAACGTAAGTGTTATCGGCGCATCGTGGAAAGAAGGATTTGTAAACGGAGTTTATTACGATTTTGAAGCGGAAAAATGGTGCTACGGTCCGCGAGAAGAAACAATGCGTGAAATAATAACATTTCTTAATAAGATGATCAATGAAGGTCTTGCGGCTCCGGATTGTAACACAATGAGCACAACTGCATGGCAGGAGCTTGTTGCAACCGAACGCGGATTTATCATGCCGGAATATCAGGTGCGTATTGACTTTTTCAACAATCTTGCGCGCACAAACAATCCCGAGTTCACGATGGCTGCAATGATGCCGCCGAAGGCAGAGGGAGGCTCCAATAAGGTAAATAAGTACAATAACCCGCCGCAGGGTTACGGCGTACCGAACACCGGGAAAGCAGGCAACATTGCAAATGCGTTCAGATTTATCAACTGGCTTTACACAGATAAAGCATGTGAGATTGTTTCGTGGGGCAAAGAGGGAGAAACATACGAGGTTGTAAATGGAGAGAAAACGTTTATAAAGGAAGATGATGCCCAGTCTGTTCAGAGTCTTTATGGTGTAAATACGCATGGATTAAATATCCGCTTCGATCCGGATGCAATCGGCGCAACGATCTCTAAAGAGCAGTATGAGGTAACGGATTTCCTTCTTGAGCATACCGTTGCAAATCTCAATCCGTCTGCATGGCTTCCGCTTTCCGAAGAAGAGATTGAAAGCCTTGCGGATCTTAATACAACGCTCACCACATTTACTAATGAAAATCTCGATAAATTCCTTATCGGCAAGAGACCGCTCAGCGAATGGGATCAGTATGTAAAAGAGCTTTCCGAGCTTCCGATTGATGAGCTTTTAGCAGTCTATGAAGAGGCATATAACAGAGTAAAGTAAAACAGTCCGATACTTTTTGGCTTCTGTATAAAATATGGAAGCTCCCTGAGATCCCTGTTTTGTATCAGGCGAAACAGGGATTTCGTTAAAGGGATAATTATGTAAACATTGCCTGATATATATTAATTAATGTATAATAAATCTGCAGGAAGTGTAATGAGCTGATAAAAAACTCGAGGTGTATATTATGATTAACAGAAATGCCGATAATTTAAAAGAAAAAGTGCTCCGTTTCATCCCTATAGATGGAAATGATGCGCTTCTGACAGATGCCGAAATGACCGAATTCATTTTGGATAATTGCGAAATATCCTTTAAGAATACAAATACCTTTTTCTGCCACACAGATCTTGTAAGAGGGAACTTTCCACAGCATTTTTCAGTTATAACAAGCAGATTCAACAAAGAGTTTCCCTATATTGAAGATGAGCATTATAACAATCTTATCAGAACAAATACTTTGCAAATGAATATTGATTTCGGGCATACCTGCCCGAATTGGAACGATGTAATATCTCTTGGTTTCGTCGGGCTTAAAAAGCGTATAGAGGATGCTGCAGAAAAAGCGGGGGATGACGAACAGAAAAAGCGATTTTTCTCTGCATCTCTCCGTCAGTATAATGCGGCGGAAAGATTTATAAAAAGAGCAGCGCAGAAAGCTGAAAAAGAAGGAAGAGAACGCATGGCCCGCGGACTTTCTAATCTTCTTGTCGCACCGCCTTCAAATTTGTTTGAAGGCTTTCAGATGATTCTACTTCATTATTTTCTTCAGGATTTCACGGAGCAGACGTGGATACGAACCTTTGGCAGGCTTGACAGCCTTCTTTATCCGTTTTATAAGGAAAGCTGTAATGCGGAGGTACACGAGCTTGTGGCGGCTTTTCTTGCAGAAATAAACGACCATGGTATTATTGAAAATCAGCCGCTCGCACTTGGAGGAACAGACAAAGACGGAAAAGACCTCACAAACGAACTTTCGTTTGTGTTTATAGATGAATATAGAACACTCAAACCGCCGTGTGTTAAAATACACATTATCTGTGCGGAAAAACCTGATGAAGAATTTCTTAAATTTGCTCTTGACGGAGTGAGAGAAGGAGCAAACAGCATATGCTTCTTCGGGGATAGGGTGTTAAGGGAATCGTTGCTTCGTCTCGGCATTGCAGAAGAAGATACCTTTGATTATCATATAGACGGTTGCTACGAATGTGGCGGCCGTGGTGAGCTTACGTGCCCCGGGACGGGCAGACTCAGCGTTGCAAAAGCAATAGAGCTTGTGCTCAATTCCGGCAAGGATATGTTTACCGGATGTCGGCTCGGCTTGCCGGTTGAAAAAAAGCCTGAAACATTTGAGGAATTTTATGCGGAATTTTTGCGTCAGCTTGAGTATCTTGTGGAAAGCACCAAAAAGTATATAGGTGCGATGGAAGCAATATATCCAAGACTTCACGCCGCTCCGTTTTTCACATCTACTTTTGGTGAGAGCGTAAAAGAGGGTAAAGATGTGTTTGCATCATTTGGTGCAAAATATAATAATACTTCCATTTGCGGTATTGGACTTGCAACTGCAGTTGATTCGCTTATGGCAGTAAAGAAAATGGTATATGATGATAAGATGATGTCCTTCGATGAACTTTGTGAGCTTATGAGAAACAACTGGGAAGGACAGGAAAAGCTTCGTATCACCGCGAAAAACAAGTTCCCTAAATACGGAATGGGAGATAAAAAAGTTGACAAATATGCGGCAGAGCTTGCGGAAAAACTTGCTTTAATGATAAATGCGGTTCCTAATGAAAAAGGGGGAGTATACCGGCTTGGCCTTCATTCCATAACTGTGCGGTGGTTGATGGGTGAAAAACTTGCTGCAACACCGGATGGAAGACTAAAAGGTGAGAGTACTTCGCTTAATACAAGCGCATCATTCGGCGCAGACCGTGAAGGCGCAACGGGCCACATCCTTTCGGTGACGGAAATTGATGCAACGCAGGCACCAAATTCTGTAACACTTGACCTCGATCTCCATTCATCTGCCGTGAAAGGTGATAATGGGCTTCATGTATTGTATTCAACGCTTAAAACGTATCTTGACAGAGGCGGATTTTCAATCCATTATAATGTTCTGGATACGGCAGTTTTAAGAGATGCACAGAAGAATCCTGAGAATTATCCTAATCTTCAGGTAAGGCTTTGCGGGTGGAACGAGCTTTTTGCAAATCTGCCGAAAGAACAGCAGGATGAATATATAGAACGCTCTGAAAAGGAGTGAGTGTCTTGAAGGGACTTATAACCAATATTAAAAGAATGGCGGTTCACGACGGAAAAGGGCTTCGTACTACTGTTTTTTTCAAGGGATGCCCGCTAAGGTGTGTATGGTGTCATAATCCGGATACATTATCATTTGAAAAAGAAGTTGCGATGTATCCACACAAGTGTATAAACTGCGGAGGCTGCGTTGAGGCATGCGCTCCGGGAGCGCTCGGTAAAGGATTTGTCCGTGATTATGACAAATGTACATTCTGTTATAAATGCACAGAAGCGTGTCCTGCCGATGCCAGAGTTCTTTACGGAGAAGAATGGGAGGCAGAAAAACTTGCAGAAAAAGTTCTTGAAGATGAAGCGTTTTTCTTAACCAGTGGTGGCGGCGTTACCTTTTCCGGTGGAGAGTGCCTTTCACAACCTGCTTTTGCCGAAGAACTTGCTCGTATATTTCATATCAGAGGAATAAGCGTGGATATTGACACCTGCGGATTTGTGAGCTTTGATGCATTTGAAAGGATAATTCCATATACTGATGAGTTTCTGTATGACATAAAAGCGATAGATCCGGGCGTTCATAAGCATTGCACAGGGCAGGATAACAGTCTTATTCTTGAAAATTTAAGGAAGCTTGATGAGCGTGGTTGCAAAGTTGAAATCCGCTATCCGTATGTTCCGGGGTATAATGACTGTGAGTACACGGCAATAGGCGAGTTCTTATCCGGACTTAAGAATATAAGAAAAATAAAAGTGCTTGGATACCACAGCTTCGCAAAAGCAAAATATGCAGCGCTTGGAAAAGAAAATACTCTTCCTGAAGTTGATGCCACAAGAGATGATGTTCAAAAGGCTGTTGAGGTTCTCGCGTCCTTTGGGCTTGATGCAATCAATGGTATGGATGGCGATTAAAAGCGCCGTAAAATCAAGAAATGAGGTCTTAATATGTATTCTATTACTACTGTTACAGCACATCCGACTGCAATTTTTGCAGCTGAAGAATTGAAAAAATATCTCCGGATGATGATTCCACGCGGAGGGAATATATCAATAACTCCGGGTGCTGTTGAAGATGAAAGTTTTCGGTTGGGACTTATGCAGGATTTTGGTCTTGATGTGTCTGATGCGGAAGACCCAAGCCTTGATGATATTATCTACATAGATACAACGGAAAACGGCGGCATAATTGCCGGATCAAATTATGGCGCACTTCTTATTGCTGTATATCGCTATCTGCGTGAGTGCGGGTGCCGATGGCTGTTTCCGGGAGTTGACGGGGAATATATTCCGATAAAGGAATCGCTCCATCCTGTTTCTTACCGCCATCTTGCAGATCATCGTTATCGAGGTCAGTGTAATGAGGGCTCTGAATATCAGGGAAGTATGCTTGAGTCCATTGATTTCTCACCTAAAATTGGCTTGAATACCTATATGCTTGAATTTGATATCCCCACTTACTATTATGACAGATATTATAACCATGAGCATAATACTGTCCGTGAGCCGGAGCCTGTCACGGAAGAAACGATTTTACAATGGAAACGCCAATGCGAAGCAGAAATAGAAAAGCGCAGTTTGCATTTTCATGATATGGGACACGGTTGGACTTGCTTGCCGTTTGGTCTTGATTTTAAGCTCCGTGAGGTTCCGGAGAACGTTCCTGCCGAAACGGTTGAGCTTTTAGCCGAAGTCAATGGCAAAAGGGGTGTTTATGTCAAGCCGTGCGATACCAATATCTGTATGTCCAATCCAAAAGCTCGCGAGGTAGTAGCAAATTATGTTGCTGATTATGCCGAGACACAGAATAATGTCGATTT
The DNA here is from genome assembly GCA_045614365.1 of Eubacteriales bacterium. Lineage (GTDB taxonomy): Bacteria > Bacillota > Clostridia > Oscillospirales > JAAYXM01 > SIG480. Next base: position 4,904 of record JAZLCV010000116.1, on the reverse strand, counting down.
CCTTCATATATGGCTTGCCGATAACACAAACAATCATTGCGAATGTGACGAGTGCAGGAAGAAAACGCCGACTGATTGGTATGTGATTTTGCTTAATGATATTGATGCTGAACTTACAAAAAGAAATCTTGATACGCATCTTGTGTTTATTGTGTATACAGAGACCTTTTGGGCACCTGTGGAAGCGCGGCTTAAAAATGCAAAACGTTTTACAATGCTCTATGCCCCTATTTTCCGGTTGTATACGGAAACATATGGAGAGATTCCTGATGAAACGGCAGTGAAACCTTTTAAGCTTAATGAAAATGATACTCCAAAGGGGATGGCAGAATGCCTCGGATATCTCGAAAAGTGGAAAAAGTGCTGGGGTGGAGATTGCTTCTGTTATGAATATCATTTCTGGATGCAACAGTACCTGGATCAGAGTGGATTATATCTTGGAAAGCTTTTGTATGATGATATTCATGCGCTTCATTCCAGAGGTCTCTCCGGTATAGTTGAAGATGGTTCACAAAGGAGCTTTTTTCCGACGGGATTTCCGTTTTACGTCTATGGTGAAGCGTTGTATGACAAGAGTGTCAGTTTTGATGACCTCGTCGAAGACTATTTTTCTCATGCTTTTGGAGAGAATTGGAAGAAGGCTGTGGATTACCTGGACAAAGTGCGTGAAATATTTGATTTTGAGTATATATCAGGCTTGAAATCAAGTGATTGCGAAAAAGGTAAGTATTATAACCCTGAAATGACGAGTTGTCGCGAAAAATTCAACGAACTTGCGGCAAGCTTTCTTCCGGTAATACACAAAGAAAAAAAGCAACCGTTCAGAGTTCAGACAGTTTCATGGAAACTACTTGAGTATCACACCGAATGGCTTTTTGGTTTTGCGGAATTTCTTTCTTATCTTTCTGCAGGAAACTATGCAATTGCAACAGCTGCGATGAAACGGCTTGTACATAAGTTTTCGGAATATGAGATATACATAGAACGTTATTTTGATTTGCGTCTTTGCTGTGTGAGCATTGCGAATAAAATAAATGCATCAACAGATAAGGAAACTATTGTTTTGTAGAAAATCTTACTGCAAATATACTAAAAGTAAACAGAAGGAGAAAATAAAACTATGCATAACTACATTTTGCACAATACCGTTCCTGCTGCCGACTGGTTTGAATCATATCCTATCGGTAACGGTAGAATGGGAGCAACTCTTATGGGAGGCATTGCTCAGGAGGTTATTTACCTTAACGAGGAAACAATTTTTTCTTCACGTAATAACACCGACCATTCACCTGAAATATATGATAAGATACAGCATATACGAAATCTTCTTCTTGAAGGTAAGGATATAGAGGCGGATAAATTCGCAAAAAACGATATGAGGAGTGAATATAAGCGTATCTGCTCATATGGTATGGCAGGAATGCTGAAAATATCTCTTCACGACTGTGATGCTTGCATGAACTACCAACGTGATCTGGATATAATGAACGGCAAAGTTGTTGTAGAATATGACCTTGGCGGCGCACATTACAAACGCGAGTCTTTCGTATCATATCCCGATGATGTTATGGTTTTTCATATCACATGTGATGGTGGAAAATTCAATGCAAGCGTAAACTATGAATACGGAAAATGTCTTTTGCGTACCGGCGAGGAAAATGAATTCTGTGCAGTATCAGAAACGCTTTTCGGGAATCACCGATTTGCTGTCGGACTTCGTATTGAAACAGACGGAAAAACTTGTTTCAAAGATGGAATGCTCACTTCTTTTGATGCAAGCGAGATTACGGTTTTCTGTGACATTAAAACAGAATTCAGAAAAGGTGTGGAGTTTGAAAAGGAACTGAAATTCCCGAAGCTTGCATATAACGAGCTTCTTTTGCGCCATACAGATGATTTTTCATCGCTTATGAACCGCGCGGATATCGAGCTTCCGAAAGCTGAGGAAATGGAAACTTTGCCCATGCATTCGCGTTTGTTGGCATATGTTACCGGATCTATTATTCCGGATGGAGGATTGTTTGCATTGCACTGGCAGTTCGGACGATATCTTCTTGTTTCATCAAGCCGTCCGGGATCCCTTCCTGCCAACCTTCAAGGATTGTGGGTAAATGACATTGCCGCACCATGGAGTTCTGATTACCATACTAATGTGAATTTGCAGATGAACTATTGGGCGGCAGAAAGTGCAAATCTTTCTGAATGTCATATTCCGCTTTTTGATTATATGAATAAGTTCCTGCTTGAACCCGGAAAGGAAAGTGCTAAGTTTATCTATCATTCGCGCGGATGCGTTGTTCATCACCTCAGCAATATATACGGATTTACAGGAATTGCAGATGGTGTGTGGGGAATATGGCCAATGGGTGCTGCGTGGCTTGCACATCACATGTGGGAGCATTATCTCTTTACTAAAGATGAAAAATTCCTGCGTGATGAAGCATACGAGTTTATACATCAGTGTGCAATTTTCTTCATAGATAACGCTGTCAAAACCCGCGACGGATATTTTGCAACGCTTCCGTCTTCCGTTCAGGAGCAGGAGTATAAAACCCGTGATGAAAACGGCGAGGAATATAAAGTGTGGGTTGCGCTCAATACGACTATGGATATTGAAACGATAGATATGCTTATGTCGGTTTACGAAAAGGCGTCTCAAATTCTCGGCATAGATAATGATGATGTAAAGCGTGCTTCCATCCTGAAAAAAGGTCTCCCGCCGCTTAAAACAGGGAAGTACGGACAGCTTCAGGAGTGGTCGGAGGATTACGAGGAATCCGATGTGGGGCACAACCACATAGCTCATTGTTATGCACTTTTTCCGTTCGGCACGGCAACTCGCGATATGAAGGTGCTCCGCAATGCAATGCGGGTATCTGTTGACCGGCGTACGAAAAGACCATCATACAGTATGGGATGGAGCACTGTTCTTCCGGCGCTTATGTACGCGCGACTCGGATGCGGAAATAACGCTTTTCCGTTCCTGCGCCGCGTAATAACCACAAATTCAAGCAACTCGCTTTTGGGAACATTCTTAAGCTCGGCAATAAAAAAAGGCTTCCAGATAGACAGTAATTTTGGCTTTGTTGCAGCTGTCAACGAAATGCTTATACAAAGTCATGAAGGAATGATTTCGCTGCTTCCTGCACTGCCGGGCGCGTGGAAGGACGGCTCATTTCGCGGTCTTCGTGCTCGCGGCGGATATACAGTTGATATAAAATGGGAAGATATGCAAATCTGCGATATGTGCATCAAGGCAGATTTCGAGGGAGAAGAAGTAACCATAGAGCTTCCGGAAACGCAGAAGAATATGAGTTTTGTTGATGATGACGGAGCGGTTTATGCAGCGAAAGAGCGAAAAATTAAATTAGAGATAGTCAAAGAAATTCACCTTAAGGTAAAATAAAGCTGAAAAGAGAACCGTTGATAAAAAACAGTGACACAGTTTTTAAAAGGAGGCTATTATGATAAAAGTAGGACTTATTGGATGCGGAAAAATAAGCAGTGTCCAGATCAGCGCATTTGAAGCTGTTGAGGATGCAAAGATAGTTGCTGCATGTGACTTGTCGGAAGAAAATCTGAATTCTGTTTGTAAAAGAACAGGGGCAAACGGATACACCGATTATAAAGAACTTATAGAAAAAGAAGACATTGACCTTGCGGTAATTTCACTTCCTCATTTTCTTCATGGCGAAGCAACATGCTTTGCGGCAGAGCATAAAGTAAATGTGTTTCTTGAAAAGCCGATGGGAATATCGGTCGAAGATTGCGAGAAAATGATTGAAGCGTGCAAGATAAACGATGTTATGCTTTGGGTGGGTCATCCTCATTGCTATCACCCTGCATATATGCGCGCAAAAGAGCTTATTGATTCCGGTGAACTTGGTAAGCCGGTAAGTTTCTCTGAAACGCGTAATGATGATTATTTTGAAGATTCGCGTCCTCGATGGTTTTTGAAAAAAGAGCTTTCAGGTGGCGGAATAATGATGAATCTCGGTGTTCACTGTCTTGATAAAATGAAGTTTTTATCCGGCTCTGAAATAGAGGACATATATGGTCAAGTACATATTCGTGAGGGATATGACTGTGAAGACAGCGTGCAGGCATTTGTTCGAATGAAAAACGGCTTCACCGGAACGATTAATCTGATAGGACATACGGCAGCATATATGAATCCTGTTGCAGTTTATCTTACAAAGGGAGAAATTCGGATAGCAAGTAATGGCGTGGTAGAATATTGTGGAGTTGACGGAGTTTTCAAAAGCGAGAAATGTGGCAATTCCGGAATGCCATTACAGATAAAAGAGGTTGTTAAGACGTTGAAAAACGGAAGTAAAAAGGCGGGGATAACCGGTGAATATGGTCTTGATATAATCCGTGCAATAAAACGATTGTACGGAGAAGACTGATTTTTATAGCGTGGGGGTGATATAGATGAAAAAGGTAAAGGTCGAACCGTTAACACGCGAATCGTTTGCACCGTTCGGTCAGTATTACGAAATGGCAAATCCGGACGGATATTCACTTAACGGAGAGATACATAAGTTTTATCCCGACAGAATCTCGGCAGATAGCGAGCATAGAGTGGGATACTCTGCGATAGTTGTGGAAAAGCCGGAGAAGATGGTAATAACGCAACAAGAATATCACACAACAACATGGGAAATGATACTCCCGTTTGATGATGATATGATTCTGCATTGTGCACCACCGTCCGGGGGAAAACCTGTTCCGGACTACGTAAAGGCTTTTCTTGTACCAAAGGGTACGCTTGTGAAAATGAATGCGGCTGTATGGCATCTTGCTCCGCTGCCTGCGAATAAGGAAAAACTTACAGCGATGATAATTTTGCCTGAATGCACATACGCAAACGATTGTACAGTGGTGGATTTATCGCTCGATGA
>JAZLCV010000115.1:0-26336 GCA_045614365.1 Eubacteriales bacterium | reverse complement strand
CATGAAGATCATCCCCTGTCTGCCAGAAACAACATCCCCCGAACGGAGCTTTTTCGCCGTCATTGCGCGGGTAGAATAAAGATATCTTCCCCGGCCTTGCAAATCGCGCAGAACTGCATCGGCAGTCGCAGCAACAAGCTCTTTTTCACCAGAGGGAACTGATGCAGCACCCCGTGCCGCATTAATATATTTATTTTTGAAGGAAGATACGGATGACTCTATTTTATTGCGGGCAGATGTTATTACGTTTTCAAAAAACGTTCCGTCAACGTACGACTTTGAAACCACCGGATCGGAGGACGAGCCCCCTTGCGCCGATGTGACAATAACAAGCGCAAAGCACAGAACCGCCGCGAGACACACCGCCGTTATTCTCCTCTTCATAGACAGGTTCTCCTTATTTTTCCTTTGAGATTTCGTAACACAGAATCTTTAAGCTGTCGGCAAAGTGAACGTTTTCAATCTCCACACCAAGCTCTGTTGCAGAAAGGTCAACGTTTGTGAAATTCCATATTCCGCGCACACCAAGCTCTGCAACCTTGCGCGCCATATCTCGCGCAAGCTCACGCGGCATCGTAAGCACAGCCACGTCAAACGGATTTTCATCAAACTTTGCTTCCATCTCGCTTATATCAAGAATCGGAACATCACCGATTTTTGTGCCGATAAGCTCCGGGTTTACGTCAAAAGCCGCCGCAAGCTCAAATCCGCTGGTCTTGAAGCTGAAGTTATTTACAAGCGCGTGCCCGAGATGTCCCACGCCGATTATAGCGGCAGTATGCTTTCTGTCCACGCCGATTATCGACGCAATTTCAGCAAGCAGGCTTTCAACATTATAGCCGTAGCCCTGCTGCCCAAATCCGCCGAAACAGCTGAAGTCCTGACGTACCTGGGATGCCGTAAAGCCGAGGTTATTTGCCAGAACGCTTGAGGACACACGGCTTACCCCGCTGCGAGAAAGCTCCTTTAAGCATCTGTGATATTTCGGTAATCTTCGTATTACAAGCGGCGAAATATATCTCTCGCTCATCTTTCTCTTCCTTTCTTTGGCAAGTAATGCCTCTTATCTGTCAAGCTTTGACATAACATAGTCTGCAAACTCAGCACAGGTTGCGCCGTCTGCTCTTCCCGTTATCGTAAGTTTCTTTTCGTCATACATACATGTATCAAGCGCAGCCGCAAGACGCTCGGACTTTTCAACCTCTCCGATATGCTCAAGAAGCATAACTGCTGCACGGAGCATGCTGCACGGATCTGCGAACTTATCTCTGCCCTCTGCAACCATACGCGGAGCCGAGCCGTGAATTGCCTCAAACATTGCATAACGCTTACCTACGTTTGCGCTGCCGGCAGTACCGACACCGCCCTGGAACTCTGCTGCCTCATCGGTAAGAATATCACCGTAAAGGTTCGGAAGAACCATTACCTGGAAGTCACGGCGACGCTTTGTGTCAACAAGCTTTGCCGTCATAATATCTATGTACCAGTCGTCAAAGGAAATCTCCGGATACTTTGCCGCAACCTTCTTGCAGGCATCAAGGAACTTTCCGTCGGTTGTCTTGATTACGTTAGCCTTTGTAACAGCAGTTACGCGGCTCTTTCCCATCTTCTTCGCATACGAGAATGCAAGCTCTGCAATTCTGTCGCAGCCCTGGCTTGTGGCAACCGTAAAGTCAATTGCAAGGTCATCCGTAACATTGACGCCCATGCTTCCTACGGCATAGCCACCCTCGGTGTTCTCGCGGAAGAACATCCAGTCGATCCCTTCGCTCGGAACCTTTACCGGACGCATATTCGCAAAAAGGTCAAGCTCTTTTCTCATTGCAACGTTTGCGCTTTCGATATTCGGCCACGGATCTCCTGCACGCGGAGTGGTTGTCGGGCCCTTCAGTATCACGTGGCAGGCTTTAAGCTCCTCAAGTACATCATCCGGAATAGCTTTGTTGGCTGCAACGCGGTTTTCAATTGTAAGACCGTCGATCGTGCGGAACTCAATCTTACCTGCATCCACTTCGTCCTTCAGAAGATATTCAAGAACGCGATGAGCTTCCTTTGTAATGGCGGGACCGATACCGTCACCGCCGCAAACACCGATAATAATTTTCGGAAGCGCAGCATAATCTATAAACTCGTTTTCCTTCTTCATTGCTTCAATGCGCTTAAGCTGAAGCGCAATGATCTTTTCAAACTGCTTCATTGTGTTTTCCATTGTGACATTTCTCCTTCTCTATAAACGACGCGGAAAATCTTAAAATTCAAAACATTCTCCGCATTTTATCTCATACTACTAATTTTAATCTTTTTTTGTCGCTTTGTCAACTTTTACGCCGCGTTTTTTATACTTTATTCTCAATTTCGTCAATTTGACAAATTTCGTTTTTTCATAACTTTATTACAATTTGTATACTATAAAAAAACAAGCTTCTTTTTCTCTCTTCAAAAAACGATATTGTGAAATCTTTCACAGTTGTTTTATTTAAATACGTTCCGTTTTTTGGCAAAATCTGCGCTATTCCGCCACTTAAATCAATAATTGAAATTGCCGTCGAAAAGGTTTAAAACAACCCATTCCGGTTTACGTAAATCTTTTTGATAAATTGTTCTACAAATAGTTATCCACATTTTCCACAGGTTTTTCCACAGCCATTAACACGGCTATTACCAACACTTTTCAGGTTTTTTACCATTTTTTATCAACTTCTCAAATGCGATTTTTACACATTCAAAAAAAGCAAAATAGTTTACATAACTCTGTAAAATTATATCTTCAAAAATCAATTGGCAACGTCGCTCGTGCATTCAGGTCGCTTTCTGCCGTATTTCCGCGCAAAAACTCAAAATATGCCTGTGAGCCAATCATCGCCGCATTATCTCCGCACAAAGAAAGAGGAGGGAAAAAAAGCTCGATTTTTGAACTTTTTGCCTCTTTTTCAAGTCTTGAGCGCAGGAATGAATTGGCAGCAACTCCACCTGCAATTGCAATTTTATTCCTTCCTGAAAGCTTTGCCGCGGCAATACATCTCGGCACAACCGCGTCGCACACTGCCTCGCAAAAAGATGCGGCAAGCGAGGATTTATCTATCTCTTCGCCAATCTGTTCTGCACGATGTGCAAGATTAATAACTGCAGTTTTAAGCCCGGAGAAGGACATATCAAGCTCTGCACCGTCAATTTTTGCGCGGGGAAGCTTGTATTTGTTCTTATCTCCCTCTCTTGCAAGAGCATCTATCTTTGCGCCGCCCGGATATCCTATACCGAGCACGCGCGCACACTTGTCAAACGCCTCACCCGCGGCGTCATCGCGCGTTGATCCCAAAATTTCAAAACTTGTGTAATCCTTCACATCAACTAAAAGCGTATGCCCTCCGGATGCCACAAGGCAAAGAAACGGCGGTGTAAGCTCCGGAAAAGCTATGTAATTTGCGGCGATATGTCCACGGATATGATGCACGGGAATAAGCGGTTTTCCCAGCGAAAAAGCAAGCGACTTTGCAAAGCCGACACCGACAAGCAAAGCCCCTATAAGCCCCGGCGCATATGTCACCGCCACGGCATCAATATCATTTTTTTCTATTCCTGCATCGGAAAATGCTTTTTCCGTAAGTGCGGTTATGCATTCTATATGCTTTCTCGATGCAATTTCGGGAACAACACCGCCATAAAGCGCATGCATATCCGCCTGAGAGTATATTACATTTGAAAGCACGCGCCGTCCGTCTTCCACTATTGCAGCGGCGGTTTCATCGCACGAGCTTTCTATTGCGAGTATTTTCACAGGTATTGACCTTCCTTCTATGTTATATTCCACGTCATTATATATGCATCCTCAATCGGATTTGAATAAAAGCGCGGACGCCGACCGAGATTTTTAAAATCAAGTGACTCATAAAGAGCAACTGCCGGCAGGTTTCCGACACGAACCTCAAGCGTTAAAAATGAAAAACCGTTCTCTTTCGCCCGCTCTTTAAGCTCACAGATAAGCGCGCGCCCGACACCGCGGCGGCGCATTCTTCCGGACACTGCAACATTTGTTATATATCCTTCGCCTGCTGCATGGTATGAACCTACATACCCGCAAATCTCACCGCCACATTCTGCAACCAGAAAAACCGCAGTTTCCATCTCCATTGTCTCAAAAAGCGCGTTTTCACTCCACGGAGCAGAAAAGCACTCCCGTTCAAGCACGGCAATATACGGAATATCCGCGGGCACGGCAGCACGCACCGTTATATTATTTCTTTGCATCATACCACGTATCGCCTACTCCGGCTTCCGCGACAAGCGGCACCGAAAGACGGCATGCCCCTTCCATTTCTTCTGTGAGTATCTCAGCTGCGGCAGCCGCATTCTCACGCGTCGCCTCCACAATCAGTTCGTCGTGAACCTGCAGAAGAAGCTTTGCCGAAAGCCCGCTCTCCGAAAGTCTGCGATGAGTTCTGAGCATTGCAATTTTTATAATATCCGCCGCGGTACCCTGAATTGGAGCGTTGAGGGCAACACGCTCTCCGAAAGAACGGAGATTAAAGTTTTTCGACGTTATTTCCGGTATATATCTGCGCCGACCGAACATAGTTGTGACATATCCGTCCCGACGTGCAGCTTCCACAATATTCTTCATATATTCGCGCACACCGGAATAATGATTTAAATATGCCTCGATATACCGCTTTGCCTCCGCGCGTGTTACACCGATATCCTCAGCAAGCGAAAACTCCGATATTCCGTACACAATCCCGAAATTAACCGCCTTTGAAACACGGCGCATCTCGCTTGTAACATCCTCCGGCGAAACGCCGAACACCTGAGAAGCCGTCTGCGTGTGGATATCCTCACCCTCTCGGAAAGCACGGCACATTTCCTCATCTCCGGTTATATGAGCGAGAACGCGAAGCTCTATCTGCGAATAGTCTGCATCTATAAAACAGTGGTTTTCGTCTGTCGGAACAAACATCCACCTTACCTCACCACCAAGCTCTGTGCGTATCGGAATGTTCTGCAGATTCGGGTCCGTTGAGCTTAGCCTACCCGTTGCCGTAACGGTCTGCTGGAAGGTTGTCCTTATCCTTCCGTCACGCTCTGAAATAAAGCGCAAAAGTCCGTCAGCATAGGTGGATTTCAGTTTTGTGTATTTTCTGTATTCAAGAATCAGAGGAATTATATCATGCTTGTTCCGTATTTTCTCAAGCACTTCTGCATCTGTTGAATATCCTGTTTTCGTTTTTTTCACGGGTGGAATGCCGAGCTTTTCAAAAAGCACCTCGCCAAGCTGTTTGGGCGAAAGAATATTAAACTCCCCGCCCGAACATTCATATATTGCTTTTTCAAGCAGCATTATCTGCTCCGAAAGACGGTCGCCAAAGCACGAAAGCTCCTTACCATCGACACGGATTCCTACCCGTTCCATATCAAGAAGAACATCCGTAAACGGAAGCTCAATATCAAAATACAAACGTTCACATCCGGTTTCACAAAGCCTTTTACGCATTTCACCTTCTATATACACAAGAGCTTCTGTACACGCAAAAAGCGCGGCAATGCCGTCCTCGCTCCCTGTCAGCGGTGAAAAATACGATGCATCGTAAAGCCTGTCACACATTGTGTCAAGATCACAGCCGAACATATGCGAAACCGAGGTTAAATCATACCTTTTCCGCGTAGCATCAAGAACATATGCACAAAGCGACGTATCAAAAGTAACGTTTTCACACGCAATTTTCTCACGGTGAAGCACTGCGGAAATATGCTTTTTATCGTGAACCGTCTTTTCAACCTCTGACGAAAAAACAAAACGGACAAAATCCGCAAATGCGGACTCATCATTATCGCAGGCGGAAAGCGCGTATGTCCGCCCATCGCAAGACACACCAATGCCCATAAGCGCATCGGCAAGTACAACAGTACACTTCTTCCCCCTGATATATTCCTTTGCCTGTTCTACGCCTTCATCCGTGCAGACTGTAATTTTTTCAAGCTCAGGCATCGAATCAGGAAGAGAATTTTCCTGTTTTTCAGGCGGTGTAAGCCCCATACGGGTTATGAAACTCTTAAACTCAAGCTTCGTAAACATAGGGTAAAGTCTGTCATTATCAACCTCGCGGCATACACAGGCATCTTTTGAAAACTCAATCGGCGCATCCTGAACAATCGTTCCGAGCCACTTTGAAAGGTACGCCGACTCACGCCCCGCAATAAGCTTTTTACGCACGGAATCGCGGATTTCGGTCGACTCTATATTTTCATATATAGAGTCTATATCACCAAAGCGCGACACAAGCTCTGTCGCGGTTTTCTCGCCTATTCCCGCAACACCCGGGATATTGTCAGAGCTGTCTCCCTGCAATCCCTTGAGATCTCTCATAAGCTCCGGTGGGAGACCGTATTTCATAAGAAGCGTCGCACCATTATACAGCGTTGTTTCCGTCTTTCCCATCCTCGACGAAACGAGAAGCACCTCGGTGCCCTCGTTTTCAATAAGCTGAAAGCTGTCGCGGTCTCCGGTTACGATAACACACTGATCCCCGCCCTCGCGGCATATGCGGCTGACGGTACCGATAATATCGTCTGCTTCATACCCCTCACACTCAATACGCATAATATTCATCGCATCAAGCACATCTTTAAGCGGCTGCATCTGCTCTGCAAGCTCGTCGGGCATTCCCTTTCTCGTTGCCTTGTATCCCTCATATTTAATATGACGGAAGGTTGGTTTTCTTAAATCAAATGCAACGCACACACCGTCGGGATTTACTTCGTCAAGTATTTTCATATAGATTGAGAGAAAGCCGTAAATTGCATTCGTATTAAGCCCTTCCGCATTTGTCAGCGGACGCACTCCGTAATATGCACGGTTTACAATGCTGTTCCCGTCAACTACCATTATCTTCATATACTTTCCCTCCGGTGTCTTTTTTATGTTATGCGCGGTGCCATTTTACACCCTGCGGGGTGTCCTCAAGAATAATACCCTGCGCTGCAAGCTCATCACGTATTCTGTCTGCTTCCGCAAAGTTCCGCTCCTTGCGTGCCGCCTGACGTGCCTCGATAAGCGCCTCAATCTCGGCATCAAGGGATGTTTCATCTTCTTTCTCCACAAGTCCGAGAACATCGCAAAGCTCACGCACACGGCGGAGACACTCTGCCGCAAAAGCAGAGCTTCCGTTATCTGCAACTGCGCTGTTTACATCACGCACAAGCTCAAAAATCGCGGCAATTGCATCTGCTGTATTGATATCGTCATCCATTGCGGCAATAAACTTTTCTCTGTGTTTGTCAAGACCCGAAAGAATTTCATTCTGCACATCGGAAAGAGCCTCATCACTTCCGTTTTTGCTGAGAAATTCCATATTATTTACTGCATTATGGAGTCTTTCAAGTGCAGCCTTTGCCTGCATAAGTGACTCTTGCGAGTAGTTTATCGGGCTGCGGTAGTGTGCGGAAAGCATAAAGAAACGAATTGCCTCATATCCGTAAGCATCTGCCGCGTCACGGACGGTAAAGAAGTTACCGAGAGATTTTGACATCTTTTTATTATCAATATTGAGGAACGCATTATGCAACCAGAAATTTGCAAACTGACATCCGTTTGCAGCCTCAGACTGTGCGATTTCGTTTTCATGGTGCGGGAAAGTAAGGTCAACACCGCCGCTGTGAATATCAATTGTCTTTCCGAGATAGCGGTTTGCCATAGCACTGCACTCTATATGCCAGCCCGGTCGTCCCTCTCCCCACGGAGATGTCCACGACGGCTCGCCCGGCTTTGCCGCTTTCCAGAGCGCAAAGTCACACGCATCCTCTTTTTTCTCACCGACACCTATTCTCGCACCGGCTACAAGGTCTTCAAGCGGTTGCTTTGAAAGCTTGCCGTAGTCCTTGAATTTAAGCGCACGGAAATACACGTCACCCTCAGACTCATATGCATAGCCTTTTTCGATAAGCGTTGACACAATCTCGATAATGGCGTCAATGTTTTCCGTTGCCTTGGGATGCACGGTTGCCGGATGAATGCCGAGACCTTTTGCATCGACAAAGTATTCTTGAATGTACTTTTCGGCAATATCCTTGTAAGTAACGCCCTCTTCATTTGCGCGCTTTATAACCTTATCGTCAATATCTGTAAAATTCTGAACAAACTTTACATTATAGCCGCGGATTTCCATATAGCGGCGCAGAACATCAAACACAATAAACGGACGCGCATTTCCTATGTGAAAGTAATTGTATACCGTAGGTCCGCATGAATACATCTTTACATTCTGCGGATCCATCGGAGTGAACTCTTCTTTTTTTCTTGTAAGTGAATTAAAAAGCTTCATTGTTTATTTCCCCTCGCTTTTATTATTTTCAGTCGGATTAAGCACTCCGCCGAAGCTCTTGAAATACTCAATTCCCGATATTACCGTTATGGCAGCCATCAGCCAGACAACGACCGTCCCGAGGCTTATGCCGAAAAGTGCAATATGGCGGAGCGGCGTGAACAGGAAAACCGTACCGACCATCTGTATAAACGTCTTCGCCTTTCCGGATTTCTGTGCTGCAATTACTATTCCCTCTCCCATTGCAACTATACGCAAAGAGGTAACGATAAGCTCCCGCGCGACAATGATAAACGCCGGAACGCTTCCCATATCTCCACGCTCGATAAGTACAAGCGCCGCCGCAATGACAAGCAGCTTATCCGCAAGCGGATCAAGAAATTTGCCGAATGTGGTTATCTGGTTATACTTTCTCGCAATGTATCCATCAACCCAATCAGTCATGCTTGCTATAATAAATATCGCAACAGCAATATACGAGCTTTCCGGAAAGCCAAGCAATGCAAACAGAATAAACACAGGAATAAGACATATTCTTATAATTGATATAATATTCGCAGTAGTCATAACTCTTCCTCCTTACTTTACCTCACCCAAAAGGTCACCGTCAAGCTCGCCATCTATATCAACATCAACAAACGCCCCCGGAGCAATTCCCTTCTTGCCGCGGAAAAAGACTTTTCCGTCAATATCCGGCGAATCGGCAAAGCTTCTTCCGAAATAACATTCGCTGTACCGATCAAAGCCTTCTACTAATACACGAAGTGTCTTACCCATCATTTTTTCATTGTACTCATCCATAATCCGCGCCTGCAATGCCCCCACAAGCTCACAGCGTCGAAGCTTTTCATCCTCGTCAACCTGATCCGGAAGGCAAGCCGCGCGGGTTCCTTCCTCGCGGGAGTATGCAAATGTGCCTGCGCGCTCAATCTTATATTCCTTCAGGAAATCACAAAGCTCTTCAAACTCCTCCGCGGTTTCTCCCGGAAATCCCACAATCAGGCTTGTGCGGAGAACAACGCCCGGAATTCTTTCGCGCAGTTTTTTAAAGAGCGCGCGGATGCTTTCCGATGTATCGCGCCTGTTCATTGCTGAAAGTATCCTGTTATTTATATGCTGGATAGGAATGTCTAAATACTTTACTATCTTATCCTCTTTTGCAATAACATCTATAAGTTCATCATCTATCTTATCTGCGTAGAGATAATGTACGCGCACCCAATCCACCTTTTCAATGGCACACAGACGGCGAAGAAGCTCGGAAAGCCGGCTCTTTCCGCAAAGGTCAACGCCATAGCTTCCCGTATCCTGTGCAACAACAATAAGCTCACGCGCGCCGGTATCAGCAAGCGCCTCTGCCTCAGCAACAATTTCTTCCATATCACGGCTGCGGAGTTTTCCGCGAAGACGCGGAATAACACAATAGCTACAGCAGTTACTGCACCCCTCCGCAATTTTTATAAATGCGGTATACGGCGGTGTTGTTATTATTCTTCCGCATTCAAGCGGCGCATCGTTCACCGCACCGAAAGCCTCGGTATATTCATCCGCAAAAACGCGATCAAAAACATCTGCTATTTCAAGAAAGCTTCCGCATCCGACAAGTGCATCAATCTCCGGAAACTCGTCATGAAGCTTTTCTTTTAAAAGCTCCGACAGACACCCTGAAACAACTATCTTCTTTATGCTTCCTTCAGCTTTAAGCGTAATCGCTTCTTTTATATATTCATATGCCTCGTCACGGGCGTCTCCGATAAAGCCACAAGTGTTGATAAGCACTGCATCAACCTCATTAAGCTCTACCGTAAGCTCATAGCCGCGCTCATCCAGCACGCTGAGCATATGCTCGCAATCGACCTGATTTTTTGAACAGCCGAGCGAAACCACGCCAATCTTTGCCATTATTCAATGTCCTCCGTGTCTAACTTCAATTCATTCATCGCGGAACGTATTTCTTCGTACTTGAATCCGCGCCGCAAAAGAAACGCATAAAGCCTTCTTTTTTCATCGGCATCGGGAATCTTTCCGCGAAGCTTTTTTTCTATAAGAGCGCAAAGCTCTTTCTCGCTTGAGCCAAGCTCTGCAAGCGTTTCTTCAATGAGCCCGCATTCTATCCCGCGGCGGGAAAGCTCCTGACGAATCCGAAGCTCTCCGCACCCGCGCCTTTTGTAATATTCCGCCACCTGACGGGCAAACGCAACATCATCTATCATTCCGCGCTCGGAAAACCACTCCGCTGTTTTTTCTGATTCATCATCAGAAAATCCCTTTTCACGAAGCTTCTTTGAAAGTTCATTCTTCGATATGCTGTGATGAGAAAGTATTTTCGCCGCGCGTTTTTTTACGGCCTCCGCATTGTAAGCCGACTCAAGCTCCGCCGCTTTTTCACAGCTTATCTCGTCACCGACACGCAATGTATACGCATCATCAATCCGCGCGCTGATATACGATCCGCACTCGGTACGGATGACAAGCTTTTCCGCGTCTTTCCGTCCCTGCTTTATACTTTCAATTTTCATTAACCTTTAAAATCGTCCGCATCTACCTTGACACCCTTGCCTGCCGCAACAACAGCAGGACGTGCAGGTACAGTGCCTGCAAGCTTATCGTAGTTTTCGCGGATCTGTTCCTCAACATCTGCGGCAATCTCCGGATTGTCAATGAGGAACTGCTTTGCGTTGTCGCGTCCCTGACCGAGACGTGTTTCACCCATATTGAACCACGAACCGCTCTTCTGGATGATGTCAAGCTTTACTGCAAGGTCAAGAATCTCTCCTATTTTGGAAATACCCTGACCATAAACAATATCAAACTCACCCTCGCGGAACGGAGGTGCAACCTTGTTCTTTACAACCTTTGCACGCGTACGGCTTCCGTAAGGCTCGTTTCCGTTCTTGAGCGTCTCCACGCGGCGGATATCAATGCGCACGCTGGAGTAGAACTTAAGAGCACGTCCGCCCGTTGTGACCTCGGGGTTTCCGTACATAACACCAACCTTCTCACGAAGCTGGTTTATGAATATTGCAACGCAGTTGCCTTTGGATATAGCACCTGCAAGCTTGCGAAGCGCCTGAGACATAAGGCGTGCATGGAGACCGACAAACGCATCTCCCATCTCACCCTCAATTTCAGCACGCGGAACAAGCGCTGCAACAGAGTCGATAACAATAACATCAATTGCGTTTGAACGCACAAGCGCTTCTGCAATTTCAAGTGCCTGCTCGCCCGTATCCGGCTGAGAAACAAGCAGAGAGTCAATATCAACGCCGAGCGCTGATGCATAGACCGGGTCAAGCGCGTGCTCAACGTCGATAAATGCCGCCGTGCCGCCCTCCTTCTGTGCTTCTGCCACAACGTGAAGCGCAACAGTGGTTTTACCGGAGGATTCCGGACCGTACATTTCAATAATTCTTCCTCGCGGAAGACCGCCGACGCCGAGCGCAAGGTCGAGAGTAAGCGAGCCTGTGGAAATACAGCTTACGTTCATCTCACGCTTCTCACCAAGGCGCATAACAGAGCCTTTGCCGAACTGTTTTTCAATTTGAGTTATCGCGGTTTCCAATGCTTTTTCCTTTTCCATATTCAAAACACTCCTTTTGTTAATTTTACTTATTTAATACACGATACCACACGGTTTATCCCCGCGGTATCACGCGTTGTCTGCACATTTTTTCCTCCGACCGATGCAACAAGCTTTTCAAGAGCGGTGCTCTGTGTTATCCCGCACTCAAACGCAAGCACACCGCCGTCATTTAATGAGTCCCACCAGTTTTCACATATTGCGCGGTAAAAGTCAAGTCCGTCCTCTCCGCCATAAAGCGCTCCATACGGTTCAAAATCAACAACTGATTTATCAAGTCCGCGCATTTCCTCCGCCGTTATATAGGGAGGATTTGACACGATAACATCAAACTTACCGAGGTTTTCCGGCGGTTGCTCTGTCATATCCGCTTTCACGCACAAAAGCCGTGACGAAAGATGTGCGTTATAAACATTTTCCTTTGCAACAGCAAGCGCGGCATCGGAAATATCTGCAAGCACACCGCGGGAAGAGTTTCGCATAAGCCCGAGCGCAATACCGACACACCCGCTTCCGCAGCCAAGATCAAGGAAACGGAATTCTCCCTCGCTTCTGCGCAGTGCGCAATCCACAAGCGCCTCGGTATCCGAGCGCGGAATGAGAACATCGGGCGTAACCTTAAGCGTTATACCGTAAAAATCCCATTCGCCCAGAATATACGCAAGAGGCTCTCCGCGCAGCCTGCGATCACACAGCTTCATCGCTGCGGATACAGTCTGTGCCGTCGCGTGAAGGTATTTATCCCTAACAAACTCCTCACGAGTCTTGCCCGTAACATAGCGTACAAGCTCAAAAGCCTCAAGCTCTGCCATTGAAATATTTTCCGCGCGGAGCGCGCGTCTTATATCAAGATATACATCGTTATATGTGGTAAACAAAATATCACGCCGCCTTTTACCAATTATCCTTTTCCCCGTCATCGGGAATTACCTCGCGCAGAGCCGCTATTGCAATCTCAATCATGCTGTCATCAGGTTCAAACGTCGTAAATGACTGAAACCAGAGTCCCGGCGCACGAACGATTCTTGAAATCCAGTTATCATGTCTGCCAAGCCAGCGGTTAACCTCATAGCTTATGCCTACAACAACAGGCAGAAGTGCAAGACGCAACGCCATACGCACAAACGGATTTGACCAGCTTACAACCGAAAAAACAAGAATGCTTATAATCATAACCGAGAACATAAAGCTTGTTCCGCAGCGCGGGTGCTCTTTTGAAAACTTCTTAACGTTCTCAACTGTCAGCTCCTGCCCGGCTTCGTAGCAGAAAATTGATTTATGCTCTGCGCCGTGATATGAGAAAACGCGCTTCATATCCTTCATTCTCGATACCGAAAACATAAAGAGAAGAAATATCGCTATTCTGAACATGCCTTCAAGCAGATTCTGCACAATACGGTTATCCACTACCTTATCCACCACTCCGGCAAGAAGCGTGGGAAGGAAGATAAACAGAACTATCGGTATTGCAATACCTAAAACTGTGGCTATTCCCATAACAATTTTTTCAACAGCACGGCTGCCGAATTTTTTCTCCAGCCACTTTTCAAACTTCGTCGGCTCTTCCTCAATCTCATCAATCGCAATTGACGATGAATATTCAAGTGCCGCAAATCCGCGCTTTAAGCTGTCAAAAAGCCCGAATATTCCGCGAATAAACGGAAGACGGAAAAACTTATTTTTATCCGCAAGCCTTGTTATGCTCTCAACCTTAAGTTCGATCTCACCGTCACCGCGGCGCACGGCAATCGCACTCTTTTCCGGGCCGAGCATCATTATTCCCTCGATAGGCGCCTGACCTCCGATCGAGGTTTTCTTACATTTACCCATTTTAAAAACCTTTCCTTATCTGTTCTCTTTTATCTATTCTCTGTCCGAATTTATTCAGACCTCCTCTTTTACGGGCAAGGTTATCGTTATCGTCGTTCCCTCTCCCTCGCGGCTTTCTATATCAAGCCGTCCTCCGTGCAGATTTACAATCTCATCGCTGACTGCAAGACCGATTCCGTTGCCCTGTGCCTTGCTTTTTCCCTTGTAGAACTTCATTTTGACATACGGAAGCTCGTCCTCGGATATTCCCGCACCATAGTCGCGAATCTTTATACGGACATTTTTCCCCTCGCGGAAAATGCTCATATCTATCTTTTTTCCCTCTCCGCCATGCTTCATGGCGTTATCAAGCATATTGAAAAACACCTGCTTAAGCCTTTCGCGGTCACCGTTGATATAAATATCATCTTCAATATCGTTGGTATATTCCGTTTCAATGCCTGCCTTTTTGAACGTATCTCCGTACATAAAGAGCGTTTCTTCAAACTCTGCCTTCAGGTTCACCGTATCAACGTAAAGCGTAAAACGCCCGCTCTCCATACGCGCAAAATCAAGAAGTTCCTCAACCATTTTTGAAAGGCGGCGTGTTTCTTTTAGTATTATCTCTATGCCGCGCGATGCCTCTTCCTTGTTTTCAAAGCCGACTGCCGTAAGAGTCTCGCCCCAGCCGATAATAGCGGTGAGAGGTGTGCGAAGCTCGTGAGATACGGATGAAATAAACTCATTTTTTATTTTGTCCGCACGTGCAATCTCAGCGCTCATTTCATTTATGGAATCTACAAGCTCGCCTATTTCGTCATCATACTTATTGTCAATCGTTGCGCCATAGCTTCCTTTGGTTATTTTCTTTGAGATATCCGTAACCTCACGCAACGGCGATATAATAGAACGCAAAAAGTATTTGTTTGACACAAATACAAGCAGAACCATGATTATCCCCACAAGAAGTGCCGCCACGGTCTGCAAAAAGATACGCCTGTCCACCACCGAAAGACTTGTTACATACCGCACAACACCAACAACCTTGTCATCTCCCGACACAAGAGGACTTGATACGCTCATTATTCTCTCGCCGGTATGCACATCACGTCCCACAAAGGCCGAGGTTTTGTTCAGAGTAACGGCATCCGCTATTTCCGGAGTTTCCGGGCGAAGTCCCGCCGGAAGCCCTGACGATGACATAACTATTCTTCCGTTTGAAAACAGAATCTGCCGCTCAATATTGCGCATCGACGGTGTACCGACAAGATTTCGCTTCGCATTCTGATAAAATGAATCCATACTAAGCGTAAGATCACGCGAGAAATATTCGGCACCCATCTCTGCGCTGTTTATAAGCCCCGTGCGGATGTTCACATAATAATAGTTCATCGCAGAAACGGAAAACACGCCCACGCAAATTGCGATAATAAGCGCGATATATATAAGATTGTTTATCATCCATCTGCGGCGAAGTCCCATAGAATGACGCATTGTGGCGCGCCCTCCCTTCTTTTTAATCACTCCACTTGTATCCATATCCCCACACCGTGCGGATATATTTCGGGTCTGCAGGGTTATCCTCAATCTTTATTCTGAGCCTGCGGATATTTACGTCAACTATTTTAAGCTCACTCATATTACTGCTGCCCCAGACCGCAGAAAGCATATCCTCACGCGATATTGCGCGATCGGGATTTTCAAGAAAATACTTCATAATTGTATACTCAACCTGCGTAAGACGCACGCGCTTTCCATCCTTGTCAAGCGTGCGATTGCGGGTATTCAGCAAAAACGGACCGCTACGAAGACTTGACGTATCCTCAGGCACCACATCTCCGAGCCTGCGATAAAGCGCATCAATTCTTGCAATAAGTTCTGTCGGTGAAAACGGCTTTGTAACATAGTCATCTGCACCCGTCATAAGTCCCGTAACACGGTCAACCTCCTGCGTGCGCGCAGTAAGCATAATTATACCTATCTTCGATCCACCGGAGCGGATGCGGCGGCACAGCTCAAAACCATCAATGCCCGGCAGCATAAGATCAAGCAACGCGACACCTATGCCCTGTTCCTTGTGCAAAAGCTCAAGCGCAGCCTCGCCGGACTCTGCCTCGCATACTTCATATCCCGCGCGCTCAAGATTAATAACAATAAAGCTTCGTATGCTTGCTTCGTCCTCAACGACAAGAATTTTTTTCTTAGCCATATACTATCAACTCCTATCCGAATGATATTTCGGAGAACCATTCGCTCTCAATATTCTTAAGTGCAGATTTTATAAACGCCTCATCAATCTTAGTTGCAAGATAGCTCTCGCTTTCAATGCTCGCGGCAAAAATCCTGTCTTCGCGTTCCGTCACAATAAACCGTCCCGCTTCTGCCGCATACGCTTCTCTGCTTCCGCCCGTAAGGATATACAGCGAAAAGAGCGGTGCTTCTATCTCCTCATCTGTATCGCCCCGAATAAGCTCACGCGTTGTGAACGAAATCCCGATTTCCCCTGCGCGTGTTACCTGGCGCGTAGCATGGACGCTCCCGCTCCACGAGGTCGGTAAAAGGAGATACCATCCCTCCGAATACGAATGATAAGTAAACGCGCTCGGTATAAGCGAGCCGTTTTCCGAAACCGTGCTCCATCTGTACGTCCTGTTGGTCACACCGCGGAGAACGTTCTTCTCCGTCTCTTTGGGAATTTCAAGAACCCCGTCACCGGTAACATCGGCACACGCGGCGCGCGTAACGCAAACATCCCCGTCCGGAAGAAGATTTACAAAACCGTTCTTGCCGTATGCGATAACATCGGTAATAACACCGTCACCGTACTCGCGTTCTATGAAAACTCCGTTCTTCCCGGGACTTGTCATACCTGTTTTAATTCTCAGTATTTTTCCGTAACCCGACGAAAGAGCAACGCTACTGTGCTTTCCGAGCTTCCCGCCCGACACCGTATACACATCGGAGTAAAATCTTTCTCCGCGCTTTACCACTGCAAGAAAATCATTTCCGCCGTTGCCGTCTATATCACTTACAGAGTACTGGTGTGCCGAAAGCTCAAGAATTTTCTCCGCCGCACCGTCACCAAGGTCATAAACAGTTACCGGATGGCTCCCGTCACCGTCCGCACCCCACTCGACAATGATTTCATATCCGTTCTCCCCCAGAACATCGCTGTAAGATACGGTGTAAAGCTCGCTTTCCGAACCTTCGATAATATCAAAGAGTGTAAACCCGTCTTTTCCGTTTTCAAAGATATAAATAAATGTTTTATACGTTTCCTGAATATCGCGCAAAAAAGCAACTCCCTCTTCTTCTCCGTCTCCGTCAAGATCCATAAGCTGAAGAGGCTGACGGTTAAGTCCGGAGCGCGGCTCCGAATAATCAAATCCGCCGCCGAGAACACTCTCAACCGTCTCAATAAGCCGGCTTTGCATTTCCGGCATTTCCGGCACGGCAAACATATCGGATGATGTTCCGCTTCCACACCCGGAAAGCAGAAAAGCGCATATTAAAATGAGTGAGCAAATCCTTTTCATGCTGCATTACCTCGGCTAAAAAAATACTTATAGCTATACATTATTTATTTTACCACAAACTCACCCGCGTGACAAGCATTTTAGCAGGAATAATTTTATCATTTCGGGTATAAACTTAAAATATGAGGAGTGTGATTTGCAATGAATAAATCCAAAAAGACAAAAATAGTATTTATCTTAATTTCGCTCGCTGTTGGAGGACTGTCCGCATTTCTTACCCGAAACAATATGAATGTATTCGATGCAATACAAAAACCGCCGCTTACCCCGCCGGCAATTGTTTTCCCGATAGTGTGGACCATTCTCTTTTCTTTGATGGGATATGGTGCGGCACGCGTGTATCTCGAGGACCCCACTTCAAACGGGATTGAAGTCTTCGGCATAAACCTCGCCGTAAACTTTTTCTGGAGCATTATATTCTTCAATCTTCAGGCTTATACCTTCGCCTTTATCTGGCTTCTCCTGCTTATCGCCGTCGTTATCGTTATGATAATAAAGTTTTACCGGGTTGACAAAGCCGCGGCATATCTCCAGCTTCCGTATCTTGCCTGGCTTCTCTTCGCGGGATATCTCAACCTCTACATCGCACTCATGAATTAAAAAACGTCTGTAAAACAGATCCCCCGTGAGTGTTCGCGGTTACGCACACTCACGGGGTTTTATGTGATTACAAAAGCTTTTTCACAATTGTGTAATATATGATGTGCTCAAACAGCGGCGCTTCTACTCTTCTTCTGCATCTGCGGCGCTTCGTAGCTCCAGAACATACTCACAGGTTAAAAATTTTTCGACGAATGCTGACAGAACGCTTCCAATTACGTATCCCTTTTCTTCACAAACAGATTTGAACCTGAAATAAATCTTTTTGTTAGCCATGGTATGTATCGTGCGCGTATTCTCTCTGTTTCTGTCAAATTTGGTAATCGCTGCTTCTTCAAATTTGAATCCACCGTCGCAAAACTGTTGCATAAACGTTTCCAATATTATATATAACGGAAGTCTTTTTCGTTTAATGACCGCATAAAATTTCTCTGCCATAGCATCTTTAATGTTCCACGCAAGATTTGTTGTTTCTTCCGGTATTGCATCACTTTTTAGTTGCCTTCCCATAAACTATTCTCCCTTTCCATATCGTTACATAAGCCTTCCTATTTTGTATTTAATACAAAAATAACACTCACTATTTTGCATTGAGTACAATAATAATAACATAAACTTGTATATAATGCAAGTCTATGCTAAAAATATTTCCCGTAATGCAATGTGAGGTACAATTATGTATGATTTTGGATTGACACTCAAAAATTACAGAACAGCAAAAAAACTTACACAAACAGCTCTTGCCAAAAAAGTAAACATCAGCGTAAGTATGATCTCGCGCTATGAAAAGAACGAGTTTTATCCGCCTTTTGAAACGCTCCGTGCGCTTGCAGGGATACTGAATGTATCACTTGATGAGCTTTGCGGCACGGAAATGCGTGGCACAGCCTCACTTTACGGTCTGACCGATGATCAGGCGGCAATTACAAAAGACCTTATAAACGCTTTCCGCAATCACAATGAAGCTTTCAAAAAGCAAATTACATCCGAGCATTACGAGCTTCTCGGCAAAATCACCGCGGAATTTTCAAAGTGAAACTAAAACAGCTGTGAAAAGGTAAAATCCTTTTTCACAGCTGTTTTTTCATTCAGAACTTATTCAAAAAAATACTTTTTTGTGTTGTTATACGAAATATCCTGCACAATTTTTCCGAGAAGCTTTATATCGCGCACGATAAGCCCGCGCTCTGCCCAATCGCCGAGAAGATTGCACACAATACGTCTGAAGTATTCGTGACGTGTATAGCTCAAGAAACTTCGTGAATCCGTAAGCATACCGATAAACTTCGATACAAGACCAAGGTTCCCTATTGCGGTGAGATGCTTTACTATTCCGTCGATCTGGTCATTGAACCACCACGCGCAGCCAAACTGCATCTTACATTCAACGCCATGCCCGTTGTAGCACGCGGAAAGCGTCATAAGTGCTTCGTTGTGAGCCGGATTGAGGCTGTAAAGAACCGTTTTCGGAAGCTTGTTCTCTGTTTCAAGCGTATTGAGAAGATTTCGCAGTGGCTCCATAACCTTATCATCGCGGATAGAGTCGTACCCCATATCGGGACCGAGACGGTCAAACATCGGAGAGTTGTTATCACGCAGTGCGCCGATGTGAATCTGCATAACTATGTTGTTGTCATAGTATCTGCGCGCAAGATGAAGAACGAGGGTTGTGCGGTAAACCGCAACCTCTTCGGGAGTAAGCTTCTCGCCGCGCAGTGCACGCAGAAGGGTTTCGTTCGCCGCCTCCACATCTTCATCACCGTATTCAACGGTGTCAAGTGCATGGTCGGTGATGCGGCAACCGTGAGCGATAAAGAAGTCAAGGCGCTTATCAAGCGCTTCACAAAGCGTGTCAAAGCTTGTTATCTCTATCTCTGCTACCTTTGAAAGCTCCGCTATATACCCGCAGAACTCATGTCGGGTTATGTTTACCGCCTTATCGGGACGGAAGCTCGGAAGAACGGTTACGTCAAAGCTCTCATCCGCCTTAAGCTGCTCGTGAAATTCAAGGCTGTCCACCGGATCGTCAGTTGTGCAGATTATCTCAACATTTGAGTGCTTTATAATTCCGCGCACACCGAAATCCTCACGTGCAAGCACAGCGTTGCACTTGTTCCAGATGCGCTCGGCACTCTCGGGGCAAAGCGGCTCATTCACCCCGAAAAAGCGGTTGAGTTCAAGCTGAGTCCAGTGATAAAGCGGATTTCCGATACAGTAGGGCAAAACCTCCGCCCACTTCATAAACTTTTCTTTCGGACTCGCATCGCCTGTGACATACTTTTCCGGAATACCGTATGTACGCATCGCGCGCCACTTGTAATGGTCACGATCAAGCCACACATCGGTGATTGTTTTATAGTGCTTATCCTCTGCTATCTGATGCGGGTAGATATGGCAGTGGTAATCTATAACCGGCATTTTCTTCGCGTATTTGTGATAAAGAATTCTCGCTGTTCTGTTCTCAAGCAAAAAATTTTCATTCATAAATTTTTTCATAATGAGTCTCCGTCCCCTTGACAAATTTATAACATTATTATATTATCATTATATATATCAAGGCAAGCAACAATCCAATAAAAATACAACATTTCGATACATTTACCGGAGATGAAGATATGCAAATATATGTTATTGAAAAACTGAACGAGGATTTCCGCATCGACTTTTACAGCGGAACGGGCTTTGAACAGGACAGGAGAACGCTTCACTCGCACCCATATCACGAATTTTCCCTTATTAGTGACGGCGATGTTACCTACACATCAAACAAATGCGTTGACCGCGTTGACAACGAACACTGCTTCATTTTTTCCGCGGCGTATCAGCTGCACAATCCTTACATAAATCAGGAAAAGAAGTACGAAAGATATCAGATAATGTTCAATCCGGAATTTGTATCGTCTTTTCTGCCGGAATACAGCAGTATTTTCTCCTACTTTATGTCCCGCTCTGCCATATACCGCGTTCCCGATAAAATATACCGGCGTATGCTTACCCTTATGGAAACCCTTTACGACAGATTTGAAAACGCCCCCACCTCACGCACAAGCTCACTTGAGGCACGCCTTCTCGTTTCGGAACTTATGCTGCTTGCAACCGACGTTGCCCGTAAGAACCGGGAAAGCGACATTCCCGCAACAGCAACTTATATCGACGAAACGGTAAGCTATATCCGCGAGCACTATGCCGAGGATATAAAGCTCGATTTTCTCGCCTCAAAGTTCTTTGTAAGCTACGCGAAATTCACGCGGGATTTTAAACAGACCGTTGGTATGACGGTAAACACATTTATCACCCTTACGCGCGTGGAAGCCGCAAAACCACTTCTCGCACAAGGGTACTCTGTTTCAAGCGTGGCATCTCTCGTCGGATATCCCGGCACAAGCTATTTTATAAAAATATTCAAGCGCTGCACGGGTATGACCCCTCTTAAATTCCAGCAGGGAATATCATACGGATATTGAAAAAAGGTGTATTCACCCAACACTTCTCACCAAGGAGTTTGTCTGTGAATACACCTTTTAATTCTTTTACTATTATCGGTTACTTCTTATAGTGTACATGCAGAAGCTCGTGCGCATGGTCTCCGATAACGTTTTCGTACAATGACGAAACAAGCGGATTTTCATCCGAGAGACGGACACTGAGCAATCTGTCTGCTTCATAGAGGCCTTTTGCTCTTTCCTTGCGCTCTTCGTGCATAACGTAAGGCTGACCTGCACCGTTTATGCAACCGCCGGGGCACGCCATAACCTCGATGAAGTCGAAACGCTCACCTTCCTGCATACGCTTTATGATGCTTTCTGCATTCGCAAGGCCGCTGACAACTGCGATATGGAGGGTTTTATCTCCGTATTCGAGATCGAATTCCTTGATTCCTTCCATTCCGCGCTGACCTTTGTTCGCAACGGAAAGGAGCGCTGCACGCGTTTTTGTTGCGGCAATGCGGCGGAGAACTGCCTCTGTGACACCGCCGGTAACGCCGAAGATAACACCGGCACCCGAGATTGTTCCAAAAGGCATATCGACGGCTTCGGGCTCAAGCGAATCAAACATAATTCCCGATTCCTTGATCATACGGATAAGTCCGTTTGTCGTGATGACTGCATCAACATCGGGAGAGCCGTCTGTCATAAATTCATCACGGGTTGCTTCGGATTTTTTTGCCGTGCAGGGCATAATCGCAACGTGGAAGGTCTTTTCACCATTCTTTTTTGCGCGATCCTTAAGCAATGCCGCAAACATCTGCATAGGAGATTTGCAGGAGGATACATTATCGAGAAGCTCAGGATGCTTGTTCTCGCAATATTTGATCCACCCCGGGCAACAGGAGGTGATGAGCGGAAGTGTTCCGCCGTTTTCAAGTCGCTCGATGAATTCGTTCGATTCTTCAACGACCGTAAGATCTGCACTGAGTGACGTATCATAAACCTCGTCAAAGCCCATAAGTCTGAGCGCAGCAACGATCTTGCCCATAACATTCTCACCGTCACGGACACCCAGCTCACGTCCCACCGCAACGCGGACTGCGGGAGCAATCTGCACGGTTGTCTTTATTTCTGGGTTATCAACTGCTTTCCAGACAGGGGAAATATGGTTTTTAACAACAAGCGCACCCGTCGGGCAGATAGCGACACACTGTCCGCAGCCGACACAGGGGGATTCAGAAAGAGGTTTGCCGAAAGCCGTGCTGATGCTCATCTTGGAGCCGCGGAATGCAAAATCAATTGCACCGACATTCTGCACCTCGTGGCACACTCTGACGCAGTCACCGCAGAGGATGCACTTTGAAGGATCCATAGATATCGAATCTGAGGATTCGTCCTTCGGGCGGGCATTTCCCGATGTGTTGGGGAAGCGCACACCGTCAATGTTATATCTCATTGCAAGATCCTGAAGCTTGCAACGGAGATTGTTCTTACAGGTTGTGCAATCATTGCAATGGTTTGCAATGATAAGCTCGAGAATATTTCTGCGGTAACGGCGAAGCCTCTCTGTGTTTGTTTTAATGTTCATTCCGGGCTTCGGAGGCGTTGAACAAGCTGCATCAAGACCTCCCCACTCATTTTCTACCATACACATACGGCAAGCACCGTAAACCGAAAGATCGGAATGATAACAGAATGTAGGAAGCTTGATCCCTGCTTTTCTTATAACTTCGAGGAGGTTTTTTTCACCTTCTATAGGTACGGGAATACCGTCAACTGTGATAAAATCTTTATTTGCCATTGTTTTAATCCTCCTTTATAGCCTTGAACGGGCAAGCACCAACACAGCTTCCGCATCGTATACATTTTGTAAGGTCGATTGTAAACGGTTCTTTCACTTTGCCGGAAATTGCATCGACCGGGCATTGACGCGCACACTTTGAGCATCCCTTGCACAGCTCGGGGTCAATTGTTATTTTCTTAAGCTTCTGGCATGCACCCGCAGGACAACGCTTCTCATATATATGAGCTTCGTATTCTTCTCTGAAGTTCTTAATTGTGCTGATAATCGGATTCGGTGCAGATTTTCCGAGACCGCAGAGAGCTGTATTGACAATCGTGTCTGCAAGCTCCTCAAGAAGCTCGATATCACCGTCGCGACCTTCACCTGCAACTATGCGCTCAAGGATTTCAAGCATTCTCTTTGTACCCTCGCGGCAGGGAACACATTTTCCGCAGGATTCGTTCTGTGTAAAATTCATAAAGAAGCGAGCAACCTCAACCATACAGGTTTTGTCGTCCATAACAACAAGACCGCCCGAGCCGATCATAGCGCCGACTTTTTTCAGTGTGTCAAAATCAAGCGGGAGATCAAGATGCTCTGCTGTGAGACAAGCGCCGCTCGGTCCGCCTATCTGGACTGCCTTGAACTCGGCACCGCCACGCATACCTCCGCCGATATCGAAGATAATTTCGCGGAGTGTCGTTCCCATTGGAACCTCGATAAGACCTGTGTTCACAATATTACCCGTAAGTGCAAACGCCTTTGTTCCGGGGCTTTTTTCCGTACCTATACCGAGATACCAGTCAGCACCGTTTGAAATGATAAGCGGAACATTTGCAAAGGTTTCAACATTGTTTAAAACTGTGGGCTTGTCAAAAAGTCCGTGCTCCGTCGTACGCGGAGGCTTAACTCTCGGGAATCCGCGTTTACCCTCAATTGATGCGGTAAGCGCACTTCCCTCTCCGCATACAAACGCTCCTGCACCACGGCTTATATGTAAATTAAATGAAAATTCCGTTCCGAGAATGTTATCTCCAAGAATACCAAGTTCCTCTGCCTGGGCAATTGCAGTGCGAAGGCGTTCAACCGCAAGCGGATACTCGGCGCGGACATAGATATACCCCTCGCTTGCACCTGTCGCGATACCTGCAATAATCATACCCTCGATCATTCTGTGCGGATCGCCGCCCATAATGCTTCCGTCCATAAACGCACCGGGGTCACCCTCGTCACCGTTACATACCACGTATTTCTGCTCTGTGTTCTGACAGCGGACCTGCTCCCACTTACGACCTGCAGGGAAGCCTCCGCCTCCTCTGCCACGGAGATTCGATTTTTTAATCTCATCCGTTATGGCTTCCGGAGACATATCAAACAACGCTTTTTCCAGAGCGGAGTATCCTCCGAGAGCGATATATTCGCGAATTGAATCTGCATTGATTGTACCGCATTGGTCAAGAACGATATGCGTCTGATTTTTGTAAAACGGGACATCGCTGTTCTTTTTATATACATTGCAACCGCACTTGTATGCAAGACGGTCAATGTATTCACCGCCGATGACAGTCTTTTCAACTATCTCCTCGCAATCGGAGAACTGAACCTTTGTATATAACCATCCCTCGGGATCTACGCGAAGAAGAGGTCCGATTTCACAGAAGCCGTGACAACCGCTTTTTTTAAGGTCAATTACGTCGCCATGGGGATCAACCTCAAGATCAACCGCAACGGAAAGGCCGCGTGCGTTGAGAAGCTCTTTCAATCTGTCATATATCTTCATGGAGCCACCTGCAACGCAACCCGTACCTGCACAAACGATGAGCCGTCTCGACTGAGCGGCATATGCCTTTGCATACTCTTTGCGAAGTGCTGAAAGTTCTTCTCTTGATTTAAGCATTTGCAAGTTCCTCCTTAAGCTTTTTGATGAGATCGGATGCCTTTTCGGGTGTCATTGCGGAATAAACATCGTCGTTTACCATAATGACAGGTGCAAGACCGCACGCACCGAGACACGAAACAGTTTCAACGGTAAAGTTGAGGTCGTCTGTCGTATGCTTGTTCTCAGAAAGTCCAAGCTCCTGACGGAAACGTTCAAGTATCGGAAGAGAGTGGCGGACATGGCAAGCCGTGCCGTCACATATTTTTATAACGTATTTTCCTTTCGGTTCAAGCGAGAAATTCTCATAGAACGTTGCAACGCTGTAGATTCTCGCTTCGCTCATATCAAGCTTCTTTGCGAGATACGGAAACACCTCTTGCGGAAGATAGCGGTAATGCTCCTGAATTTCCTGCAATATGGCAATGACCGCTTGCTGCTTGCAACCGTGCGCCTGAAGAATTTTGTCTGCAACAGAAAAGTCAAAATTGTTATTCATAATATCGCTCCTTTTTTATTATCTCTTAACTGCCTTTTGAATGAGTGGTACTGCAATAAACGCAACAGCTCCGCCGATAAGTGCCGTAAAGAGCTGTGTCGTTCCGAACATTGCCGCAAGCTTTGTTGCCTGAGGCGCCGGAACGGAAATCAGAGGAAGCACAAGTTTCACAACGCCAACGGTAAGCACTGCATATTTAAGCATTGCCGCAACAATAACGGAAGCCACCCAACGCAGGACCGAATTAAAGCTTCTGCTCATAATAAATGCATATACACCGACAAGTGTAGCATTACCAATGGCAACAACCGGCAGTATCGGATAAATCGGCCCAATCCCGAAAAGCTTTGCGAAAAACGGAGAAAGAAGCGCGATAACAAGCCCTGATTTCCAGCCGGCAAGAAGCGTTGCAGAGATAAGCACAAAGTTTACAAGGCTTCCCGTCACCATCTGTCCGAGGCTTGCCGAAAGACTCTGAAAGATAATAAGAAGCGCCAGAAACGCTGCCGTTAATGTTATAAATCTTACACTTTTGTTTTTCATATGCAGTCTCTCCAATCTTTATTTTCTGACATATTATAGCACAAAATGCGGATAGTTTCAATAGACATACAAAAATAAGCTTCGCATAAAGCAAAGCTTTCTCTTCTCTATTCTCTTTTATATCTTATCTGGAAACGACAATTTTTAGATAAAAGTGAAGAGAGAGCCTGAAAAGATAAGAGTATAAAAAGAAACGACAACTTTCTTTACCAAAAATTGTCGTTTCTTTTTGGTGATCCACCGGAGGCTCGAACTCCGGACACCCGCCTTAAAAGGGCGGTGCTCTACCTACTGAGCTAGTGGATCATATTTGGCTGGGATGGCAGGACTCGAACCTACGAATGCCAGAGTCAAAGTCTGGTGCCTTACC
>JAZLCV010000114.1:0-5357 GCA_045614365.1 Eubacteriales bacterium | reverse complement strand
CTTGTCTTCCTAAGACCGCTTGGCCTCCGACTTTCCGCTTCCGAACGGTCCCGGAACTGCCGCGGCACCGCCCTTTGCAATCGGGAACATAGTATCAATAACGCGCTGACCTGTAATCATCGGTACATCCGGTGGCATCTTTTCCTTATACGGTCTGCCGACACGCACCGGCCACTTCTGAAGCATTGAAACTTCCTTTATCTCTCCGCTGTCCGTCTTTATCTTACATACGGTATCCTCAACCTTAAAGGAACCGCTGTTTATCTCAGCAATTTCGCCCGAAACGCCGTGCGGAACCATAATGCGGTGCTCTACGATAACGGTTTCATTGACCGTACCGATAATATCGCCCGCCTGCACACGCTCACCCGCCTTGCGGGTAGCGGTAAATTCCCAGACGCGTTCGCGGTCAACGCTTGTAACGTCGATTCCGCGCTTTATGTTGCTTCCGGAAATCTCGCGGATTTTTTCAAGAGGACGCTGAATGCCGTCATATATGTTCTCGATAAGGCCCGGTGCGAGCTCTACCGAAAGCGGAGCACCCGTGGTGACAACCTCGTCACCGTAACCGATACCCGCTGTTTCCTCATAAACCTGAATTGAAGCGCGATCGCCACGCATTTCTATAATTTCTCCGATAAGCTTATCCTGTCCAACGCGGACAACGTCGAACATATTTGCGTGGGAAAGCCCTTCCGCTACAATGAGCGGACCGGAGACCTTTATAATCTTTCCGCTTGTCATGGTCATATCTTCCTTCCTATGCCAGAATATCCGCGCCGACTGCGCGCTCAACAGCATCGTGTACGTTCTTCATACCGATACCGAGGCTTCCGCCCTTGCCCGGAACCAGAATAACCGCCGGTAGCGGGCTGTCTTTATACTTTGCGATTTCCTCCGGTATCTTTTCTGCAAGCTGTTCTGTTATATATATTACCGCAAAACCTTCCTTTGCAAGAGAATGGAGATTACGCTTTCCCTCATCCGCGCTCTCGCAGGCTTTTACCGTAAAACCGAGCGTGCGATAGCCGAGAACGCTTTCTCTGTCACCTAAAACTGCAAGCTTATATCCCATAGCCGTCACACCCTCAATCTGCTTTTTATTTCATCGGCGGAAAGACCTTCTGCCTTTCCGGCCATAATGATTCTTACCGTCGTTTCCTCCGCCTCACGCGCTGCAATATACGCAATAATCGGACGCTCGTCAAACGCAACATAGCGCGCCTCCTTCATATACTCAATGCTCGCAAGGTCAAGTGCGCGCTCAAACTCTAAAAGCGTGCTTTCTTTCTTTGCAGCGCGTTCACCGAGCTCTGCCGCACCGGAAAGCGCGGTTGACGCACATGCACCGACAAAATCGCGTACAAGAAGCGCATCTGTGCGCACCTTTCCACCCGGAACAAACGCACGGCGCAGAATATCGTCATCACGTCCCTGCCGTGCGGCACGCACTGCGGTGCGCAGGTTTGCAACATCCGCAAGAAGTGTAACATATCCGCGCAAAAACTCACTTCCGGAGCTTTCCGCCGCGTCGGTAAGCATCTCAAAATACGCGCGGTCAAGCGCAATATCCGCAAGGCATGCGTCCCCGGTGCGGGAGAGTATGTCGCGTGCTTCCGCGAGAGCCTTTCCCATTTTTTCCGGAAGTGCGCTTACGTCACCCTTTTGGTGTGCAGAAACGATATCTTCTTTTGGAACCGTTCCGGAATCCGAGAGAAGTCTTTCCGCGTCTGTACCGGAAAGAGCCGCCTTTATAACGGTTTTAATGTTGTGAAAATCATATTTAAGTGCAAAAACATCAAAAACAGCACGGTTTTCGCAGATTTCGTCAATAAGCCTTCCTGTTTTTTCACGCATTGCCGCAATTGCGGCACTTACCTCGGAAAAGCTTCCGCCCGCGATATCTCCGTATCCTGCATCCGAAAGAATCTTTGCCGCTTCGGACGCGGTTTTTGCATCGCACATACGCGAAATATCGCGCTCCGTGAGAAGATTTTTTTCGTTCGCACGCACGCGCATGGTCGCGTATAAATAATCTGTATCTTTTATTTTCATCGGAACCTCCGACTTCTGCATTGTAAGCAGTGTATAATTTAGCTGAAAAGAATCTCGGCAACTTCAAGCTGCAGCTCTTCGCGAAGCTCTGAAACAAGACGCGCAAAGGTGCAGTTTATCTCCGTGTTACCGCGCCTGAATATAAACCCGCCACCGAGAGAATGAGTCTCTTCCGAAACGGCTATACCTTTATTCTCCGAGCATTTTGCAAGGATCTTATCCTTGAGGGGAATATCCTTTTCCGCAAGAATAAGTTCACCGTTCTCTCCATCCGCCGCGCGAAGTGCAAGGGATGAGAGCGCAGATACAAGCTCATCTCCCGAAAGGGAAGAAAGCTTTTTCTCCGCCTTGTCAAAAGCCGCGGAGATAAGCTCCTGCTTTTTTGCAAGGGATGCACGGCGTGCCTCGGCAGATGCCGAGCTTTCAATGCGAAAAGCCGCATCCTCTGCATCTTTTTCTGCGCGGGCAAGGATTTTTTCACGTATTCCTTCCGCTTTTGCTGCATATTCGTCGCGCAAAGCCTTCGCTTCCGCTTCTGCAGCCGCGATAATCTCACGTGCAGTGTTCTCGCCCTCATCCGCTATGCGCTTTGTAATATTGTCAATACCGTTCATATTGTGAAAACCGCCTTAGTTAATTCCGTTGAGCATAAGGAATGAAACAAGAAGCGCAAGAACAGCATAAGTTTCAACCATAGCTGCGTAAATCATAGCCTTTGAAACCTCTTCCGGACGCTTTGCAACTATCCCTACACCGGCTGCCGCAACCCTGCCCTGACGGATTGCCGAGAAGTATCCTACAACTGCAATCGGAAGGCATGCAAGGAAAATGTAAAGTCCCTTCATCACGGTGATTTCTATCTGAGCATCGCCACCGACTGCACCTACCTTAAGTAACACAAGAAAAGCAATGAGAAGACCGTAAATACCCTGTGTTGCCGGAAGTGCCTGAAGAAGAAGTGTCTGACCGAATTTTGACGGATCCTCAGCTACAACTCCGGATGCCGCCTCACCGACGATACCTACGCCCTTTGCCGAGCCCATTCCCGATAAAAACGTTGCGAGTGCTGCGCCTGCAAGCGCGAGTGCTAATCCTAATTCCATTTTAAATTTCCTCCTTGATGACATCAATATTTTTTGTTTTGATTGAAAGCGGGGCAAACAGCCTTCCGCCGCTCTCGTAGAATTTTCCGAAATACTCAACGTACTGAAGACGCGCCGAGTGAACAAAAGATCCTACAAGATTTATTGCTATATTAAACACATGGCCGATTACGAAAACGACAAAGAACCCTATCGGTCCCGTAAGTATGCCCATTGTGTTAATAACATTTCCGACTACCGCCGTTGAAAGCGACAGTGCAAGCAAACGTGAATACGAAAGAATATCCGAGAAATATCCCGTTATATCATATAAGCTCAGAACACCGCTGAAAAACTTACCTATTATGTTTTTCTTTGCACGTCCCTGGGTAAGTATCAGCCCCAATGCACCTGCACCAAGAACATAAAGACCAACCTTCGCATTGAATATGCAGGTAATTGCACCTGCAAACAACACCCACCAGAATCCGATATCGAATATTGCATCCCAAACCTGACCGTCGCGGATCATCATATATGCCTTCACCGCCATACCTGCAACGATCTGAATACCGCCGAGAATCAGCGAGAAGATCAGCATCGTCATCGGGTCATTTGTCGGGTTGAACCACAGTGCAGTATCATACGGCAACACTTTTCCGGTAAACAGCTTATACACAGACGGGATCGCATCTCCGAAAAATCCGCCGAACAGAAGTCCCCACAGCACCGTCGATGCACCGCAAATTATTGCAAGCTGCATGAAATTCTTAAAACCGCCCCGCGGTTTCATTTTTGCCAAAGCAAACACCCCGGCAAGCATAAGGAGAAGCCCGTATCCTGCATCGGAAAGCATTATTCCGAAGAACATAGCAAAGAACGGTGCCATCGTCGGATTCGGGTCAATACCGCGGTATGCCGGCGGACTGTACATATTCGTAACCGTTTCAAACGGAGAAATGAGCCGTGAATTGTGCGTAAGCGTCGGCGGTTCTTCACCCTCTTCAGGATCGCGGAACTCATACGCCGTACCGTTTTCCTCAAAAATCTCCGTAAGCATTTTTTCCTCGCGTGCCGGACACCAGCCTTCAATATAAAACACGCGCTCAGAGCCGATTCCCAGTTCTTCTGCATCCGCTATTGCGATTCTTGTTTCAAGTGCATCCTGCGCGGCAAGAAGCCTGTCGTAAGCTTCCTCCGTCACAGAAAGCGATGCCTCGTTATTCGAAATTGATTTTTCAAGTTCCGATATCTCGTTTTGAAGCTCGGATATTTTTTCTTTTGCTGTTTTATCCACACCCGCAAACCGGACAATCGCACCGCCGATTTGCTTAAGTGCATCGCGCACGCGCTCTGTGTCGTCGCGGAAGCTGAGCACTAAAACATAATTAAGCTCGCGGTCTGCGGACACAACAAAGCACTCGGAAAGCTCACTTACCTCTGCAACCGCCTGTCCTATATCCTCAGCGCTTTTGGAAGCCGGCACTGTAACAAGCGTTGTATCGTGATACTTACCTTTCGGTGCATCAAGCGGTACATCAAGCTCTCGCCACGGTGCATAAGTTTCCGCAACGGCAGAGAGTCTCGCAGCTTCCGCGCGGCTGCGGGAAAGGATTGCCTCCTTTTCCGTTATCTGCTTTGCATCCGAAAGCGCGGCTGAAATAAGAGATACATCCAAAAACTCACGCTCGCTCATTTCCGGACGGAGCGAAAACAATCCTTTTTTAAAGCTACCGTATCGCTTTGCCAGAGCAATTGCAGACTTTACCGTTGCAAGCTCTTCTGAAAGCCTTGCGGAATCAGGATTCTCCACGCGCGAAAATCCGTCCTGCGGATTGGTTTCGCTGATTTCAACAACCCCGATATGCGAAAGCAGCCCGAGAAGCTTTTTCCTTTCCGTTGCCATTGCCATAACAGAGAGGTGCTTCATTCTGACAATTGCCATTATCCGTTCACAACCCTTTCCGCTATGGCGCTGGCTGCCTTATCCATACGCGAGGCGGCAAGCGCAGACAGCTTTTCATGCTCATCAGAAAATGATGCAAGAATCTTCTCCGCATTTGCGCGCGCACCTGCCTCACCTTTGGTGATAAGCGCAGCAGCCTCCTGCTCCGCTGCTCTTTCCGCATCCGCGAGAGAAGTGCGGCACGCCTTCTCGGCATCTGCCATTATCCTTCTTGCGTTCTCACGCGCCTCAGCTATTGCAGAAGCCGCCGTTTT
>JAZLCV010000113.1:0-5112 GCA_045614365.1 Eubacteriales bacterium | reverse complement strand
ACTTGGCTATTGATTTTACTTGCCTGCCTTCGGCTTCTTTGCACCGTACTTTGAACGAGCCTGCATACGGTTTGCAACACCCTGTGTATCGAGCGTACCGCGGATAATGTGGTAACGCACACCAGGAAGGTCCTTAACACGTCCGCCGCGGATCATAACAACAGAGTGTTCCTGAAGGTTATGACCTACACCGGGAATGTAAGCAGAAACCTCAGTGCCGTTTGTAAGGCGAACACGGGCGATTTTACGGAGAGCAGAGTTCGGCTTCTTCGGGGTAGCTGTACGTACTGCTGTGCATACGCCGCGCTTCTGAGGTGAGCTCTGATTCGTAACCTCTTTCTTTAATGAGTTGTAACCGTTCTGCAGAGCAGGAGCAGTGGACTTATAGACCGAAACCTGACGTCCTTTTCTGACAAGCTGGTTTACTGTAGGCATTAATCTTTTCCTCCTTTCCTCAAAAATAAATATATATTCTCTGCCGACCGGCTTCCGGAAAATCGGAAGTCGGTCAGCCGGGAATTTTAAAAGAAATTTGGGTTTGTGCTTATTTTGAAAGCACTGCCACGGCGGCACCTACATTTATTTTGCAGGCACGGCCGAGCTCCTCCATCGAATCCGCATAAACAACCGTAACTCCGTTTTCCTCGCAAAGGCGGGCAAACGGTTCAGTCACGCCGGGGTCTGCATCTTCGGCGACAAACGCCTTTGCGGCAAGACCTCCAAGCACAGCCTTTTTCGACTGCTTAAGACCTACAATCGGTTTCGCGGACGCAAATTCGGTCAGCATTCCGGGTTTACCTCCAAAAAATGCGCGTAAAATCTGATTATATAATCATACATTAAGATATTATAACAGATTATTTGCAAATAGTCAATGATTAATGCAAAAATTTTCTAAATTTCCGCAACTTCTCCGGACGCATCGCTTTCAGACTTATATTCAACGTCAAACTCACGGTACATCGACATTCCCGAACCTGCGGGGATGAGCTTACCGATGATTACGTTCTCCTTAAGTCCGACAAGCGGGTCAATCTTTCCCTTGATTGCAGCATCCGTAAGAACGCGTGTTGTTTCCTGGAATGATGCAGCTGAGAGGAACGAATCTGTTGCAAGAGCGGCCTTTGTGATACCGAGAAGAATCGGAGTGCACGTTGCCGTTGCAAGAGCTTCACCGTTGCCGATGCGCTCAAGCACCTTCTTATTCTCGTTCTCAAACTCGAAGAAGTCAACCATTGAGCCGGAAAGAAGTGCTGTATCGCCGGGTTCGTCAACCGTGACCTTGCGGAGCATACGGCTTACGATAACCTCGATATGGCGGTCGTTGATATCAACGCCCTGCTGACGGTAAACGCGCTGAACTTCCTGAATGAGGTAGTTCTGAACAGCGGAAACACCACTGATGCGGAGAACGTCGTGCGGGTTGAGCGCACCTTCCGTAAGCTCTGCGCCTACCGTTACGCCGTCGCCCTCGGAAACCTTGACGATTGCACCGAACGGAAGCGGATAGGTTCTGACCTCACCCGTAATCGGGCTTGTAACGTTGATTGCGCGCGGAGCATTCTTTCTGATTTCATCGAATGAAACAATACCATCAATTTCAGAGAGAATTGCCATCTTCTTCGGCTTACGACCTTCAAACAACTCAACAACACGCGGGAGACCCTGCGTGATATCGTCACCGGCGACACCACCGGTATGGAACGTTCTCATTGTAAGCTGTGTACCCGGCTCACCGATAGACTGTGCAGCGATAACACCAACAGACTCACCGATGCTTGCAGCCTCGCCGGAAGCAAGGTTTGCACCGTAGCACTTAGCACATACACCGTGACGTGCACGGCACTTGAGAACAGAACGGATCGTAATGCGCTCAACGCCTGCGCCAATAATCTTATCTGCATCGTCTGCAGTCATAAGCTTATCCTTGGAAACAATTACATTGCCTTGACCGTCCGTCAAGTCCTCAACGAGGAAACGGCCGACAAGTCTGTCGCGAAGCGGCTCAATAGTCTGACCGCCGTCGCGGATTTCAAATACCTCAATACCCTCTGTCGTTCCGCAGTCGTGTTCGCGGATGATAACATCCTGGGAAACGTCAACAAGACGACGTGTAAGGTAACCGGAGTCCGCAGTACGGAGAGCCGTATCAGCAAGACCTTTACGCGCACCACGTGATGAAATGAAGTATTCAAGAACCGAAAGACCTTCACGGAAGTTAGCCTTGATCGGGATTTCGATTGTTTTACCTGCAGTATTTGCCATAAGTCCGCGCATACCTGCAAGCTGACGGATCTGGTTCATGGAACCACGAGCACCGGAGTTTGCCATCATATATATCGGGTTGAAGTGGTCAAGGGCATTTTCAAGAGCCTTTGTAACATCGTTTGTTGTCTTTGTCCACTCTTCGATAACAAGACGATAACGCTCGTCGTTTGTTATAAATCCGCGCTGGAACTTCTTTTCGATATCGGCAATCGCCTTTTCAGAATCCTTTATATATTCGTACTTTTCCTTCGGAACAACCATATCCGAAATAGAAATGGTGATAGCACCCTTTGTGGAGTACTTGTATCCGAGGCTCTTAAGGTCGTCAAGAAGCTCTGCTGTCTTTGTAAAGCCATGCTTGTGAATAGCCTTGTTGATAATCTTACCGAGTTCCTTCTTTGTAACAAGGAAGTTTACCTCAAGACCAAGCTCGTCTTCATTTCTGTCAACAAAACCAAGGTCCTGTGGAATCGGCTCGTTGAAGATAAGGCGTCCTGCTGTACAATCTATTATTGCGCTCTTCATCTCGCCGTTAATCTCACGTGCAACACGGAGCTTGATAGGAGCGTGGAGTCCGATAACGCCTTCGTTGTAAGCAAGAAGAACTTCGTCCATGCTTCCGAACACCTTGCCTGCGCCCGGCTCGTCGCGCTCTATCGTGAGGTAGTATGCACCGAGAACCATATCCTGAGACGGAACAGTTACCGGGAAACCATCCTGCGGTTTTAAGAGGTTGTTTGCAGAAAGCATAAGGAAACGTGCCTCTGCCTGCGCTTCTGCTGAAAGCGGAACGTGAACAGCCATCTGGTCACCGTCAAAGTCAGCGTTAAACGCCGTACATACGAGCGGGTGAAGCTTTATTGCGCGTCCTTCTACAAGTACCGGTTCAAACGCCTGAATACCAAGGCGGTGAAGTGTCGGAGCACGGTTGAGAAGAACCGGATGATCCTTGATGATAGTATCGAGTGCATCCCATACCTCGGGCTTTGCACGCTCAACCATCTTCTTTGCGCTCTTTATGTTGTTTGCAACGTTGTCGGCAACAAGCTTCTTCATAACGAACGGCTTGAAGAGCTCGAGAGCCATTTCCTTCGGAAGACCGCACTGGTAAATCTTAAGTTCCGGACCGACAACAATAACCGAACGACCTGAGTAGTCAACACGCTTACCGAGGAGGTTCTGACGGAAGCGTCCCTGCTTACCCTTAAGAAGGTCGGAGAGTGACTTGAGCGCACGGTTGTTCGGACCCGTTACCGGGCGACCGCGGCGACCGTTGTCGATAAGCGCATCAACAGCTTCCTGAAGCATACGCTTTTCGTTGCGTACAATGATGTCAGGAGCGTTAAGAGCAAGAAGGCGCTTTAAGCGGTTGTTTCTGTTGATAACGCGACGGTAAAG
The DNA here is from genome assembly GCA_045614365.1 of Eubacteriales bacterium. GTDB lineage: Bacteria > Bacillota > Clostridia > Oscillospirales > JAAYXM01 > SIG480. The sequence goes on along the minus strand of JAZLCV010000113.1, from coordinate 1,446 downwards.
ATCGTTAAGGTCACTTGTCGCAAAGCGTCCGCCGTCAAGCTGAACCATCGGACGAAGCTCCGGCGGAAGAACCGGAAGCACGGTAAGAACCATCCACTCCGGACGGTTGCCCGATGCGCGGAATGCCTCAACAACCTCAAGACGCTTGATGATACGAAGCTTTTTCTGACCTGCAGCCTCCGCAAGCTCTGCGTGAAGCTCTTCAGAAAGCTTGTCGAGATCAAGCTCTTCCAAAAGCTCACGGATAACCTCGGCACCCATACCTGCCTTAAAATCATCCTCATACTTAAGGCGATAGTCGCGATATTCCTTTTCGCTGAGAACCTGCTTTTTCTCAAGCGGCGTGTCACCCGGATCGGTGACTATATATGATGCAAAATAGAGAACCTTTTCAAGAATTCTGGGGGAAACATCAAGAATAAGACCCATACGTGACGGGATTCCCTTGAAGTACCAGATGTGAGAAACCGGGGTTGCAAGGTCGATATGACCCATACGCTCACGGCGGACCTTTGCCTTGGTGACTTCAACACCGCAGCGGTCACAGACCTTTCCCTTGTATCTGATCTTCTTATATTTTCCGCAATGACACTCCCAGTCCTTCATCGGACCAAAGATTTTTTCGCAGAACAAACCGTCTCTTTCCGGTTTTAAGGTTCTGTAGTTTATGGTTTCAGGCTTGACTACCTCGCCGAATGACCAGTCAAGAATCATTTCCGGAGATGCAAGTCCGATTTTGATTGCTTCAAAAGTCGTATAACTCATAACCCTATTACCTCCTTAAAATTCATCCGAATCTGCGAAAAGATCGGCTTCATCATTGTAATCGTCATCGGCACCGAAGAGATCATCGGCATCGAGATCGAAATCATCGTCTGCATCCTCAACTGTATACCCTGCGTCCTCAATGTCACCGTCCATTACGTAATCCTCGTCCTCACGGGCAAACTTTACGAAGTTATCATCGTCATCGTCCTCCGTAAGCTCGATTTCCTCCATGTTCTTATCAAGCACACGGACATCGAGACAGAGAGACTGGAGCTCCTTGACGAGAACCTTGAACGATTCCGGAATACCCGGATGCGGAACGTTTTTCCCCTTTACGATTGCCTCGTAGGTCTTTACACGTCCTACAATATCGTCAGACTTGACAGTAAGGATTTCCTGAAGCGTGTAGGCAGCACCGTAAGCTTCAAGCGCCCAGACTTCCATTTCACCGAAGCGCTGTCCGCCGAACTGTGCCTTACCACCGAGCGGCTGCTGTGTAACAAGCGAGTACGGACCTGTTGAACGTGCGTGAATCTTGTCATCAACAAGATGGTGAAGCTTAAGGTAGTATACATAACCAACCGTTACCGGATTGTCAAACTGCTCACCTGTACGTCCATCGTACAGAATGCTCTTACCGTCCGGCGAGAGGCCTGCAAGGCGGAGTGTCTGTTCAAT
>JAZLCV010000112.1:0-11737 GCA_045614365.1 Eubacteriales bacterium | reverse complement strand
AAAAACGTGAACACGGGGAAGTGCTGCAAGCTCGGATCTTAGTAAGCATAAAAGCTCTTGCATCTTCTTTGCGTTTTCGAGATAGGCATCCGCAACGCTTTCTACGGCTTTTGCAAATGCGGCAATCTGACCGGTAGCTTCGGTGCCGGAGCGAAGCCCACCCTCCTGACCGCCACCGAGAAGTTGCGGAGTAATGCGCACTCCGGATTTTATATAAAGCGCGCCGATGCCCTTGGGTGCGTGGATCTTATGACCGCTGAAGGAAATTAAATCTGCGCCGTATTTGGCGGTATTTATCGGGACTTTCAGAAATGCCTGAACTGCATCGGTATGGAAGACAATATCACGGCTTTTCGCCTTTACGGCACGTGAAATGGCAGGAATGTCCATAACGGAGCCAAGCTCGTTGTTTACGCTCATTACGGAGACGAGAAAGGTGTCATCACGCACGGCTGCGGCAACATCCTCTGCGTGAACAGAGCCATCACTCCGCGGTGCAATGTACGTTACATCAAAGCCATCGGCTTCAAGCTTTTTTGCGGCATTGAGAACAGAGGGGTGCTCAAATTCCGTTGTAATCATATGACGGCGCTTTCCGCATCTTGCGGCGGTGCCGAAAATTGCGAGATTGTTACTCTCGCTTCCGCAGGAGGTGAATGTCATCTCCTTTGCATCGCAGGAAAGAATACCTGCAATTGTCTTTTTTGCGTCACGCACAAGCTTTTCTGCAGAAAAACCCAGTCCGTGGAGAGAGGACGGATTTCCAAAGCCTTCGCACATAGCGTTCACTGCTGCTTGTGCCGCTTCGGGCGTAACGCGTGTGGTTGATGCATTGTCAAAATATATCATAGTTAAAAAATCTCCTCAGCTTAAATACTTTAAATATTTTACTATACCCAAAAGGCAAAGTCAATGCGCCGGAAAACAAAAAAACGGGCGTTTTTTAAGCGCCCAACATATCCAGTATAGCAAAAATGGACCCGAATGTCAATTGTTTTTGTGTGAAATAACACACAATCTGCGTTTTGCATAAATGAGATTTATGTATTTTGTACAAAATTACATATTGCAAATGACCTTCCGTTGTGGTATATTATAATCAGAAAGGGTGATACCAATGTTCCACTAAAAAACAGCTCAGATAAAAGTCAGTGAGCTGAAAGAAAAAGCGAAAGCTCAAAAACAAAAAGCACTTCCGACGATATATAAGATGTCTTGTTTAAAGAAGTAGGTGGTCAGAAGAATATTCAAAAGAGTAGTCAGAAGATATATCCGATATAAGAAATAAGTGTTAATCAGGAAGGCCGATTGTGAAAAAGAGCAAACGCTGCAAACAAAGAAAGAGAGGTTAACCAAAGATGTTAGATATCAAGAGTGAACAGAAATAACCCTCCTCCGTTTAATGGGTGAAAGACATGGCGGACGAGGGTTATTTCATTTTTATACGGCAAGCTTTGTGCGGTATGAACCGAGCGCGGTTCATAGCCGCGTTTTTTTGTTTTTTCAATATGCGCTATTCTATCGAGGTTTTAAGATTTTCTACGATTTTGATAAAAAAACATTGTTTAAAGAAAGCCGATAATATATAATAGAGAAAAAAGGAAGGGGAGATCAAGGTGCAGAAAAACATTCCGCCGCGCTGGAGCATAGACAGCAGCATATACGATGCATATAAAATAGACGGACTTACCACATCGGATACGCACTGGCATTCCCATTTTCTTCTTAACATAATAACAGACGGAGAACTTATTCAGGAGATAAACGGAAAAAGCTTTACGCTTCGACGGGGTGATGCGCTTATAATTTCCCCCGTGGATTTTCACAGAAACATTGTGGAAACGGCTTCACATGTTTCTGTTCTTGCAGTCAAGTTCTCGGATAAGCTTTTTTATGATTCGCTGAGCGATATCTGCTCATTCGAAGATTTTCCCGTAGTGTCAACACTTGGCAATGATACATTTGAAAGCGCAGAGAAAATGTTCTGCATGCTTCTCGATGAGCAGAAAAACAGCTCGCGGTTGGGCTCCGATAAATTTGCAAGAAGCCTTATTGAGCAGATGGTTATTCTGATTCTGCGTTCATGCGGAAGAGAGTGCGCTGCAGAGGCAAAATCAAAGGTACACTGCGCTTTGGGGTTTATACACTGCAACTTCAGGCGCAATATAAAGGCGGCAGATGCCGCGGCGTTTGTTGGATATTCGCCGAATTATTTCAGTGCGGAATTCAAAAAGGAAACCGGAGTTGAGTTTCAGAAATATTTAAGGGATTTAAGGCTTGACTTTGCGATGAACCTGCTTAAGTTTTCAAAGCTCTCCGTAACGGAAATATGTTTTGAATCAGGATTTAATACGTTACCGCACTTCTCTCAGTCATTTAAGAAAAGATTCGGGAAATCACCCGATAAAATTAAGGAGGAACACAAATGAACAAGTGGAAAAAGGGCGCTGTGACGCTTGCGTGTGACGAGCTGCACGAGAGCATCAAGGGTAAAAAGATTGCTCTTATGATGAACACTACGGCGATCGATAACGATGGAAATCTTCTCATTGATGAAATCGTGAACAGAGGAGAGGCAAAGGTAGAGTTTTTCTTCGGGATGGAACACGGTGTCCGCGGTGACCTTTACGCAGGAGACGGAAAGCTTTCCGATGTCGATGCAAAAACCGGAATAAAGATAGTTAATCTCTATGAATATCCGCGCCTTCAGCCGCCGGTAGAGTGGGTGGAAAAGGTTGATGCAGTTGTGTTCTGCGCTCAGGACGTAGGCGTGCGTCACTGGACATACACTCCGTGGCTGATGCTGCTTATCGAGAATTGCGCAAAAACAGGGTGCGAAGTGATTATTCTTGACCGCCCGAATCCTATCCGCGGCGATATCGTTGAGGGTGCGCCGGCAGAGCCGAAATATGCGGGAACGCATCTTCTCTCGGGCTTTGAATATCCGCTCCGTCACGGAATGACGATAGGCGAGCTTGCGCTTATGTACAACGATGTTAAAAATGTCGGAGCAAAGGTAACCGTGCTTAAAATGCAGGGATGGAAGCGTGATATGTGGTATGATGAAACCGGTCTTGTCTGGGTGCCGGGAAGCCCGAATATGCCGGATATGGACACTCCGCTTTTCTTTGCGGCAACGGGACTTTTGCAGGGGTCAACCTTTTCTCTCGGAATTGGAACAACAACTCCGTTTGAGTTTGTCGGAAATCCGGATTTTGACGGTGATGCGCTTGCGCGTGAGCTTAATTCGCGTAATCTCCCGGGAATTTACTTTATACAGAAGTATTATATGGCGATGACGTATCTTAAGCCGACTGAAGGAAGCAAGAGAGAGCTTACGCTGTGTAATGGCGTGTATATGGTTATAAACGACCGCGATGTGTGGCGCCCGGTGGAGACCCAGTTCCATATTATGGATGCAATTGCAAAGCTTTTCCCGGATAAGGTTAATTTTGAACATTCAAAGGGAACGCGCCCGAGAATGTGTACCGATACAATCTGTGATGCGCTCAAGGCAGGCGAAAGTGTTCTTCCGATTGCAGAGGAATGGAAGAAGGGTGCAGAAGAATTTAAAAAAGCAAGAGAAAAATATCTGTTGTATTAAGAGTAATACAGACGGCGGAGAGAACGTTCTTTTCCGCCGTCTTTCTGTTGACATAAAAGGCGAAATATAATATACTGTAAAGGCTATTTTTACTTTTGGGAGATAAAAATGAAAATACAGCTTTCAGACCATTTTACTTATGGCAGACTTCTGCGTTTTGCCGCACCGAGCGTGGCAATGATGATTTTTACGTCCATCTACAGTGTGGTGGACGGTTTCTTTGTGTCAAACTTTGCGGGGAAAACTCCGTTTGCCGCAGTTAACCTTATATTCCCGTTTCTTATGATAGTTGCCACCGTTGGATTTATGTTCGGCACGGGTGGAACGGCAATAGTTGCAAAGGCTTTTGGTGAGGGAGATAGCGCGCGTGCAAACAGGCTATTTTCACTTTTTGTGTATGTTTCGCTCTTTTTAGGAGTACTTTTTGCCGTTCTGGGAATTGTTTATATAGAACCGATAGCGAAACTGCTGGGAGCGGACGGAGCACTTCTTGAAAACTGTACTCTGTACGGACGCATCATTCTTCTTGCACTGCCTTTTTATGTTCTCCAGCTTATGTTTCAGACATTTTTTGTCGCCGCGGAAAAACCACAGCTTGGTCTTGCGGTTACGGTAAGCGCGGGAGTTACAAATATGATTCTCGATGCCGTTTTGGTCATTCTTCTTCCGCAGGAGCATAAGCTTGCAGGGGCAGCTGTGGCAACAGCGATGAGTCAGGTTGTCGGCGGCGGAGTTCCTCTTGTGTATTTTGCAAGAAAGAACAGCAGCATTCTGCGTCTTGGAAAAACGCATTTTGACGGCGCAGCAATATTTAAGGCCTGCACCAACGGCTCGTCCGAGTTTATGAGCAACGTTTCGATGAATGTTGTGGGGATGCTTTATAACATTCAGCTTCTCAGATATGCGGGAGAGGACGGCGTTGCGGCTTACGGCGTTATGATGTATGTCAGCTTCATTTTTGCCGCCGCATTCATCGGCTATTCAATCGGAACATCACCCGTTATAAGCTATCATTTCGGAGCACAGAATATAGATGAGCTTTCGTCACTGCTGAAGAAAAGTATGGTTGTTATTCTGATATCAAGCGCGTTTATGGTAGTTGTGGGAGAAATTTTGACGCGACCGCTGTCGGTTGTATTTGTGGGATATGATCCGAAACTTCTTGAACTTACGGTGTCGGGATTCCGCGTTTTTGCGATTTCATTTTTGTTTATGGGAATTGCTATATTCGGTTCGGGATTTTTCACGGCGCTCAACGATGGGCTTACATCTGCTGTGATATCATTTCTAAGAACGCTTGTTTTTCAGGTCGCTTTCGTTTTAATTTTACCGCTTGTATGGGAGATTTTCGGTGTATGGCTTTCAATTGTTGCCGCAGAGCTTATGGCGGCGGTGTTGACAGTTGTTTTTATAAAAGTAAGACAGAAGGATTATCTGTATTAAAAAGTTTTTGACGGGAGGAAGTAAATTTGGCTGAGGTAAAGGACAGAAAAGATATTAAAGAAGAATACAAGTGGAGTCTTGAAGATGTTTTTGCTTCGGATGAGGAATGGGAAAAGGCTGCCGCAGAGGTTGTACACCATGCGGAAAGTCTTTCAGAAATGAGCGGAAAGATAACAGACAGTGCAGAAAATCTATTTTCGGTTCTGTCGTCTCTTGACGGAATAGGAGAGGAACTTCTCTCTGTTGTTGCATATGCGTGTATGCGCCGCGATGAGGATAACAGCGTTTCAAAATACAGAGCGATGGCAGACCGTTGCGGTGATATCGAAAGCGAGGTCGCAAGCCTTTTATCGTTTGTTGAGCCGGAGCTTGTTGCGGCAGGAAAGGAAAAGATTGCAGGGTTTATGAAAGAAAAGCCGGAACTTTTGGTGTACCGCCACTTTTTTGATAATCTTTTCCGTGAAGCTGCGCATATCCTTGATGGAAAGAGCGAAAAAATTCTTGCGATGAGCTCACCTGTTGGAGAAGCTGCGCATGATATATTCTCCGCAATGAACAATGCCGATATTAAATTCGGTGAGATTGAGGGAGAGGACGGAAGTCTGTGCGAGCTTACGCACGGGCGTTATTTGCTTTTTATGGAGAGCGGAAATCGTCGTGTGCGCCGCGATGCATATGAGGCGATGTATAAGCAATACAGAAGCTTCGGGAATGCGTTTGCCGCGATGTATGCCGGAAATGTGAAAGGGGATCTCTTTTATGCACGCGCGCGCGGGTACTCATCATCGCTCCGGATGCGTCTTTCTGACAGTGCGGTTCCCGAAGAGGTATATACAAGGCTTATAGAAGATGTAAACGCAGGACTTCCGGTGCTGAAAGATTATCTCACACTGAGAAAGAAAGCTTTGGGACTGGATGAGCTTTGCATGTATGACCTGTACACTCCGATTGTGCCGGAGGATGAGTCCGATATCCCGTTTGAAAAAGCATGTGAAATAGTTCTCGAAGCAGTAAAACCGCTTGGAGAACAGTATGTAGCAGATATGCGCCGTGCATTTTCCGAACGGTGGATAGATGTGTATGAAAACCGGGGGAAAACGCCGGGGGCATATTCGTGGGGCGATAACACGCATCATCCGTATGTTCTTCTCAATTATCAGGGAAGCCTTGAGGACGTTTTCACGCTTGCGCACGAAATGGGGCACGCGATGCACTCGTATTACACGAACAAAACTCAGCCGCCGGTTTACAGGGATTATAAAATATTTGTTGCCGAGGTTGCAAGTACGGTAAACGAAAATCTTTTGCTTGAGTATCTTCTCCGCAGTGCAGAGGGAAAACGCCGGGCATACCTTCTTACAAGAAAGGCAGAGGCTATACGTACTACATTTTACCGCCAGACGATGTTTGCGGAGTTTGAGAGAACGGCTCACGCGATGTATGCCGACGGCACGGCACTTACTGCAGAAAATCTGTGCAAGGTGTATGGTGAAATCAACAAAAAGTATTACGGAAGCGTTGCTTTGTGCGATGAGAATATCGCGTATGAGTGGGCGCGTATTCCGCATTTTTACACGAGTTTTTATGTTTATCAGTATGCAACGGGCTTTGCTGCGGCAACACGGATAAAGGAGCTTGTTATAAATGATACAGGTGCTGCACAAAAATACCTTGAATTTCTGCACGGCGGAAATTCGGATTATCCGCTAAGTCTTCTGCTGAAAGCCGGCGTTGACCTTACATCGGGCGAGCCTGCAAAGAGCGTAATCGATGACCTTAGTGCGGCAGTATGCGAGCTTTCTTCGCTTTTGGACAAATAGATATCTCACGGATGATGCGTCTTTCGCGTAATATGTAGTAAAAGACATAAGAAAGGCGGTGTGGTACGATGTGCCAAAGGAGCGGGAGTGTTTGCGTGATATGCGCAATAGCGCTTGCAATGGGGATTCTCGCGGGTGTGGTGTTTCCTTCGGGCTTTCTTGTGTTTGTGCTGTGCGTATTGCTTATTGCAATAGGTGTGCTTATGCTGTTATGACGGAGGTGCAGATTTGTGAAGATAGTCGTTGTGAAGGCTCCGAAATCCATTTCGGGAATACTGAAAAAAGTGTTCGGGATAAAGTGAACAGAACAGAAAAACCACCAAAAAGCCATCGGTTTTTTGGTGGTTTGTTAATTAAAGCTACAAATTGCGCCCGTGGACGCTCTTTTTGTTGACTGTAAGTAGGTTTCGGTATATAATTAAGATATGAAAAATGGAAGGATGAAGTGAAAAAATATGCAGATAGTGAACATAACGCTGACGCAGCTTGCGAATATGTTTTTCTTTATGGCGATAGGCTATGTGTTCAGAAAAAAGAACATACTTGATGTTTACGCGGGAGGAACTGTTTCACGCCTGCTTGTAAACGTTTTTCTGCCGGCGATGGTTGTCCGCTCGTTTTCAAGCAATTTCAAGCTTGATGTCATAAGCGACAAGCTGATGCTTATACTGTTCAGTACGGTGGTGCTTATTATCACATCAATTCTCGCGGTCCTGCTTGCAAGGTTGTTTTCGAAGGATAAGACTACGCAGGGAATATACATATACAGCTTTGCAATACCTAACCTCGGGTATATGGGATATCCGCTTGTTCAGGCGATTTTCGGAGAAGCCGCTCTTCTTGACACAATGGTGTATTGTTTACCGTACAATATTTTTATTTACACAATCGGGATAAAGCTTCTCACAAAGCAAAAAAATGCCTCTATCTGGGGGTTGCTTAAAAACCCGTCAATCGTTGCAATATTTGTTGGTGCTACCCTCGGTCTTTGCGATATTAAGCTTCCGGCGGCGGTTACCGGGATTCTCGATGCTGCAAATGCCTGTGTTTCACCGTGCGCAATGATTCTTACAGGAACGGTCTTTGCCCGCATAAATATGAAAACAGTATTCACGGACTGGCGTTCATATGCCGCATCTGCAATACGTCTGGTTATTATACCGGTGGCTGCGCTATTTATTGTTCGTATGCTTAAAGTGCCGGAAACGTGGGTTCTTCCGTGTATTGCAATTCTTGCGATGCCGCTTGGGGTTAACAGCGTTGTTTTCCCTGAAGCGTACGGCGGAGATGCCGAATCCGGTGCAAAGGTGTGCTTTATGGCGGCAATTCTCGGTGTTATCACGATTCCGTTCATCTTTGCACTGCTGTAAATTTGTTTGTCCACAAAATTTTTACAATGTTTTGTTTGCAATTTCATAATATATTTGTTATAATAAATTAAATGTTATTATAAACAACATAGGAAAAAGAGGAGATAACAAAATGAAAAAGACAAAAATTTTATCAGTCATCCTTGCAGCGGCAATGCTTTGCGCGCTTCTCTCCGGATGCATGGGCGGTAAAACCGTCATGAAAATTGGCGGCAACGCAATTTCTGAGGAAATTTACAGCGCGGCTCTTTCGTATGCCGACAATTTCTTCCAGCAGAGCTACGGCTTCTCGATGAAGGATGCTCTTGATAACGAGCTTTCCGAGGGCACAACCGGTGCTGATATGCTTAAAGAGCAGGCAGACGGTCTTGTGAAAGAGTTTGAGTCCGTTGTTCTTTACGCAAAGGATAAGGGCATTGAGCTTACAAAAGAAGAAAAAAAGCAGATTAAAGAAGCAAAGGATTCTCAGGTTGAGTCTGCCGGCGGAAGAAAGGCATTTCTTGACAGTATGTCAGAGTCCGGCATGAACGAAGCTTTCTTTGATTACATTATGGAACGTCAGCAGATTTACTCTAAGCTTTACACCGAGCTCTTTACCGGTGAGGGTGAATTTGCTCCGTCCGCAGACGAAGTTGTAAAATCTCTTGAGGGTTATGCTCGCGTAAAGCATCTTCTCATCCAGACTAAGGAAGGCGATGCTGATTATGCAGAGAAGAAAGCATTGGCAGAGAAGTTCCTTGCACGTGCAAAAGCAGGTGAGGATTTTGATGCGCTTATCAAAGAACTTGCAGATTCCGGCGACGGTGACCCGGGTATGAGCTCGTATGCAAACGGATATGTGATTGATGCCAACGGCTATACACCGGAAGGAAGCCAGATGGTAACTGAATTTACAACTGCTTCTCACGCTCTTGCCGAAAATGCAGTTTCAGAGCTTGTTCCGTCCGACTACGGTTTCCATATCATCAAGAGATATCCGTTCGGTGCAGACTTCATAAAGGAAAATCTTGATGAGTATTCCGGAAACGCAGGTATGGAGTCTTTTGCAGAAGAGCTTACAAAGTTTATGGAAAACGTTGAGATTGAATACACAAAGGCATACGACGAGCTTGATATCCACAAGATCCTCGGTGTAGAAAAGACCAACGGTGCTGCAGCAGGTGATGCAGAAGAGCATTCTGCAGATGACGGCCACGACCACAGCGCAGATGCTGAGGGCGAAGCTGAAGGAGATGCTCCTGCCGAGGGTGATGCCCAGGCTGCAACCGAAGGCGGTATTGAAGTGGGAACAGCAGTTCCTGCTGAATAAAAGAAAAAATAATAAAGAGCTGCGGCGAATGCCGCGGCTCTTGTTACTGTGAGGCAGATATTATGCAAAAAACAGAAATACGTGATTTTACTCACGGTAATATAATGCGCCAGCTTCTTGTGTTTTCATGGCCGCTGTTTCTTTCCAATATGCTACAGGTTGTCTACAATATGGTGGACATGATAATTGTCGGAAACCGCTACGGAAAGGTTGGGCTTTCGGCAGTCTCCGTCGGCGGTGACGTAACGAACTTTCTGACGTTTCTGGCAATAGGCTTTGCAAACGCGGGACAGGTTATAATCGCAAAGTATATAGGTGCGGGCAGACGTGACAAATTAAGCCGGTTTGTTGGTACGATGAGCGCATTTCTGTTTGCGTGTGCAGCTACCCTCAGCGTTCTGGGGCTTATATTCAGAAAAGAAATTCTTGCACTTATGAACACTCCCGCGGCATCTCTTTCCGGTGCAATGGCGTATTCAACGGTATGTATGGCGGGACTTGTATTTATTTACGGTTATAACATAGTAAGCGCCGTGCTTCGCGGAATGGGAGATTCGAAGCACCCGTTTGTTTTTATAAGTATCGCCGCAGTATTAAATCTTGTTCTTGATGTGGTTTTTGTCTACACATTTGATATGGGACCATTTGGCGCGGCACTTGCCACCGTGATGAGTCAGGCGGTAAGCTTTATTTGTTGTACCGCGTTTCTGATAAAGAACAGAGAACGCTTTGAGCTTGCGTTTGATGCAGCGGATTTCACAAAATGGGACAGAGGAATGCTTTCCGATCTCGTAAAGCTTGGAACGCCGATGGCGATAAAAAGTGCATCGGTACAATTTTCAAAGCTGTTCGTAAATTCGTGGATAAATTCTTACGGTACGGCTGTTTCCGGATTTGCGGGAATTGCGAACAAGATAGGAAGTATATCAAACCTTGTTTCTGCTGCTATGAACACTGCCGGCTCGACTATGATGGGGCAGAACCTTGCAGCGAGAAAGTATGATCGTGCAGTTGGTATTATGCGCGCACTTGCGAAGGTAACGCTCAGTGCGGCAGCAGTGATTTCTCTTGTTATCGTTATTTTTCCGTCACAGGTTTTCCGCATATTCACAAGCGATGCTGAGGTTCTGGCACTGGGCGGAAGGTACGTTCCTATTGCGGTACTTCTGTTCTTTGGTGCGGCATGCCGTGCAATAATGAATGCACTGATAAACGGAAGCGGAAATTACAAAGTCAACTTTGCAACAGCAATTCTTGACGGAATTGTTATGAGAATAGGTCTTGCGCTTCTGTTCGGTCTTGCTCTCGGAATGAAGCATTACGGTTTCTGGCTGGGTGATGCCCTCGCCGGTTTTACTCCGTTCTGGGTAGGACTTATATTCTACTTCTCCGGCAAATGGAAAAAGGAAGAATAGCGTCCTATTTTAGCAGTTCTTCAAAGGCTACATTAAAAACCTTTGTGAATGCGCACAATTCAATATCAGTAACAAAACGCTTTCCGCACTCTATGCGCTGGATGGCGTTTTTATCAATATCAATCCCTATAAGCTGCATTCTGTCGGCAAGTTCCCGTTGTGAAATTGCCAGATTGGCACGCAGGTGTGATATGTTTTTGCCGCAAATATTATTAAGTCCATCTTTTGATTTGTTTATAAACATAAAATTTTACCCCTTTTGACATTTTGTGCTTGTCATTGAAGAAATTATATGTTATAACCAACTCATATATGACATTCACTGAATGTCATATATGAGTTGGTTATGGAAAGGGATCGTGTTATGATGGTTTCATGCAGAAACGATATTTGTGTATATTGGAAAAATGATGAGTGTATGTTAGAAGCTATTGATATCAATGATGCAGGTTTTTGCGATGATTACATTTCGGTGAATATACCATCAAAAGAGTTGGAACATTACAGAGAAGAGCATCTTGCTGATTTGAAAAGCAGGGAAAGGTAAGCTCGCAAATTTTCGTGCGGGTTTGTCTTTTATACCTTTTATACAAAAAAATTCTCAAATTTTTGCTAATATTTTCACAAAAAGCAGTTGTAAATTTGATTAAAATCGTTTATAATGGTAACATACGAAAAATTTTTTAGGAGGAATATCACCATGAGTATCAAAATCGGTATTAACGGCTTTGGCCGTATCGGCCGTATGGTTTTCCGCGCAAGCGTAAACCATCCTG
>JAZLCV010000111.1:0-2267 GCA_045614365.1 Eubacteriales bacterium | reverse complement strand
GGACAATCCCGATAAGGACTGTCCTAAAATTCCAAAGCTTGATATAACTTCCTCCGTTGGCATTATCCAAATCAGGTATAAGGGTCGAAGCTCAATTACTTCCTCTCAGCCTGAAAACAAGCTCCCCTGTATTTAATTGTCAAAAGCATTATAGCACCGTTTTTTCAAAATTGCAAGAGAAAATTTGAATATTTATATTTTTCCTGCAATATACTTTACTGAAAATGAAATAAAAAGGAGAGATATAAATTGGAGCTTAGTCTTGAGAAGAAGGTAACGAAGCGGCTTGAGTGCGTTTTTTGCGGAAATAGTCTGCACGAAGAAAATACAGAGATGATTGTCCCCGACCACAGTCCTGATATTATGCGTATAGTAAATGGCAGTGCGGACGCATTTTTAAGGGACAAGAGTGCGCGGGACGGAAAAATTGACGTAGGCGGAAACATAAAGGGCGCAGTTCTTTACATAGCGGAAGGTGAGAAAAAGGTGAGAAAGCTTGATGTTCTAATGCCTTTTGCGTATGTTATTGATGCCCCGGGTGTGAATGATTTATCAAAAATAAGCGCAAATGTTTTTCTGCGCTCATTTGATGTACGGGAGATAAATCCGCGGAAAATTTCCGTTCGTGCAAATGTGGAGCTTTCCGTCTGCGCTTACGGAGAGCGGGAGCTTTCATTCTGCCGTGATATTCCGGACAGTGATGAGTTTGGCATTTGTACGAGAAAAAGCACGGTTTCGATGTATCACCCGCAAAATTTCCGGGAAAAAGGATTTACCATAAGCGATGATATAGAGTTATCTTCATCAGAAAGCGGGATGAGCGGACTTCTTACTTCCTCTGTAAGCCTTAAGGTGACCGATACAAAGATTATCGGAAACAAGACCATTATGAAGGGGGATGCGTATATAACCTATGTGTATGAAAACGAGGACGGTTCGGTAGGTTGCGGTGAGTATGAGCTTCCGTTTTCTCAGATAATTGACATTGAAGGACTGAATGAAGAACACGACCTTAAAATATCCCTTTGTGTTACGGGTTTTGAGCTTGAGCCACAGTATGATGCGGCAGGGAAAGCGCACTATATGACAGCGAGCATCGCCGCGGATGCATCGGTGCTCGTTCTTTCAAATGAAACTGCCGCGATTGTCGAGGATATATACAGCACAAAGCTTGAACTTGATGTGCGCCGCGCTGCGGAAAGGTGTTCATCACTGTGCGCAAAGCCGGAAAAACGTGTGGCGGTAACCGAGAGCATTGAAGCGGGGAGCGGAGTGAAGAGCGTTATAGATGTAAACATAAGTCTTATGCCGCCGGTCCATCGCAGAGATGAAGGCGGTGAGGTGCTTTGCAGTGATGCTGCGATAACGGTTATGTATGTTGGCGAGGATGACGGCATATACAATGCATCGCGCAGAAGCAGCGTTGTCTGCCCCATGCCGTTGGATGCTGCGCATAAATACGACGCAAGAGCCTCCGTTTCATCAAAAACAGCATCTGTCGGAGCATCCGGTGAAATAAATGTCCGTTTCTTTACGGATTTTGAAATGACGGAAACAGAGGAAATTGCCGTGCCAGTAATTTCGGAGATATTTATAGATACGGAAAATGTGCAAAGTGCCGGCAATGAACCGAGCGTTGTGGTAAAACGGCTTTCAAGAGAGAGCGATATCTGGTCGCTTGCAAAGGAATACAGAACGACCGTCGGCGAAATAAAGCTTGCCAACGATATTACTGATGATGTAATTTTATCATGCGGAAGGATGGTTATTATTCCTAAAAAACGGTAAAGCGGATAGTCTGAGCGGGCTTATCAGTTGATATAAACAAATCAAACAGGAGGCTAATTAAGTAATGGTTAGCCTCCTGTTTGATCAACATAAAAAAACGCCTTCGGGTTATCGCTACGCGCCGGTCGCCGTCGTGTGTCGTGAGACTTCGGCTCGAAACACTCGCCTTGTATCACTCGCACTTTGGGCGACACCGTTTGAAAAAACGATACTTAATCGTTTTTTCTGCACTGACCCAACGAGCAACGCTCGCCGGTCTCATAACCCGAAGATGTGGATACAACCTACTTTCGGCAGAACGAAAAAAGAAGTCCGCACCGATGTGCGAACTTCTTTTCTGGTTGCGGAGGCAGGATTTGAACCTACAACCTTCGGGTTATGAGCCCGACGAGCTACCGGGTTGCTCCACTCCGCGATATATATGGTGCCGCTGACCGGACTTGAACCGGTACGATATTTCTATCGAAGGATTTTAAGTC
>JAZLCV010000110.1:0-5423 GCA_045614365.1 Eubacteriales bacterium | reverse complement strand
TCTCATATCACCGATGGAAAACTCTTTTCCGGGAATTGTTAAATAGTCAAGAACACTGTCATAAGCTTCTTTTATCTTCTCTTTTTCGTAACCGGTGTGCTCCGCAAGTCCTGAAAGCTCTGAATATGCATAATATACCGGGCGTATGTATATAGGAAGCGCAATTGAAAAACTGAGGATAAATAAGGACAAAGAAAGTGTCAGGGAAAGCGAAAACAAAAAATGTGCAGGCTTCAATCCTATCCCTCCGAAAAGTATTAATGAGCTATGCTTGTATCGTAGCATAACTCGTTAACATTGTCAAGCTGATGTTTTTACTTTCGGTTAGCGATCGATTTTCTGTATTTTTCGCTTTCCCAGTTGTTTATAAATCCGGTTGCGGCATCGTCCATTGTATGCACAGAAAGTCCTGCTTTCTTTATTGAGGTAAGAACGTAACAGAATGCGGCAAATGTTTCAACTATGGCAGCCGCTTCTTTTGCGGGCGCGTTTATCGCCATCCGGCTATCCGTAAAACTTATTTTGCCGTCCTTAAGTGCAGCATTGAGATATACCAGCTGATCGGGATACAAAACACTTTTTTCTATCTCATCAATACCAAATGTATCAATAAATTCCGTCACAAAAGAATCGTCGCAGATATATGTGTTGTTTTCTTCCTTTAAGCTTATGGGGGAGTAAAAAACGTCTGAACCTAAATAATCTTTTATTTGTTCATTTACTTTGAAATGAAGCTCGAGACATTCATCGGCATCGTCTGAAGTAGTAATCAACCCATGATTTTCAAGGAAGATAACCTTCGGGAAAAGACCTGTGTTTTTTTCAAAAGCCTCAATTTCATCTTTGATAACAAGGGTGAGCGAAAAACCGGGATTTATATACGGAATCCATAAAAAATCCGTATCTCCCAATATCTTTTTTGCAAGCTCACGACCGCCGACAGCACAGGTTACGGCATTTGCGTAAACGGGGTGTGTGTGCATAACGTATTTTTTCATAATCGAATGAAAGCCAGTTTCTACGGAGGGGCGAAGCTTGTTGCCGTCACTGTCGGGGAATACGCAGGACATTGTGAACGGTGTGGAATTTGCTTCGCGATGAGCAAGCTCGCTTTCCTTTACGTCTGTGTGGTATTCACGGATTTTTATGAAATCCACATCGGCAAAGCCGGAGCTTTCCGTGATTTCTCCGATTGTAAAGCCAGATGCCTTTATTGCCATTTTGTTTTTGTCGTGCTTGCAAGAGGCGTTTCCGCCGCCGCCCTGTACATAATCCTTCATAACACCGATTTTGGCGCACATTTCAGCAAATTTCTTCATTTTATTAACATTCCTTTATGAGTTATTTACCGCTTGGAAAGAACTTCGTTTTCGTATTTTTTTATATCGGCAAACCAGGACATTCCTTCCGGAACTTCACAGATACGGCAGTATTCGTCCCAGATATCACCGAACGGTGCAGTCTTCATTTCTTCCGACATAGCCATAAGCTCCGTGAAATTGCTCTCAAGCTGAAGTTTGCGCATTTTAGCGCTCGGCTCAAGGAGTGCGTACAGAAGCGCCTTTTGTATGCTGCGTACACCGACAGTCCAGGCTGCAATGCGGTTTATTGATGCGTCGAAATAATCTGTTGCAATAAAAACTCTGTCAAGAGCATCATTGCGAACAATTTCCTTTGCTATTTCACGGGTTTCATCATCAAGAAGAATAACGTGGTCGCTGTCCCATCTTACTCCGCGGGTTACATGGAGTGCTATTTTCTCATTAAATGCGAGCAGTGCGGAAATTTTATCCGAAACCACTTCTGTCGGATGATAATGACCGTTATCCATAAGCGGTGTAATACCCTTATAATCCGAATATGAAAGACAGAACTCTGCCGAGCCTACCGTATAGCTTTCAACTCCGATTCCGAAAACCTTTGATTCCAGTGTTATATAGACTTTTTCTTTGTTATACGGCATGTCAAGGATTTCATCAAGGGAAGCTTTGAATCTCATGCGGGGAGAAAGTCTGTCTGCCGGGATGTCCTTGTAGCCGTCCGGTATCCATATATTCATAACGCACGGAGTGCCTGTCTCGGTTGCAAAGTATTCTGCGATTTTAATGCAAGCCTTGCCGTGATTGATCCAATACCTGCGTACCTCCTCATCGGGAGAGGAAAGGGTGAGTCCGTCGCGTACCATAGGATGGGCAAAAAAAGTGGGATTGAAGTCGATTCCCATATTTCTTTCTTTCGCAAACTTAACCCACTTTTCAAAATGCTTTGGCTCCAAAGCGTCGCGTCCGACCGGTTCACTGTCGAAAACAGCGTAGCTTGCGTGCAGATTGAGCTTTTTCTTTCCGGGAATAAGGGAAAAAGCCATATCTATATCGGCACAAAGCTCGTCAAAGCTTCGGGCGCGCCCCGGATAATTTCCGGTAGTCTGGATTCCTCCGGAAAGAGCTTCACGGCTGTCAAAACCTATTACGTCATCGCCTTGCCAGCAATGAATCGAGATAGGGATATTTTTCAAGGTATTAAGTGCCTTTTCTGCATCAACTCCGAGTTCTGCATAGATTTTTTTTGCTTCTTCATATCTGCTCATAATTATATTACCTCCTTGATTTTGAAAGATTTTGTTATAAGCTCCCGTCCTTCTTTTAAAGAAATTCCGGTGTTTTTCATTATCTGTGACAGAATATTTCCGGTTGCCGTTGCTTCCTGAAGACCGGTATAGACTGTTTTACCTGTAAATTCGCGTGTTAATCTGTTAAGGTATTTATCTTTACTGCCACCGCCCGCTATATGAATTGCAGTTATTGTTTTGTTGCAGACATCTTCAATTTCGGCCACCGTAGCTGCATACGATTTTGCGAGCGATATATATACGCATTTGAGAACATCGCCGAGTGAAAGGTCCGGCTTTCCGAGTAATGAGCGGATTGTATCTATCATACTTTCAGGAGCTAAAAGCTCAGGGCGTGTTAAATCGATACATTCATCGAAGTTGCTTTCTTCGGCAAGCTGCATCATTTCGTCGTATGTAAGCTTTTTTTCAATTTCGCGGCGGATGTTCTGGAACAGCCACATTCCCGGAATATTCTTCAAAAAGCGAAAACGGTATTCAATCCCGCCTTCGTTTGTAAAGTTGCCCAGCTTTGCAGTCTCTGACAGAATGGGCGTGAGGTTTTCTGTGCCGATGAGGCTCCACGTGCCGGATGATATGTAAACACAGTCGGTATCAACGGGACATGCGGCAACTGCGGAGGCAGTATCGTGTGACGGGCAGAGCACAACTTCGGCATCAAAACCAAGCTCTGCTTTTATTTCATCTGAAAAACCACCTGAAGAAGTGCCGGGAAGAGATGGAGCACTGAATATTCGGTCCGGAATGCCAAGGCGGGACAGAATAGTGTTGTCCCACGTCTTGGTCTTGGCGTTTATGAGATTGGTTGTAGTTGCGTTTGTGTATTCATTCTGTATTTTTCCCGTAAGCTTGAATGAGAGATATTCAGGTATCATAAGAAAATGTTCCGCATTTTCAAGCTTCCCGCTTTTTTTATCGCAGTAAAGCTGGTAAATAGTGTTAAAACTCTGCTTTTGTATACCGGTAATTGCGTAGAGCTCGTCCTGAGAAATTATATGCAAAACCTCATTTTCTGTTGCCGCTGTGCGGGAATCCCGATATGACATCGCCGGTAAAATCTCTTTTCCATTCCGGTCAATAAGAACATAGTCTACGCCCCAAGTGTCTATTGCAACCGTTTTGGGAATCATATCAAGCTCTGCACATTTTTTCAGACCATTTTTGATTTCTGAAAAAAGCCTTTCTGCATCCCAGATAAGTCCGTGGTCGCTTTGCTTGACCGAATTTTCAAATCTGTATATTTCCTGCAAATGAAGCTTACCGTCATCGAGGTGGCCGAGTATATGCCGACCGCTTGATGCGCCTATATCAACAGCAAGATAATATGTCAAAATAAAAACCCCTTTCACAAAGATATCATAACTTATGATATCATTCGTAAAAGAGGTTTTCAATGTCGTGGTTTGACTAAAAAAACTGTCCTTATTTGCTGTCTCTGTATTTTTTGGGTGTAAGGCCAAAGCGCGAAACAAATATTCTGTGAAAATAGCTTTCGTTCTCGTACCCGACAGATGAGGATATATCGCTGATTTTCAGATTAGTGTTTTTTAGAAGGAATGCCGCCTGTGAAAGGCGCTTTTCCTGTAAAAGCTCGGTGTAGGTTTTTCCCGTACGGGCTTTGATTTCGCGGGAAAGTCTGAAAAGGTCGCAGTGAAGTAAATTTGCAAGATCAGAGAGGGAACCATCATAGTAATTTTCTTCGATGTAACGGAAAACATCTCCTAAAAATGCATCGTGTCTGTTCTCATGGGAGAGTTTATCGGTGCAATTTAAAAGCTGCATAATAAGAAGCCCCATTGTAGTCTGGTTAATTCTTCGTTTGTTTGAAGTGTTTGATATCAGGGTATATAATAGGTTTTCAACGAGATTCCGGACGGGAAGAACCCCGCTGACTTTAAAATACAGATATCCAGGGGAGTCGTTTTTGCTTTTTAATGAACCTAAAATAAATCTTCGGAGCGGAGATTCTTCATCTTCAATCATTTTAAGCGTTGTATCAAAAAACTGTGGAAGAATAATGAAGTTTACTGCAATATCGTCTTTTCCGGCAGGAAGGATTTCGTGCTCAGTTTCTTTTCCGAGAAAAAGAAGCTCACCTTCGCTGAGGGTTACGGAGCTTCCGTTTATTATATGGGTGGTTTTTCCGCGGCACATATATACGACCTCTATAAAATCATGTCTGTGTTTTGGAAAATGTACAAAGCGTGTGTGTGGGCGTATTGTAATGAGCTTTCCTTCGTCAAGCAGCTTTTTGCTGTTTATTATGTTCGCCTCACTCGCCATATACAGCTCGCGTTCTATAGTGTCAGCTCCGCAGAGAAACCGCTTTTCTTCTGCGGTTATAACAGAGAGACGGTCAAGGATTTGCGCATTTATCATCGAAGTTCCCCCTTATCCTTTGCTTTAATAAGAATATTTCTGTATTCCTTAACGCTTGTGCCAAATCGTTTTTTGAAACAGCGCATAAAATATGCCTCGTTTGAAAATCCGCATTTTTCAGCCAGTACGCGGATTGGATAATCGTGATATTCCAGAAGCTTTGCGGCATCGCTTATCCGCCTTTCGGCAAGATATGCAATCGGTGTAAGCCCGGTGTCTTTTTTGAACAGGCGGCAAAGATGCTGCTGGCTGATGTACAGTATATTGCATATGTTGCTTACGGAGAAATCCGGGCGCATAAAGTTCAGTTCTATAATGTTTTTTGTCTTTTCAACTATGCTTTCCGGGGAATAAAGCTGTATGGAATGCGGCGTGCTTGGACACTCTGCATCAATTATCTGCATAATGCATGAAA
>JAZLCV010000109.1:0-12772 GCA_045614365.1 Eubacteriales bacterium | reverse complement strand
ATGCATCTGATTTGAATTTTTAAAAGATAGTGACAAAATGACATAAAAAATGTTCCTTTTTGCTATTTATAAAGTGCGTGTTATGGTATACAATAGATATTGTAAACTACTGATATGGCGGTGAATTTATGGAAAAGCTTATTGCTTCCTTTTGTGAAATATTCGGAGAGCGTGACGAGATTTCCGTCTACAGCGCTCCGGGACGTGTTGAGCTTGGCGGCAACCATACCGACCACCAGCACGGCTGCGTGCTTGCGGCAGGTGTAAATCTTGATATGCGCGCTGCGGCGGCGAAAAACGGTGAAAATATTATCCGTGTTAAGAGCGAGGGATATCCGCTTATTGAAATTGACCTTTCGGATTTAGCTGTCCGGGAAGAGGATAAGAACACCACATCTGCACTTGTGCGCGGCGTTGCCGATGCTTTTTTAAAACGCGGAAAGGATATCTGCGGTGCGGATATGTACATCGTTTCCGATGTTCTGCGAGGGTCCGGGCTTTCAAGCTCGGCGGCGTTTGAGGTGCTTGTTGGCACGGCGCTTTCGGATTTGTTCGGAGCGGGATTTGATGCCGTGGAGATTGCGGAAATTGGGCAGTATGCAGAGACTGTGCATTTCGGAAAACCGAGCGGGCTTATGGACCAGACGGCAAGCTCTGTCGGAGGAATTGTTGCGATTGACTTTTCACACAGCCCGGCGAAAATTGATAAGATAGAGTGTGACCTCAAGGCGCACGGCTATGACCTTGTTATAATTGACGCGGGTGCAGACCATGCAGACCTTACGGCAGAATATGCAAGCATCCCCGCGGAGATGAAAAGTGTTGCGGAAATTTTCGGAAAGGCTGTACTTGCTGAGGTTCCGGAAAGTGAGTTTTATTCGCGCATTGCCGAGGTGCGCAAATCTGTGGGTGACCGTGCAACCTTGCGCGCAGTGCATTTCTTCGCAGAAACCCGGCGTGCCGTACAAGAGGCAGAGGCGCTCCGCCGCGGAGACTTTGACGGTTTTCTGAAGCTTGTAACGGAGTCCGGTAACTCGTCGTTTAAATATCTGCAGAATATTTACGTTTCCGGCAGTGTCCGGGATCAGGCAATGGCATATGCGCTTGCGGTGTGCGAAAAGCTCCTCTCCGGACGCGGAGCGGTGCGTATTCAGGGCGGAGGCTTCGGAGGGACGCTTGAGGCGTTTGTTCCGTGCGATATGACGGAAAGCTTCTGCGCAGGCGTTGATGCCATGATAGGAAAAGATATGTATAAGGTTCTCACAATCCGATGTGACGGTGGGATAAAAATAAGATAACAGATAAATTTTTGAAAGGGATGGTTTCAGATATGAAAATTGCAGTGCTTGGCGGTGCGGGGTATATTGGATCTCACACGGTAAAAGGGCTTATTGAGCGCGGCCACGCGGTTACAGTTATAGATAACCTGCAGACGGGATATCTTGCGTCCGTTCACGATGGTGCGGAATTTTTAAAAGGCGATATCCGCGATAAGGAGTTTTTGCGTGGTGCGTTCTGCGGCGCCGGCTTTGATGCGGTAATCCACTTTGCCGCATGCTCGCTTGTCGGCGAGAGCGTGACCGACCCGCTGAAATATTATAACAACAACGTGGGCGGGGCGATAACCCTGCTTGAGGTTATGGTTGAGGCGGGAATTGATAAAATCGTGTTCTCGTCCACTGCGGCAACCTACGGTGAACCGGAGAGAGTGCCGATACTTGAAGATGACAGAACGTGTCCGACAAATCCGTACGGTGAGACGAAGCTTGCGATGGAAAAAATGTTCAAGTGGGCGGGCAATGCCCACGGCATTCGCTTTGTATCGCTCCGATATTTCAATGCCTGCGGTGCGGATGTGAGCGGTGATATCGGCGAGGCGCACAACCCGGAATCGCACCTTATTCCGCTCATTCTGCAGGTGCCGAACGGAAAGCGCGAGGCTATATATGTGTTCGGTGACGATTATGACACGAAGGACGGAACGTGCGTGCGCGATTATATCCACGTCACGGACTTGTCTGCCGCACATATTCTTGCGGTTGAGTATCTTGAAAACGGCGGTAAAAGCGATATATTCAACCTCGGCAACGGAGTTGGCTTTACCGTCCGTGAGGTCATCGAGAGCGCCCGACGCGTTACGGGCCATCCGATACCGGAAATTGTCTCTCCCCGCCGTGCGGGAGATCCGGCACGCCTTATTGCATCAAGCGACAAGGCGCGCAGCGTTCTCGGATGGAATCCAAAGCACGCCGACCTTGATGAGATTGTCGGCTCTGCGTGGAACTGGCACAAAGCACATCCGGAAGGGTATAATGCCTGAATGGTGTTCAGGCAGATAATAGATAAGAGATAATAGATAAGAGAGAAAAAATAATGAGTGTGTATTCAGATATAAATGCGCTGGTTTTGTATGCCATGGAGCGCGGGCTTATCTCGCCGTTTGATGAAACGTATATAAAAAACCAACTGATTGATGTCCTTGGTATTTCGGGATATGAGGAAGCGGAAGCGGAGGAAAAAGGGCTTGAGGAAATTCTTACGTCCTTGTGTGATTTCGCTGTGGAAAAGGGAATAATTGAAGACAACACGACAGAACGTGACCTTTTCGACACCCGTATAATGGGCATTCTCACCCCGCGTCCGGCGGAGGTTATTTCAAAATTCTGCGAGATGTATCTTGAAAGCCCGGAATGTGCAACGGACTGGTACTATAATTTTTCGCAGGACACAGATTACATCCGACGTTACAGAATTGCGCGGGATATGAAGTGGACAGCGGAGACGGAGTACGGAACGCTTGACATAACGATAAACCTTGCAAAACCGGAGAAAGATCCGCGCACGATTGCGGCGGCAAAGAATGCACCGAAGTCGGGATATCCCGCGTGTGCGCTGTGCGCGGAGAGCGAAGGGTATGCAGGCAGGCTTGATTTTCCTGCACGGCAGAATCACAGAATTGTGCCGATAGAGATAAACGGCGAGCTGTGGAAGTTCCAGTATTCACCGTATGTTTACTATAATGAGCATTGCATTGCACTGAATTCTGCCCATGTTCCGATGAAGATTGACGATGCTGTGTTCCCAAAGCTTTTGTCCTTTATTGATGTTTTCCCGCATTATTTTATCGGGTCAAATGCAGACCTTCCGATTGTGGGCGGCTCTATCCTTTCTCACGAGCATTTTCAGGGCGGACGCTATACCTTTGCAATGGAGCGCGCACCGGTGGAAAAGGAGTATACCGTGGCGGGATTTGAGGATATAACGGTCGGACGTGTGAAGTGGCCGATGTCGGTTATCCGTATTGCATCTATGGATAAAGAGCGCCTTTGTGCGCTGGCTTCACGAATACTCGGCGCGTGGCGGGAATATACTGATGAAGAGGCATATATTTTTGCATATACGGATGCAACGCCGCATAACACAATAACGCCTATTGCACGGCGGCGCGGCGATATGTATGAGCTTGACCTTGTACTGAGAAACAACATCACAAGCAACGAGCATCCGCTGGGCGTTTACCATCCGCACGAGGAGCTTCATCATATAAAGCGCGAGAATATCGGGCTTATTGAGGTTATGGGGCTTGCCGTGCTTCCGTCTCGCCTTGTCCGTGAGCTTGCGCTTATGTGTGAGTATGCCGGGAACGGGCGTGATTTTGCCGGATGCGCAGAGATTGAAAAGCACGCCGCGTGGGCGCGAGAGATATTGCCGCAAAAGCCGGATGATATGAGCTTTATTGAATATTTCAAGCAGGAAATCGGTAAGGTTTTCGCCCGGGTTCTTGAATGCGCGGGAGTATTTTCGCGTGATGAAAAAGGAATGGCGGCTTTTGACAAGTTCATCGGCAGTGTGAAGTAAAAACTCATTGAAAAGAGAGAAAAATGCAAAGACATAAGGTGACACAGCGAATTATAATTGCCGTGCTGTTTTTTGCACTGGCGATATGCGGAATAACCATACATTTAAGCCGTCGCGCACGGGAACGTTTTCCTGTGCGCGGCGTTGACGTGTCTTCTTATCAGGGATATATCGACTGGGAAGAGATAGAAGACAATGATATTGATTTTGCATTTATAAAAGCTACCGAGGGAAGCTCTTTCCGCGATAAGATGTTCCGTGACAACATCGAAAACATTGCCAATACCCGCATCTATGCAGGTGCATATCATTTTATGAGCTTTGAAAGCGACGGGAAGAGTCAGGCAGAAAACTTTATCTCAATGGTGAAGCCTGATGAAATAACGCTTCCGCCGGTCATCGATCTTGAGCTTTACGGAAGATATAGTGATAAGCCGCCGGCGGCATCACACGTTCGGGAGATTCTTGATGTGATGGTCAGAATGCTGTATGAGGAATACGGAGTCTATCCGATTATTTATACAAACCGTCGCGCGTATTCGCTTTATGTTTCAGGAAGCTACCGCGATTGCGACATATGGCTGTGTGACCTTGTGAAAGAGCCGGCTTTGCCTGACGGGAGAGTGTGGACATTCTGGCAGTATTCGCACACGGAGAAGATTCCGGGATATGACGGCGAGGAAGAGTATATAGATATGAATATATTCAATGGTACCCGCGCAGACTTCCGACGGTATCTGAAACAGAAATAAGTAAAAAAAATCATCCATCCGATGCACGGATGGATGATTTTAAGTTTTCGTTTAAGCGGTTATTCTTTTGATGAATACCGAAAGGCGCTTGTAAAGCAAAACGGTTACGGTGCTCACGGCAAGTGTCTTTATTGCGTTGAATGCCGTAACATACCAAAAAACTTCAGCAAAAACGGAGGCTGCGCTCTCGCCCATATAAAGGGGGAAAACGACAAAACGGTTTGCGATAAGCGCGGCGCCCGTGCCGAGAATACAAGCGAAAATAAGCGTGAGAATAACGGTTTTAAGTCCCTTTTTGTATTTATACACACTGCAGGGGACGATGATGTAGGCAATTGTAACAAGAGCATTTGCAACCTGACCCGCACCGCCGCTTGTTGTACCGATAAGGCATAAAAGCTCTTTCAGCACGCAGGCAATAATGCCGGAAAGAGGCCCGAAAAGGAAACCGGTAAGAAGGATGAAAACATTGCCGAAGTCAAGCTTTAAATACGGCGTTGCGGGAAATACCGGAAACTCAAACAGGCTTATGACATAGCTGAGAGCCACAAACAGCCCGATGATTACCATTTTTCTTGTTGTGAATGTTTTTTTGTTCTGGTTTACTGTGTTCATAAAAGGTCACCTCATAAAGTCAGTTCAGGCACTCTCTTCCCGTGCCGTCTTTTTTTATTCTGTAAAGCTTTTTATCGTCATTCCCGTTGAAGTAATAGAGATATTCGCCGTCGGCGGAAAGGTTATCCGCATCGTCGCTGCAGAGCTTCACCGCGCCGCTTCCGTCCTCGTTCATACGGATAATAGAGCCGTTGTCGGCAAAGTCAACGAAGAAAAGATATCCGTCGGAAACGTTGATGTAGCCCGAGCGGGAATTGTTCAGCGGTTCATACACAGAGCCGTCGTCCGTCATACGCCAGATGTTAAGCTCTTCATTACCCTGCCTGAAATAGAGGTTGTTGTCATATCCGGAAACGAAGTAAACGGATTCATATCCCATAAGGGTTTTGCTTTTTCCGTCGAGAGAGAGGCGGTAGAAGTTTGCCTCGTCGTTGCGGTCGTTGATATAGAGATTTGTTCCGTAGCAATAAAGCATCTCAGTTGAGATATCCGAAATCTGCGTGAGGTTCTTGCCGGTTATATCCATACTGTAAACGCGGCATTCCTCGTTCCAGTTTATGAAGTACATCTTGTTGCCGAGTACAATAAGGTTTGTTGCCATAACGTCTGCCACGCGGGCATACTCTGAACCGTCAAATTTCATTTTGAATATTGAATAGTTGCGTGCTTTATCCACGAAGTAGAGATATTCTCCCACGATGTTGAGTGAGGAGATATTGCCGTCGCAGAAAAGCGTGCTTTTGCCGTCGCGTAAGGCATATAGCGAATTGCCCTTTGCAATGTCGCAGTAGAAAACCGTATCATCCGAAAAGGCGAGAACACCGCCGCTTGAAAGATTGCCCATTGTGTTTCCTATCACAAGCGGGGTATCGCTCGTTCTGTCATATGCCGAGTTGAGATATTTTCGGCGAAGCTCGGTATCCTCGATGTTTTCGATAAACGAAAGCGCCGATATGCTGTCGCGGCTTTGGGCATATACGCCCATAAGCTTGTCGTAAAGCTCTGTGTCTCCGGGAGAGTTAGTAATAGCCCCCTTCAGTGCCTCGGCGGCTTTTTCAAAATCTCCTTTTTCTACATACACATCCGAAAGTGCGAGAGAAGCGGATTTGTTGTCTGCTTCATCTTTTAAGATGCTCTCGTATGTATTTGCCGCCTTTGTAAGCTTACCGCCACTTACGAGAGCTTCTGCCGCAGCTTCGCGTTCTTGCACTGTGCCGCCTGCCGGTGCGGTCATAATAAATACAATTGCGAGAACAACCGCCGCAAGAACAAGCACACCTGCCGATATTCCGATAATAAGTTTTTTATTCATAAGCGTTTCACTCCTTAGTATAACGTAGTTCTTATTTTACACTATTTCCGTCCGCAAGTCCAGTGAATTATAAAAAAATATATTATATTGAAAAATCGTAGAAAATCTTAAAACTCCGATAGAAAAAAAAGAGACAAAACCGTTGCAAAGTTATATCCTTATCGTATGAAGATATAATGGGAGGTTTTTGTTATGTCAATAGCATCGGAATACCGTGACGGCGTTATAAAGCTTGTTACGGAAATAGCCGGAACTCAGGAAGAAAACATAAAGCGCGGCGCACGTCTTTGTGCCGACGCAATCAAAAACGGAAGACTTATCAACGTAATCGGCCCCGGCGGCCACTCTAACATCGCCGTTGAAGAGGTTCTCTGGCGTGCGGGCGGTCTTGTCCACGTAAACGCAATTCTCGATCCGGGAACAAACGTTATCCACGGCGCAAAGCGCTCTAACATCGTTGAACGCACACCGGGATATGCAAAGGCGGTTTTTGATTCTTACCGTCTTACTGAGGGTGATGTGCTTATCATCGTAAACGCTTACGGAATAAACTCTATGACAATTGACAGTGCGCTCCTTTGCCGTGAGCGCGGGATAAAGTCAATCGGAATTACGTCCACATCGTTTGCTCATACCGTTCCGAAGGATGCGCCGAGCCGTCATCCGTCGGGGCAGAACTTGTCTGACCTTGTTGATGTGTATATCGATAACCACCTGCCGCTCGGAGACGCGATAATAAAGCTTCCGGGAATGGAGCAGAAGATGGGCTCTACCTCTACATACGCAAACTGCTTCTCCATAAATCTGCTTATGATGCAGACAGCACAGGAGCTTTTAAACGATGGCATCACACCGGCTGTATGGCAGAGCGCGAATATGCCGGACGGCGATAAGCTCAACAAGCGCTATGAAGATGAGCTTCTGCCGAGAATACGTCACCTGTAATGATTAGAAGGGTTCACGGTTTCCGTCGAACCGTTGCAGTGAAAATACAGAAATAAGGAGAGATATAAAATGGATTCTACAATGATTTTTTACAAGGAAGTTGTTGCGACGCTTGACCGCGTTGTAAAAGAGCAGTCTGAGAACATTGAAAAGGCAGCAACCATCATCGCCGATACAATTCAGGTGGGAGGAATGTTCCACATCTTTGGTTCCGGCGGCCATTCAAATATGGCGGCTATCGAAATGTGCCACCGCGCAGGTAACCTCTGCTGCGCAAATGCAATTCTCGACCCCGGCCTTTCCTGTGAGCACGGCGCAACACGCTGGAACGAGCGCGTTGTCGGCTATGCAAACGAGGTTATGCGTTACTATCGCGTAAAAGAGGGCGACGTTATGCTCCAGATAAACGCATACGGCATTAACTCCGTAACCATCGACACGGCAAACTACTGCCGCGCAAATAATATTCCGCTTATCGCAATCACCTGCCCTGAGCTTACCGATACGGTTGACCGCAAACAGCATAACCGCCATCCGTCGGGCGCAAGCCTCTATGAGCTTGCAGACGTCGTTATTAACGACTACACACCGGTAGGTGAGGCTATCGTTCCGATTGAGGGATGCACCTATAAGGCAAGCCCGGCATCGACGATAATCAACCTCTTTATCGTTGACTCTATAAACGCAAAGGTCTGCGAAATCCTTGCAAGCCGTGGAATCAAGCCCGATGTATGGGTAAGCGGCAACGGTGCAGAGGGTGATCGCCTCAACCAGAAGAATATGGACAAGTGGTTCTGGCGTCTCCGCCATATATAGATAACGCTTGCAAAGAGCCGTGTCGCGACACGGCTCTCTTTCTGATATGCCCGTCATAATAACCAGCCCTGTCGGATTTCCGGCAGGGTTAAATATTGCAACTATTTTATCCGTTTTTAAATCTACGCCACACAAATTTTTCTTGACAAACAACACTTGTTTTGATACAATGATAGCATAAAAGCTGTGAAGGAAAGAGTAGCCTTTCGCGGAGTATTCAGAGAAGGATGTACCGGCGGATATCCCGCCCTTGCTGTGAGCATCCGGTGCTTTGCATTGGTGAAGACCGCTCCTGAGCTGCAGGGAGGAAAATAAGTATTCTCTGCCGTGAGCCTGCGTTAATGGGAAATGAGTGAAAATTAAGGTGGAACCGTGCACTTGTGCACCCTTAATCCGTGGTAACGTCTGCGGATAAGGGTGTTTTTATTATTTATATATGAAAGGATGACAGAAATGGCAGAATTGAACGAACTTCAGATTTTACGCCACAGTGCCTCTCATGTTATGGCACAGGCAGTAAAAAGGCTTTTTCCCGAGGTTAAGCTTGCGATAGGTCCGGCTATCGACAACGGCTTTTATTACGACTTTGACACTCCGAACCCGTTTACGGCAGAGGATCTTGAAAAAATAGAAGCTGAAATGAAGAAAATTGCAAAGGAAAACCTCAAAATCGAACGCTTTGAGCTTCCGAAAGCAGAGGCGCCTGAGCTTATGCGCGATGAGCCGTATAAGATTGAGCTTATCGAGGCTCTTCCGCAGGGAGAGGTAATCTCGTTCTACAAGCAGGGCGAGTTTGTTGACCTTTGTGCCGGCCCGCACGTAAACTACACAAGCAAGATAAAGGCATATAAGCTTCTCAGCGCAACGGGCGCGTACTGGAGAGGCGATGAAAAGAACAAGATGCTCCAGCGCATTTACGCAACCGCTTTCCAGAGCAAGGATGAGCTTAATGCGTATCTTGAACAGCGCGAGGAAGCAAAGAAGCGCGACCACAACAAGCTCGGTCGTGAGCTTGAGCTTTTCACAACAAGTGAGGTTATCGGTCAGGGCCTTCCGATTCTTCTCCCGAAGGGGGCAAGAATAATCCAGCTTCTTCAGAGATTTGTTGAAGATGAGGAGCAGAAGCGCGGATGGCTTCTTACCAAAACTCCGCTTATGGCAAAGAGTGATCTTTACAAGATTTCCGGTCACTGGGATCATTATCAGGACGGCATGTTTGTAATGGGCGACGAGGAAACGGACAAAGAAGTGTTCGCACTCCGTCCAATGACCTGCCCGTTCCAGTATCAGGCATATCTCAACCGCGGCAGAAGCTACCGCGACCTCCCGATGAGACTCAACGAAACCTCAACACTCTTCCGTAATGAGTCCTCCGGCGAGATGCACGGTCTTATCCGCGTCCGCCAGTTCACGATTTCCGAAGGCCACCTTATGTGTACTCCGGAACAGCTTGAGGATGAGTTTAAGGGTTGCCTTGAGCTTGCAATTTATATGCTCAAAACCTTAGGCCTTTACGAAGATGTTTCTTACCGCTTCTCACAATGGGATCCTGCAGATAAAGAAAAGTATATCGGCACGGAGGAACAGTGGAACGAGGCTCAGGATATGATGGCGAAGATCCTCGACCATCTCGAAATTCCGTATAAGGTAGGTGTCGGCGAGGCGGCGTTCTACGGCCCGAAGCTCGACATCCAGATCAAGAACGTATTCGGAAAAGAAGATACGCTCATCACTATTCAGATTGACCAGATGCTCGCCGAGAAGTTTGGCATGGAATACGTTGATGCCGACGGCGTCAAGAAAAATCCGTATATCATCCACAGAACATCCATTGGTTGCTATGAGAGAACTCTCGCACTTCTCATCGAGAAGTATGCGGGTGCATTCCCGGTATGGCTTGCTCCGACGCAGGTTAAGCTTCTCCCGATTGCAGACCGCCACTTTGACTATGTCTACGAGGTCAAGCGCGCTCTTGAAGCTGCCGGCATCGTAAGAGTTGAGGTTGACGAGCGCAACGAAAAGATCGGATATAAGATACGCGAAGCCCAGATGGAAAAGGTTCCGTATATGATAGTTGTCGGCGATAAGGATATAGAGAACAAAACCGTCTCTGTCCGTGACCGCCGCGACGGTGATATCGGAAGTATGTCGATAGAAGAATTCATCGCAAAGATTACCGAAGAGGTAAACAGCAAAGTGATTAAATAAATAGAAAATCAATAAAAAAGCAGTTGCGAATTTGTTTCCGCAACTGCGTTTTTGGTGGGGCAGGTAAAGGGAATCGAACCCTCCTCTCAAGCTTGGGAAGCTTGCATTCTACCGATGAACTATACCTGCAAATAAAAACGCACGGCCCGAAAGCCGTGCGCTGGAGCTGATGAGCGGACTTGAACCGCTGACCTGCTGATTACGAATCAGCTGCTCTACCGACTGAGCCACATCAGCATTTATGCCCTTGGCTTGCGCTTTAACGAGCATAAACTATTATAATATAAAAAAGCGTTTTCGTCAATGGGGAAATTGAAAATTTTTAAAATGGTGCGCAAAATGTCCGTATTCGACATTTTGCGCACTTTCGTTGTGATATTATTTTCCATATTTTTTTATGGTCTGTATGTTGGCGCGAAGAATATTAAGCTGATTTGCGCTCATTCCGCGAATGTCATCAAGAATAAGCTTTAGGTTGCTTTCGTCTGTGCTGTCATCATAATCGGCAATCAGAGAGTCAACTGAAATATTCAAAGCTTTCGCGATTGCTACAATTGTATCCAGGCTCGACCTATGATATCCGGATTCGATTCTGGATAAGTGTTTTTGATTTGTATCAATAAGTTCGGCTAATTCTGCTTGAGTTAATTTCCTCTCTGTTCTAAAAGATTGTATGCGTTTTCCAATTTTTTCAAAATCCAATTCGTAATTCATAATACTTCCTCATTAGATAAAATTGTTGATAATTAAATTGTAATAGATTTATATTGGATTTAAAACTTGTCTCAAAGTGTAAAAATGAATTATTTATTCAATTGAAATTAACTTTTTGCTTTATTTTTCCACTTGCATATGGTATAATGCATATAAAATACCAAATTAAAATAGTAAAGAGGTTGTCGGAATGAAAAGGCTTGCGTCATTTCTTTTGTTGGTTGTTCTCATTTTTGGTTTTGCGGGATGCGAAAAGAAAACACCCCAAAAAGGACAAAATGAAGTACCTGCCGTGGTTACAACGCCAGTCACGGCAACTACACCGAAAGAAGAAGTTAAACCTGTGGAAAAGGAAGAAATTCTACAGACAGAAAAAATCGAAGAAAAATATATCGGGAATAAGAATACCCATAAGTTTCACAGAACAAGCTGTAAAGTGCTGCCAAAAGAGAAAAACAGAGTTTACCTAAAAAGCAAGGAAGAAGCGAAAAGTAAATACTATAAATCATGCCAAAAGTGCAATCCATAGCTTTAAAATCAGGCGGTAATCTATCTTTCGGTGACATCTGTAAATGAGCAAAAAGCAAGGTGATACAAGCCTTGCTTTTTTGTCGATGTTGCCATATAATATACATATTAAAATAGTAAGGAGAGGTTTTTGATATGGCAAAGAATAGCGTTTCACTTGATACGGTTTGTGCATCGCTTGCATATGCAATGGGAATTGACGCACCGGAGCGCGCGGCGGCACCTTCGGACGAGCTGTGCGCATATATAGATAAAGCTTTTGCAGGTGCAAAGGCAGACAGAGTTTTTATGTACAATCCCGATGCAGTTGCACAGTGGATTGCAGAAAAATATCCCGAGCTTCTTTTCTTCCGCACGGAAAAGTATTTTGATTTGAAGCTTCCGCTTAGCTGTGTTATGCCGTCCGTAACGCCGGTTTGCTTCGGAACGATGTACACCGGTGCGCAACCGGAGGTGCACGGCATTCAGAAATATGAAAAGCCGGTTATAAAGATTGACACGCTTTTTGATGCGCTTATCCGAGCCGGCAAAAAGCCTGCAATTATCGCTGATGATGAGTGCAGTCTCGGCAAAATTTATCTTGAGCGCGATATGGATTATTACATTTGCAAGAATACGGATGAAACAAACGCTGTTGCGGCAGAGATTATGAAACGTGACGAGCACGACTTTATTCTTGTATACAACGGAAATTACGATTCCACAATGCATAAGAACGGTCCTGAAAGTCCCGTTGCGCTTGGTGAGCTTCGTGCAAATGTGCGTACATTTGCAATGTTCTCCGAGATTATTGAAAAGTACTGGGGAGAGCATAACACGCTTGTCGGATTTGCAATGGATCACGGATGTCACCCGATAGACGGCGGATGCGGCTCTCACGGACTTGATATGGACGAGGATCTCAATATCGAACACTATTACAAGGCATATCCGAAGAAAGGATAACTGTACGAGAAGTTCGTCTGAAAGAAAAATCAGACTAAGCCACCGCTTGCTTTTTTTGCCGGCAAGCGGTGTTTTTTGC
>JAZLCV010000108.1:0-3282 GCA_045614365.1 Eubacteriales bacterium | reverse complement strand
CGCGTCTGCCGATTCCGCCATATCCGCAAATTAAAAAGCCCTTAATTTTTACACGGGAAAGGCACCCGAGGAGGAGCGTATCGCTTTTTCCTCATTACGCTGTTTTCTAACAACTTTATTATTTTACCATTATATTATTCAAATGTCAACATTTTTCTTTTCAAACTATTGCAATTCAACTTTCTATTATGGTAAAATTAGTATATTCTTTAGTGGAGGCGATAGAATGACACGGCTTTTTGCGTATTTACGCGGGTATGAATGGAGAGTTGCCCTTACACTCTCTATAAAAACAATCGGCACATTTATGGATTTACTCATTCCCTGGGCGCTGTCGCACATAATCGACAACGTTATACCTAAAAATGATATTTCTCAGGTTTATTTATGGGGACTTGTTATGCTGGCTTTCTGTCTTGTTGCGTGGTTTGGCAACATTATATCAAACAGAATGGCGGCATCTGTTTCCAGAGATGCTACGCGCAAAATACGCTATAAGCTTTTTTCAAAAATATCATACCTGTCAAGCACGGACGTTGACCGTTTTACCATTCCATCACTTATTTCAAGAATGACAAGCGATACATACTCAGTCCACCACGCATTGGGAATGGTTCAACGAATGGGTGTTCGCGCGCCTATTCTTCTTTTCGGCGGCATCGTAATAACAATGCTTGCCGACCCCGTGCTCACTTCCGTTTTGCTTATACTCATCCCCATCGTTTCTTTTATGACTGTATATGTTTCCAAAAAAGGTGCGAAGCTTTTTAAAATAGTTCAAAGTGCCGTGGATGCACTTGTCCGCGCGGTTCGCGAAAACGCATCCGGTATCCGCGTTATAAAGGCGCTATCCAAGAGCGAATACGAAAAAAAGCGTTTCGTTGAGGTAAACACCGATCTTACGCAAAAAGAGCGCCGCGCGGAAACGGTTATGGCATTTATCAATCCGGCAATGAGCGTTATGCTAAACCTCGGTCTCTGTGCAGTTATCGGTATAGGCGCGTACAGAGTCAACTACGGAAAGACAGAAATAGGCGACATCATTGCATTTATGACATATTTCACGATTATACTCAACTCAATAATGATGATAACGCGAATATTTATGAATCTTTCAAAAGCATCGGCATCCGCATCGCGAATTGATGAGGTTCTCTCCTGCCCGGACGAGCTTTCAGTTGGATGCGCGGTCGAGGAAGATGCATCTGCGCCTGCCGTTAAATTTAAGAACGTAAGCTTTTCTTATGAGAACTCCGGATTCAAGCTGTCGGACATATCGTTTGAAGTTAAGCGCGGTGAAACACTCGGTATTCTCGGTCCGACGGGATCAGGCAAAACCTCTCTTATTTCCCTGCTTCTTCGTTTTTACCATGTTAATGATGGTGAAATTCATATAAATGGTGTTAATATAAACAGCTTTACACTTTCGGATTTACGTCGCAAATTCGGCACAGTTTTGCAGAACGACACGCTTTTCCACGACAGTATCCACGAAAACATTTCCTTTGGGCGCAAAATTACCCAAGATGAAATGTTATCTGCGGCACGCGCAGCGCAGGCGGACAAGTTTATCAGCGATGCAGGTGGATTCGATGCCGAGGTTGCGATAAAGGGGGCAAACTTCAGCGGTGGTCAGAAACAGCGACTTCTTATAACTCGTGCACTTGCAGGAAACCCGGAAATATTTATATTTGACGATTCTTTCTCCGCTCTTGATTATAAAACCGACTCACTTCTGCGCGAAAAGCTACGCGATGATTTTGGTGATAAAACGAAAATCATCGTCACACAGCGCGTAAGCTCTGTTTTATCAGCCGAGCATATCCTTGTTCTTGATAACGGAAAATGCGCAGGCTACGGCACGCACGATGAGCTTATGAAAACATGTGCAATATACCGTGAAACTGCTGAACTTCAACTGGGAGGTGAGTGTAATGTCCAATAAAAACAAAACACGCACTTTATCAAGGCTTATAAAATACATTTCCCCTTTCTCTCCGTATCTTATTCTCGGTATTGTTCTGACGGTTGCAAGTAACGCGCTCGCACTGGTCGGTCCGTATCTTTCGGGACTTGCCATTGGGTGCATTGAACCCGGAATCGGTAAAGTAAAATTTGACGGACTTCCCGTTTATCTCGTGCTTATGGCTGTGTTTTATGTGCTTTCGGGAATTCTTTCTTATGCACTTTCAAAGCTTATGATAAACACAAGCCGAAAAATCATATTCAAAATGCGCGGTGATATTTTTGACAAGCTTCAAACCTTGCCGGTATGTTATTTTGACACTTATCCCATAGGCGACATACTCAGCAGGATATCATACGACACCGACACGATAAACACTTCCCTTTCCACCGACGTAGTTCACGTTTTTGCGGGTATTATTACGGTTATCGGCTCACTTGCTATGATGATATACATATCACCGCGCCTTACGCTTATTTTTGCCGTCACAGTTCCTCTCACAATGCTTCTTGTTAAGATCATCACCGGTAAAACTCGACCACTCTTCCGCGCACGTTCTAAAAAGCTCGGTGAGCTTAACGGATTTGTTGAAGAAATGTCCAGCGGGCAAAAAACGATACGTGCATACAACCGCGAAAAGGACGTTATAGACCGTTTTTCCAAGAAAAACGATGAGACGGTCACAGCGTATTACAAAGCGGAATATTACGGCGGTGTGGTTGGCCCTTCGGTTAATTTTATGAATAACCTTTCACTTTCACTCGTCAGCGTATTTGGAGCGGTTCTTTATCTCAAACAATTAATCACAATAGCAAGCATTTCCTCTTTTGTTCTCTATTCAAGAAAATTCTCAGGTCCGATAAATGAGATTGCGAATATAATAAGCGAGCTTCAGTCTACACTTTCTGCGGCAGAACGTGTTTTTGCCCTGCTTGATGAAGAACCGGAGCCGGTTGATTACGTTGGCATGAAAGAAGCAGAAGACGTACGCGGCGAGGTCGAGCTTTCCGGTGTTTCTTTCGGGTATACCCCTGAAACAACGGTAATAAAAAATCTCAGCCTAAATGTGAACAGCGGAGACCTTGTTGCAATAGTCGGTCCGACAGGTGCCGGAAAAACAACGCTCGTAAATCTTCTTATGCGATTTTATGACATCAACTCAGGAAGCATACGCATTGACGGCACAGATGTTTCTGAGATTACACGAAAAAGTATGAGGCTTGCCCTGATTTTCCGATGGGTACGCAGTGCATCAATAGCGATAAGAGCAATTGTCTCACTTCCATCGGAAATTACGCACGCGCGTGCCATAAGGC
>JAZLCV010000107.1:0-2427 GCA_045614365.1 Eubacteriales bacterium | reverse complement strand
CAGCGACGGCGAGCGGGATTATGATAAAACCGGCATTGCGGCATATTCTTCAAAAGAATATCTCCGGATTGCAAAGGAATGGATATTAAAGATAAACCCGTCTTATCTTTCCGAACTTGACCTTGATGCCGAAATAAACATCAGCGGAGTGCACTCTTATGACGTAAACTTGCGCTTCGGAAGAAGGGTTGGCGGCATCACGGTTTACGGCGATTATGTTTATATGTCAATTGACAAATATAACGGCAGAGTTATTTCTATGAACTCACAGTGGACACACCCTCAGAAAATTGCGGATGCAGAGGATGTTATTTCCGTGGAAGAGGCAGGGAGGATCCTCGGTGATACTGCCGCACTAACTTTGCGCTATCACAAGCTGCGCGATGAGAAGAGAGCCGTGCTTATGTATACTCCGGAACGTTTCGGTATGATGATAGATGCAAAGAACGGTAAGGAGTTTACGGTTGAGTATGTAGACAGTGAGGAAGGCGATGCGGGAGCCGGTGCAGCAGGTGCCGTGACGGATTCCGCGACAAATGAAAAGATGGAGAGCGCGCTTACCCGTGAGGAACTTGAAAATATTGAAGAGATAGAAAGTCTTCTTTCAAAGGAAAAGCTTTCTGCAATGATAGAGAACATGTATGATGCGGCAATTTCTTCGTTCAGGCTAAAGTCTGTTGACTACAGGCAGACAGGAAATGCCGAAAACGGTAAAAAGTATGAGGCACGAGTTTATCTCACGAACGGTAAGAACGAGAGCGCAAATGCAGTTTTTGATGCAAAAACAGGCGAGCTTAAGTCGCTGTATACATATCTTGGCTACAATCCGGACAAAAAGCCCACGAAAAAACGCGCTGATATGAAAAAAGTAGCAGAGCGATTTATTTTGCAATGGGCATCCGATGTTGCGGAAAAGGCACAGCTTTTCGGTAAGGAGGAAGATACCGGCGGCTACTTCGCATTTACCCAAAGTGAAAACGGAATTGAGTATCAGGGAAACCGCATCAGCATCCGCGTTGATGAAAGCACGGGTAAAATTCTTTCCTTTACAAAGAGCTGGGACAAGGAGATTGCTTTTGACAGCTCTGAGAAAATTATTTCCGCGGAGGAAGCAACAAAAAAGTATATCGCGTCTGCAGAAGCGTATCTCTGCTATATAGCAAATAAGCGCGAGATGTATGCATCCGACAACGCAGGCGAGCTTACGCTTGTTTACCGCTTTGATGACGAGGCACCTGCATATGTTGATGCAAAGAGCGGTGAGTGCTACGACTGGAGCATGGGACAGGAGGCTGAAACGCC
Source organism: Eubacteriales bacterium (assembly GCA_045614365.1). GTDB lineage: Bacteria > Bacillota > Clostridia > Oscillospirales > JAAYXM01 > SIG480. The sequence goes on along the minus strand of JAZLCV010000107.1, from coordinate 1,125 downwards.
CGAAAGGTATGAGGTTCAGGCAGATGTTCGCGGACACTGGGCGGAAAAAGCAGTAAAAACGCTTGCGGATAACGGAATAGTAATTTCTTATGATGAAAAATTCCGTCCGGATGAGGCAATAACGCAGAAAGAGGTTGCGCTTTTGGTGGATTCCTTTAACGGTGGATATCGTCCGTATGAAGTGACGGAAAACGATTATGTGTCGTATATAGACCGCCTTATCCGGCAAAGTGTTATAAAATCGGGAGAAAGAAATCCCGATAAAAAGGTAACGCGGGAAGAATGTGCGGCGTATCTTGTCCGTATGTTCGGATTCGGCAGTGCAGCAGAGCTTTCCGGAATTTATAAAACGGGATTTTCGGATGAAGCGGCAATTTCTGCAGATAAGATAGGACACGTTGCAATTGCAAAGGCGCTTGGGCTTGTTTCAGGTGTCGGCGGGAAATTTAGTCCGAAGTCAAATGTTACGCGTGCCGAGCTTGCAATGATGCTTTACAATGCGCTGGACAAATAGAAAATGTTTGCATTGCAGAGGAGAGAGATAGATTATCCTCTCCTCTGTTTTTGAAAAAATCGCGGGAAAAACAAAAAAATCTGAAAATAGGTCTTGACATTTGTGGATTTACGTTGTATAATTTATAAGCTTAGATATGCGGATGTAGTTCAATGGTAGAATTCCAGCCTTCCAAGCTGGTTACGTGGGTTCGATTCCCATCATCCGCTCCATTTTTTTGTAAATGTGCGCCTGTAGCTCAGGTGGATAGAGCAACTGCCTTCTAAGCAGTGGGTCAGGGGTTCGAGTCCCTTCAGGCGCGCCATTATGAAAAATTTTTTTATGCCGATGCTCAAAGTTATGACTATATGGTGGGTATAGCTCAGTTGGTTAGAGTACCAGATTGTGGCTCTGGGGGTCGCCGGTTCGAATCCGGCTACCCACCCCATTTTTCTCTTTACGAGAAAGCTGCGTTGGGATGTAGCCAAGTCGGTAAGGCACCAGACTTTGACTCTGGCATTCGTAGGTTCGAGTCCTGCCATCCCAGCCAAATATGATCCACTAGCTCAGTAGGTAGAGCACCGCCCTTTTAAGGCGGGTGTCCGGAGTTCGAGCCTCCGGTGGATCACCAA
>JAZLCV010000106.1:0-17646 GCA_045614365.1 Eubacteriales bacterium | reverse complement strand
ATCTACAACGGTTTTTACTATATACACCAATCCTTTTCTACACTTGTTTCCGTAGCCTTTCTTACATATATTCTCTTGTTGTTTATATTCAGACACAAAACTGTACGTGCAGACAGAAGCTTTTGCACTGTCATAATTTGTAACGAAGGAAAAGCCGTAACCCTCACAGCACTGCACGATACAGGAAATTCACTTCGCGAACCTGGCAGCAATGCAAATATAATTATCACCGACTACGCCACCGTCCGTGAAATACTTTCTGAAAGCATAACAGAAATTATGGATCCGGCTCACCCTGAGAATTATCCGCTTTTGATTGACAGACTCACAAAATCAGGCAAGTTCAGGCTCGTTCCTTACCGAACCATAGATGCCGGATTCTCACTTATGCTCACTTACCGTCCCGGATGTATTCTTATCGACGGAAAACCGCTTTCCGGAGCGATTATCGGGTTTTCACGTCAACGGATATCGGGCGACGGTATATATTCTGCAATAATTTAGGAGGTTCCAACAGTATGACTTTCCGCATTACGCTCTACAAGCTTTTATCAAAACTCGGATTTATTTCATCACCTGCCGTTATGTATGTGTGCGGCAGTGAAACACTCCCACCTCCGCTTTCTGCCGAAGAAGAGGAATATCTTATGGCAAGGCTGGAAAACGACTCCGAAAACGTTCGGAAAACACTTACCGAACACAACTTGCGGCTTGTTGTATACATCGCACGCAGATTTGAAAATACGGGCATAGGGATTGAGGATCTGGTTTCAATCGGCACAATCGGTCTTATTAAAGCCATAAATACATACAAGCCCGAGAAAAAAATCAAGTTAGCGACATACGCCTCCCGTTGTATAGAGAATGAATTTTTAATGTTTCTGCGAAAAACAGCTTCCCAGAAAACAGAAATTTCTTTTGACGAACCCCTCAACACAGACTGGGACGGCAACGAGCTGCTACTGTCCGATATCCTGGGAACTGAACCGGACAGCGTTATGCGCCCCATTGAAGACGAAACCGACCGCCAGCTTCTGCTGAATGCATTGGATACTCTTTCGGAAAAAGAAAGAATTATTATAAAAATGCGCTTCGGACTTTTCGGCGAACGTGAAAAAACTCAGAAAGAGGTAGCAGACGCGCTGGGCATATCTCAATCTTACATATCGCGCCTTGAAAAAAGGATTATTGAACATCTGAAAAATGAGATACTGAAGCTGTTGTAAAGAAACGCATCTCCTATATTTGACACCAAACATAGGAGATGCGTTTCATATAAACACTCTTTTAAAACTTTTAAAACAATCCTGTTATTTTGCCGTCTGCGTCTACGTCGATACGCTCTGCAGCGGGCACTTTGGGAAGCCCCGGCATTGTCATTATATCACCGGTGAGGACTACTATAAACCCTGCACCTGCGGAAACCTTGACGTTTCTTACCGTTACAGTGAAGCCTTCCGGTGCACCGAGCTTTGTCGGATCGTCGGAGAAGCTGTACTGAGTTTTAGCAACACAGATCGGGAGTCTGTCAAGACCAAGCTTTGCAAGCTCGTCAATCTGCTTTTTTGCTGCCGGAAGAACGGATATTCCGTCACCGCCGTAGACCTTCTTAACTATTGCCTCAATCTTTTCTTCAATTGATGCTTCTGTATCATAACTGAAGGTGAAGTCACCCTTTTCTTCTTCACAGAGGCGGACAACCTCACGCGCAAGCGCTTCTCCACCCTTGCCACCATCTGCCCATACAGTTGAAAGGACGGTATTTACGCCAAGCTCGCGACATTTATTAATTATAAAGTCAATCTCTGCATCCGTATCCGTTGGGAAACGGTTTACCGCAACCACACACGGAAGCTTATAGACATTCTTTATATTTGAGACATGGCGAAGGAGATTGGGTATTCCCTTTTCAAGAGCTTCGATATCCTCATTTGCAAGCTCGGTTTTCGCTCTGCCGCCGTGCATCTTAAGAGCACGGACAGTTGCAACAACAACGACAGCGCTGGGAGTGAGCCCTGCCACGCGGCACTTGATATCAAGAAATTTCTCAGCACCGAGATCTGCACCGAAACCTGCTTCCGTAACGGTGTAGTCACCCATCTTAAGCGCCATTTTAGTTGCCATAACAGAATTACAGCCATGTGCAATATTTGCAAACGGTCCACCGTGGACAAATGCAGGAGTCCCCTCAAGTGTCTGGACAAGGTTAGGCTTAAGCGCATCCTTTAAAAGTGCCGTCATAGCACCATGAGCATTTATCTCACCGCAAGTTACAGGTCTGCCCTCATAGGTATAACCGACAATTATTCTTGCAAGACGCTCTTTAAGGTCAGAAACTCCGCTTGCAAGGCACAGAACAGCCATAATTTCACTTGCAACAGTTATATCAAAGCCGTCTTCACGGGTTACACCGTTTTTTGCCCCGCCAAGACCGATTGCGATGTTACGCAGCTCACGGTCGTTCATATCAACGCAACGGCGCCAGGTGATTTTATTCGGGTCAATACTGAGAGCGTTGCCCTGATGGATATGGTTATCAAGCATAGCGGCAAGAAGATTGTTCGCCGCACCGATTGCGTGGAAGTCACCGGTAAAGTGAAGGTTGATATCCTCCATCGGCACGACCTGGGCATATCCACCACCTGCCGCACCGCCTTTCAAACCAAAAACCGGACCGAGAGACGGTTCACGGAGAGCAACGGTGACATCCTTGCCGATTCTTGCAAGGCCATCAGCAAGACCAATGGTTGTTGTGGTCTTTCCTTCACCTGCCGGAGTCGGCGTTATTGCCGTAACAAGGACGAGCTTACCATCCGCTCTCTTCGTTTCATTAAGAAGCGAGAGGTCGATTTTCGCCTTGTATCTGCCGTACTGCTCAATATACTTTTCATCCACATGAGCCTTTGCTGCGATCTCACCGATTGGACGCATTTCACAATTCTGTGCTATTTCTATATCTGATTTAAATGCCATTTGTTATTCCCCCAAAAGGCTTATTTAAAATACTTTACCGCAGACTCGAACATACGGATTTCATATTCACCCGGAACATTCTTGTAAAGTCCGTTACCTTTACGCTCACTGTGTCCCATCTTACCAAACACTCTGCCGTCTGGTGAAGTGATCCCCTCGATGGCGTACATAGAATCGTTGGGGTTGAAGTGAACATCACTTGTTGCGTTACCGTCAAAGTCAACATACTGTGTTGCAATCTGACCGTTCTTGGCAAGCTCCTTGATAAGAGCTTCGTCTGCAAGGAAACGACCCTCACCGTGAGAAATCGGAACGTTATATACATCACCCACATTTGCGAGGGCAAGCCACGGTGACTTGTTGGATGCAACTCTTGTTCGTACAATTCTCGACTGGTGACGTGCAATTGTGTTGAACGTGAGTGTCGGGCAGTTTTCGTCTGTATCAATGATCTTTCCATACGGTACAAGACCAAGCTTTATAAGTGCCTGGAAACCATTGCATATACCACACATAAGACCGTCACGGTTATCAAGAAGGTCGTGTACGCCTTCCTTTACTGCAGCATTACGGAAGAATGCAGTTATGAACTTACCGCTTCCGTCAGGCTCATCACCGCCGGAGAATCCGCCCGGAATGAATATCATCTGTGCAGTTTTAAGCTCATTTGCAAACTTTTCAACACTTTCGCGGATGCCGTCTGAAGTGAGGTTTCTGATAACGATGATTTCAGGTTCAGCACCTGCATCACACATAGCCTTTGCGGAGTCAAACTCACAGTTCGTTCCCGGGAACGCCGGAATGAGGACTTTCGGCTTTGCCGTCTTGATTGCCGGTGCTTTCCACTCGGAAACCTTATATTCAAAGTTCTGCACAGGAGTTTTGCTATCAGGAATGTTGCAGCTGTAAACACTTTCAAGCTTATCCTCATAGATGCCGAGAAGCTCTGTTAGGCAGACGCTCTCATTCCCGAGTGAAAGCGCATTATTATCCGTTACAATACCGATAAAGGTTGCATCGGAGATATCCTCACATGCTTCAACAACAAACGATGCATAGCTGTAATCAAAGAGCTTTTCTACGGTTACTGTGTCAGCGAAATCAACACCTAAGCCGTTACCAAACGCCATCTTCATAACAGCTTCTGCAATTCCTCCGATACCGGGAGTATATGCAGCTACAACCTTTCCGCTTCTCATAAGAGAAGTTACGGTATTGAACACCTTGAGGAGAGATTCTGTTTTCGGAAGGTTATTTTCGTCAAACTCAGGAGAAATAAGGAAGACTTTGTTTCCTGCCTTCTTGAACTCCGGCGAAACAACATCTGACACCTTGCCCGTAGTTACTGCAAAGGAAACAAGAGTAGGCGGAACATCAAGATTTTCAAAAGAACCGCTCATCGAGTCCTTACCGCCGATTGAACCTATTCCGAATTCCATCTGCGCCTTGAATGCACCTAAAAGTGCTGCAAGAGGCTTGCCCCAACGCTTTGCGTCGCGGCCAAGCTTTTCAAAGTATTCCTGGAAAGTGAGGTACACATCGTTAAAGTCTGCACCCGTTGCGATAAGCTTACATACAGATTCAACAACAGCCATATATGCACCGTGGTACGGACTCTGCTCTGTAAGGAAAGGGTTATATCCCCATGACATAAACGAGCAATCGTCTGTATGCTTCTTCTCAACGGAAATTTTCTGTACCATTGCCTGAATGGGAGTAAGCTGATTTTTTCCACCGAATGGCATAAGAACCGTACCTGCACCGATTGTGGAGTCGAAACGCTCGGAAAGACCACGTTTCGAACAAATATTGAGGTCTGCTGCTATTTTCTTGTAATTATCTGCAAATGTTCCGTCAATCTTCTTATTGGAAAGAGCCGGCTTTGAAACTGCTACATCAATATGCTTTTCCGCACCGTTTGAGTTTAAGAATTCGCGGCTTATATCGACAATCTTCTTGCCGTTCCAATGCATTACAAGACGCGGAAGCTCCGTAACCACTGCAACCGGACAAGCCTGAAGGTTTTCTTCATCTGCAAGTGAGAGGAATGCATCAACATCCTTGGCTTCAACTACAACAGCCATACGCTCCTGAGACTCGCTTATTGCAAGCTCGGTGCCGTCAAGACCGTCGTACTTTTTCGGAACTGCATTGAGGTTAATCTCCAAACCGTCTGCAAGCTCACCGATTGCAACTGAAACACCGCCTGCACCAAAGTCATTACAACGCTTAATCATACGGCTTGCTTCTTCGTTTCTAAACAGACGTTGAAGCTTCCTTTCCTCCGGAGCATTTCCCTTCTGAACCTCTGCACCGCAGGTTTCAAGAGACTCTGCGGTATGGGACTTGGAAGAGCCGGTTGCGCCGCCGCAACCGTCACGCCCTGTGCTTCCGCCAAGAAGAATTACAATATCGCCTGCCTCAGGGCGTTCGCGACGGACATTCTTCTGCGGAGCAGCCGCGATGACCGCACCGATTTCCATACGCTTTGCAGCATAGCCATCGTGGAAGATTTCATCAACGATACCGGTTGCAAGGCCTATCTGGTTACCATAGGAAGAATATCCTGCAGCAGCAGTTGTTACAATCTTACGCTGAGGAAGCTTGCCCTTTATCGTTTCGCTTACCGGTTTTAACGGATCAGCCGCACCCGTTACGCGCATAGCTCCGTATACATATGAACGACCTGAAAGCGGGTCACGTATAGCACCGCCGATGCAAGTTGCCGCACCGCCGAACGGCTCAATTTCCGTCGGGTGGTTGTGGGTTTCATTCTTGAAAAGGAGAAGCCACGGTTCTTTTACGCCGTCAACCTCAACCTCAATTTTTACTGTACAAGCATTAATTTCTTCAGACTCATCAAGCTTATTGAGCTTTCCATTTGCACGAAGATGCTTCACAGCAATTGTTGCGAGATCCATAAGACATATCGGCTTTGTTCTTCCGAGAGCACGGCGTGTGTCTATATACTCATCATATGTTTTCTGCAAAAGTTCATCCTCAAACTTTACGCTATCAATAGTTGTGAGGAAGGTTGTATGACGACAATGGTCAGACCAATATGTGTCAATCATACGTATTTCTGTAATGGTAGGATTTCTGCCTTCTGTTTTGAAATAGTTCTGACAGAATTCAATATCATCTGCATCCATAGCAAGACCATATTCGGAAACGAAGCTTTCAAGCCCACGTCTGTCAAGGTCAATAAATCCGTCGAGAGTTTTTACCTCCGTGGGGATTTCATATTCTACCTTAAGCGTTTCCGGCTTTGCAAGGTCAGCTTCTCTTGATTCGACCGGGTTGATTACATACTTTTTAATCTCTGCAATATCTGCATCCGTAAGATTTCCGTATAATGCATAAAGCTTTGCCGTGCGGATAAGCGGGCGCTCTCCCTGAGAAATTATCTGAATGCACTGCGCTGCAGAATCTGCACGCTGGTCAAACTGCCCCGGAAGGGGTTCAACTGCGAAAACAGATGCATCACAGGAGCAAACGTTGATATCCTCGGAAACTATATCAAGCTGAGGTTCCGAGAAAACAGTCTGCTTTGCATAGTTAAAAAGCTCTTCCGTTATATTTTCCGCATCGTAACGGTTTATAACGCGGACATCTGTAAGACTTTTTATACCGAGAAGTGTTCTTGCATCGGAAAGAAGCGCACGTGCTTCATTTGCAAGCTCCTTTTTCTTCTCTACATATACTCTGTATACCATTTTTATTTGCCCTCCCTTGCGCGAAGTGCCTTTGCACCGATATCGTGACGATAGTATGCCCCTTCAAAGCTTATCTTCTTAACAAGCTTATAGGCACCTTCAATAGCACCTTCAAGTGTATCTGCAATTTCGGTTGCGCCGAGCACTCTGCCTCCGTTTGTGAGAAGCTTTCCGCTTGAAAGCGATGCTCCCGCAACATAAACCTTATCGGAAATTGCAGCCGGAATTGTCATTTCAAAGCCTTTATCATACTTTTCAGGATACCCTTTTGAAGCCATAATTACACAGCAGGCACTCTTATCGCTGAATCTTACCTCAGTTTCGGAAAGCTTTCCTTCCGTAACCGCTTTCATGACCGTAAGAAGGTCTGATTCAAGAAGCGGAAGAACAACCTGTGTTTCGGGATCACCAAAACGGCAGTTATATTCAATTACCTTGGGACCGTTCGGAGTGAGCATAAGCCCGAAGTAGAGGCACCCCTTAAAGGTTCTTCCTTCGCTGTTCATTGCATTTATTGTCGGAAGGAATATAGTTTCCATACATTCCTTTGCAATTGCATCGGTATAATAAGGATTCGGAGCAACGGTTCCCATACCGCCGGTGTTAAGACCGGTATCGTTATCACCAATGCGCTTATGATCCATTGAGGAAACCATAGGAACAACAACGTCACCATCGGTAAATGCAAGAACTGAAACCTCGGGTCCGGTAAGAAACTCCTCGACAACAATTGTCTCACCACTCTTACCGAATGCCTTATCCTGCATCATTGACTTTACTGCATCCATTGCAGCTTCGCGTGTTTCAGCAATTATAACACCTTTTCCAAGTGCCAGGCCATCTGCCTTTACAACGGTCGGAATTGGCGCTGTTTCAAGGTATTTGAGAGCTGCATCCATATCATTGAACACTTCATACTGCGCTGTGGGGATGTCGTATTTCTTCATAAGGTTTTTGGAGAAAACCTTACTTCCTTCAATGATTGCCGCATTTGCACGCGGACCGAAGCACGGGATTCCCCTTTCCTCGAGAGCATCAACTGCGCCGAGAACCAGCGGGTCATCCGGAGCAACAATCGCGTAGTCTATTTTATTCTCTACCGCGAAATCAACGATTTCGGGAATATCCTTTGCGCCGATATCAACACAGGTTGCATCCCCTGCCATACCGCCGTTTCCCGGGAGCGCAAAGATTTCTGTAACATCTTTGTTCAATTTGATTTTCTTTATGATGGCGTGTTCTCTTCCTCCGCCACCAACAACCATAATTTTCATTGAAAATTCCTCCGATTATCAGTGGTGGAACAAACGCATTCCGGTGAACGCCATTGCAATGCCGTGCTTATCACAGCACTCAATAACAATATCATCACGGATTGAACCGCCCGGTTCTGCAATATATTTTACACCGCTTGCAAATGCGCGGTCGATGTTATCAGCGAACGGGAAGAATGCATCGGAACCGAGCGCGACACCGTCGATCGTATCGAGATATGCACGCATTTCTTCTGCTGTAAAGGGTTCAGGCTTGCGTGTGAAATACTTTTCCCAGTTTCCATCCGCTGTTACATCTTCTTCATTTTTATTAATATAACCGTCGATTACATTATCACGATCAGGTCTGCCAATGTCTTCCTTGAACGGAAGGTTGAGAACCTTTTCGTGCTGACGCAAAAACCACGTATCTGCTTTTGTGCCTGCAAGACGTGTGCAGTGAATACGTGACTGCTGACCTGCACCTACACCAATAGCCTGTCCGTCTACAGCGTAGCATACGGAATTTGACTGTGTGTACTTAAGCGTGATAAGTGCAACGATGAGGTCACGAAGAGCATCTTCAGGAATATCCTTATTTGCAGTTACTACATTACCGAGAAGCTCACGGTCGATTTTGAAGTTGTTTCTTCCCTGTTCAAATGTAATACCGAAAACGTGCTTATGCTCTACCTCCTGAGGAACATAGTTCGGGTCAATCTTTACGATATTGTAGTTACCCTTGCGCTTTGTCTTGAGAATTTCAAGAGCTTCAGGCTCATATCCGGGAGCGATAACACCGTCGGAAACCTCGCGCTTTATCATCTTTGCTGTTGTTACATCACATACATCGGAAAGCGCAACCCAATCACCAAAGGAGCACATACGGTCCGTTCCTCTTGCTCTTGCATAGGCGCAAGCGAGAGGTGATTCATCAAGACCTTCTACGTCATCAACAAAGCAAGCGCGCTTGAGCTTATCGGAAAGCGGAATTCCGACAGCAGCAGATGTGGGACTTACGTGCTTGAAGGATGTTGCAGCAGGAAGACCAAGAGCTTCTTTGAGCTCTTTTACAAGCTGCCATGAGTTGAACGCATCAAGAAAATTGATAAAACCCGGACGGCCGGAAAGAATCTCAATCGGAAGATCGCTTCCGTCACTCATAAAAATTTTCGCCGGTTTCTGATTCGGGTTACAACCGTATTTAAGTTCAAATTCTTTCATCTTAAATCTATCCCCTCTTATTTATTTTTGTTTATCATTCTGTTCTCTTCTTTTCCGCTTTCAAGATCGGTATAGCGGACATAGAGAGAGATTTTGTTTTCTGCATCAAGAGCATTCCAGAGTGCGTTCGTGAACTCATCAATATCATCCGGAACAGCAATGCGCTCAGGCTCACCCTGGAATGTGGGAATCGGATTTCCGTCACAGACATATGTATGAATAAAATGACCGAGACCTGCGATTGCCGGATAATCGTAAGTGTAGCGTGCGCAGGCAGAACCAACTTCATCTATACTTTTGAGAATGCTCATTTCATATGTGAAATCTCCGTCTGCAAAGGTCGCCATACCGCTTATGCGCGGTGTAAAGTTTGGAGCATCCGGTTCAAACTCGCGGGTTTTGAGAGCTTCGCGGAAGCCTTTTCCTTCTTTGATAAAATCATAGATTGTATCTGTCTGATCGCCGTTTGTAACGATAAGCTTGTTTTCAAACTTACGGATTGCAGCGTAGATGATAAGGCTGGGATCCTCTACCTTCGAAACATCAAATGGTTCCGTGAAAACTTCACCGTTTTTCTCTGTGAAAATACGGTTACGGCTGTTTGCACTTCTTCCCATTATGAAATACGCCGTGCAAGCCTTTTTGCCGTCGGCACTCTTACCGATGACAATTCCGCGCCCCACGTAGGAATTTCCTTCTACCTGCTTTGCGATGTCATTTACTTCATATATATTCATATGTACATTCCTCTCAATTACTTTGAAAATATCTCTGCACTTACTTTCTCAACAGATGCCGGAAGTATTTTCCATTCGGCAAGCCGCATAACGCGCTTCTGCAGAGTTTCCGGTGTGTCATCATCACGGATTGCAACTGCTTTCTGCATTATTATTTTTCCACCATCAGGAATTTCGTTTACAAAATGCACTGTTGCTCCGGTAACCTTCACGCCGTATGCAAGAGCGGCTTCGTGAACACGGAGTCCATAAAAGCCCTCTCCGCAGAATGACGGGATAAGCGATGGATGAACATTTATTATCCGTTCAGGATAACGATTTGTGAAATTCTCACTGAGAATTACCATAAATCCCGCAAGAACTATTATATCTATCTTCTTATCATCTAAAAGCCTTATTATCTCTGCTTCAAACGCAGCCTGACTTCCAAGCTGTTTTTTCGAAACAACCGCGGTTTCAATATCCGCTTTTTTTGCACGTTCAAGAGCATATACGCCCTCTTTGTTTGATATTACAAGCTCGATTTTTCCGCTTTTGATGATACCCTTCTTCTGAGCATCAATAAGTGCCTGAAGGTTTGTCCCGCCTCCGGAAACAAGGACAGCTATACGTGCGTGGCTCATAAAATCACCTTTTCGTCGGACTTTACGATTTCGCCGATAACATATGCATCCTCACCGTTTGCGCGGAGAATTTCAAGTGCCTTGTCTGCTTCTTCCTTTGAAACAACGATACTCATACCGACACCCATATTGAAGGTGTTGAACATATCGCGCTCGCTGATATTGCCCGTTTTTGCGATGAGCTTGAATATGGGAAGGATGCGAACTGCAGACTTATCTATCTTTGCACCGAGACCTTCCGGAATACTTCTCGGAATGTTCTCGTAGAAGCCGCCGCCCGTGATATGCGAAATACCCTTTACCTTAACCTGATCAAGAAGTGCAAGAACAGGCTTTACATAAATCTTCGTCGGGGTGAGAAGCGTTTCTCCGATACTCTTGCCGCCGAGCTCTTCACACGGTGACTTGATATCTGCATTTTCAACATCAAATACCTTGCGTACAAGAGAAAAACCGTTTGAATGAACACCGCTTGGCGGAAGAGCAATAACAATATCGCCCTCTTCCATCGTCTTGTTATCAATTATCTTTGATTTGTCAACAACGCCTGTGCAATAACCTGCAAGGTCATATTCATCTACGGGATAAAATCCCGGCATTTCTGCAGTTTCTCCGCCGATAAGGGCAGCGCTGGACTGAACACAGCCTTCTGCAACACCCTTAACTATATCCGCAATTTTCTCCGGAAAATTCTTTCCGCAAGCAATGTAATCAAGGAAAAAGAGCGGACGTGCGCCTGCACAGATAATATCGTTTACGCACATAGCAACACAGTCGATACCGACCGTGTCGTGTTTGTCAAGAAGAAAAGCCATTTTAAGCTTTGTTCCGACACCGTCTGTACCGCTAACGAGGACAGGACGTGTCATTCCTGTAACATCAAGCTCAAAAAGTCCTCCAAAGCCGCCGACATCAGAGCAAACGCCCGAGGTCATAGTCTTTGCGATGTGTTGTTTCATAAGCTCGACAGCACGATATCCTGCGGTTATATCAACACCTGCAGCTGCGTAGCTGTCTGATTTTGACTGCATATTCATAAATTAGTCTTCCTTTCCGTTCCAGCAGTATGTGCAGAGCTTACACGGTTCTATTCCGATAGACTCAAGCACACCTTCGAGTGACTGAAAATCTATTGATGCGAGGTGAAGTTCTTTTGCAATTGTTTCACGGAGATTTTTCCCTCTCTCTGTCGATGAATCGCTGTATTCTTCCATATGACGGAAGCCTTCTTCACCTTCAAGCTCCATAATGGTTCGTCTGGCAATAAGCTCCATTTCATTTGTTGCGCGGGAGAAATTGAGATACTTGCATCCGTACATGATCGGAGGACAAGCAGAGCGCATATGCACTTCCTTCGCCCCGTTATCATAAAGGAAATCAACGGTTTCGCGAAGCTGAGTTCCTCGGACAACCGAATCGTCTACAAACAAAAGGCTCTTATCCTGGATAAGCTCACGCACGGGGATTTGCTTCATCTTCGCTATTTTACTGCGTTCCTTCTGCTGAGTCGGGATAAAGCTTCTCGACCATGTCGGTGTGTACTTTATAAAAGCACGGGCAAACGGTATTCCGCTTTCATTGGCATAGCCGATTGCGTGAGGCGTTCCGGAATCCGGCACGCCGCCGACATAATCTATTCCCTTCATATTGCCGTTTTCGCGGTCGTTTCTCGCCATTATCGCACCGTTGCGGTAACGCATCATCTCAACATTTACACCCTCATATGTTGATGTTGGATATCCATAATAGCTCCAAAGGAATGCACACATATGCATCTCCTCCCCCGGTTCAGCAAGCTGTTCAACGCCGTCAAGCGTTATCTTAACAATCTCGCCGGGTCCAAGCTCGCGCTCGCTCTCATAACCGAGCTTTGTATACGCAAAAGCTTCAAATGAAACACAGTAGCCATCCTTATTCTTACCTATCATAACCGGTATTCTTCCAACCTTATCTCTTGCGGCAATTATCGAGCCGTCATCTGTAAGAATAAGAATTGACGCAGTGCCTTTTATTTTGCTCTGTGCAAACTTAATGCCTTCTACAAAATTCCTTTTTTGATTTATAAGCGCTCCCACAAGCTCGGTTCTATTCACACCACCGCTCGTCATAGCATCAAAATGCCCGCCGAAACTGAGATATTCGGAAATCAACTCATCCGCATTGCTTATAAGACCGATAATGCAGATAGCATACGTTCCGAGAGCCGAACGGATAAGCAATGGCTGAGGATCATAGTCGCTTATACATCCAATTGCAGAAGTCCCCTGCATATCGTCAAAAACGTGTTCAAATTTTGTCCTGAACGGAGAATTCTGAATATTATGAATCTCACGTTGCAAACCAATTTCTTTATCGTAAACGGCGATGCCGCCACGGCGTGTTCCCAGATGGGAGTGATAATCCGTACCAAAAAAAACATCACCGAGAGCATCGTCACGACTTATTGCGCCGAAAAAGCCTCCCATGTATGCCTCCGTTACTTACCGAGAATACGGTTCATCATTTCAATGTAAGCATCTTCGACATTGCCAAGGTCACGACGGAAGCGATCCTTGTCAAGCTTTTCATGAGTAGTGCTGTCCCAGAAGCGGCAGGTGTCCGGAGAAATTTCATCGGCAAGAACAATGCTGCCGTCGGAAACCTTACCGAACTCAAGTTTAAAGTCAACAAGATCAACATTGAGTTTTTTGAAGAAGTCCTTCATCACGGAATTGACCTTGAATGCCATATTTTTGATTGTGTCGATTTCCTCACGGGTTGCAACACCGAGAGCAAGAGCATGGTATTCGTTGATAAGCGGATCGCCGAGATCGTCATTCTTATAAGAAAACTCAATAGTCGGCTCTGCGAAAACTATACCTTCTTCAACGCCATAGCGCTTTGCAAAAGAGCCAGCAGAGATATTTCTGATTATAACTTCAAGCGGAACGATGGAAACTTTTTTAACAAGAGTTTCACGCTCGGAAAGCTCCTCCACAAAATGAGTAGGAACGCCTTCCTTCTCAAGAAGCTGCATCATAAAGTTTGTTACACGGTTATTGATTGCACCTTTTCCTGAAATAGTTCCTTTTTTAAGTCCGTTGAATGCTGTTGCATCATCCTTGTAATCGACAAGGAGAACCTCGGGATTCTCTGTTGCGTAAACCTTCTTTGCCTTTCCTTCGTAAAGCAGTTCTTTCTTTTCCATTTTATTTGACCTCCTAAAAAATTTCAGAATATTTTACTTAGTTGAATTCAGCAGCTACTTTTGCGTCTTTTTCAAGAACTTTTGCTGCATCTGCACGCCTTTTTGCATCAAGCTTTTCCGCAAGCTCTTTATCTTCAACCGCAAGAATCTCGGCAGCAAGAAGCGCCGCATTTGCACCGCCATCAATTGCAACCGTTGCAACCGGAATACCGGACGGCATCTGTACAGTGGAAAGAAGAGCATCAATCCCGTCAAGATTTGAAGACTTGCACGGTATGCCAATGACAGGGAGCGTGGTATTCGCCGCAACTGCACCCGCAAGGTGAGCTGCCATTCCCGCAGCTGCGATAATTACACCAAAGCCGTTATCACGTGCCGACACGGAAAACACGCGAGCTTCCTCGGGAGTTCTGTGTGCAGAATACACATGAACCTCAAACGGGACACCGAGAGCGGAGAGCACATCCGTTGCTTTTCGGATAATAGGCAGATCGCTGTCACTTCCCATTACAATGCCAACTTTTTTCATATATAAAACCTCCTGAACACACAGGGATACCCACCCTGTTTTTTTATAATAACAGCCGAAACCACAAAAAAGGGCGCACTTAACTCACCGGGGAGTTAAATGTGCCCAGACGGTCGGCAATCACGGGGAACTCTCCCCGAAAATTCTCTGCTTCCTGGGGTGCTCCACAAATCCGTCAGTTACAGAGAACTATATTAAATTAACGAAATAATTATAGCACATATATTACGACAATGTCAAGATTTGAAGTCGGGGTTTTTTACATTTTTCGCAGAAGTATTTTAATTGTAAGATGGCTTGCGGCAAAACGCATTTTGCCACAAGCCATTTGGAGCTTTAGAAAAAAGTGCAGAATGAGCAAATCGGGCCCGAAGCAGCACAGCGGTCTGTGCTGTTTTACTATTGCCCCTTTCGCTTTAATCTATGCACGGATATTTAATTTTAACAGGAAGCCCCGTTGCGCAGGATTCAACAACAGCAGAGCAGACAGCAACGGTTGACGCGCCCTCCATCGGGCTGATGCCGAACGGTTCATCGTTCATAAGTGCCGTGAGGAACATTTGAAGCTCTGCAGTTGTGTTATGGTTTGCAAGCTTTACGGGAATCTGCTGAGGAATTGTGAACTTCTTACTTCCAAGCACATCCTCGTCTCCGCCGGAGAACACTGTCATAAAGCTTGATGTGTTATCACAGATGATCGTCCCCTTTGTTCCGTAGAAGCAGGAGCGCATTGTATAATTGCGTTTACAGCCGATAGATGTGAGAACCTTTCCGTTCACGTCATTCGGGAACTTCATAACAGCGATTGCACAGTCGTCCACCGGCCAGTCGGTAAGGCACTTGCGGTTAGAAAGCGCATAAACTTCTGTCGGATTTCCCGCAATCCAACGAAGAAGATCAATTGCATGGCAGCCTCCGCCGATAACAGCGTGGCGCTCCGGCGTAACGCGCCAGTCATCTGCCCCGCGGGATTTACTGTAGTCATGTGCATATTCGCTTTCGACAAAATACAGCTCTCCGATAAGTCCGGAGTCTATAATCTCCTTTGCTTTTGCAAAAGCGGGAGCAAAGCGGGAAACCTGGCCGACCATAAGGCGGGCATTGCATCTCTTTTCTATGCGCATCATCTCTTCGCACTCAGAGACGGTAAGCGCCATCGGCTTTTCGCACATAACGTGCTTTCCTGCCTCAAGAAAAGCCTTTGTCATTTCAAGATGAAGCTGGTCCGGCGTTACAACAATAACTGCATCAACATTCGGATCATTGATAAAATCGTGCCAGTCGGCTGTTGCAACATCGGGGCAAAACTCTTCTTTCTTTTTAGCGAGCAGATCTGTATCAATATCGCAAATACCATAGAGATGTGCATTTCTGCTTTCTGTAACGGAGCACATATGTGCATGTCCCATTCTCAGACCGATAACGGCAATATTATAAATTTCTTTTTTCATTTTCTTCTTCCCTTTCTTTCTGAAATGTGATATGATTGTATCATCAATTTGTTGATATAACAAGCTCATTTTGTTGGAGAAAATCTTCATTTTGTTGGAGGATAAGCTATGAACAATCATTTCCTTCCCGAATCCGCACCGCTTCTTCTGAAGGTTGATGCAGATGATAACCTTGCCCCCGGTGCCACCTTTGGTCCCATTATCAGGTCGGTATATATTTTTGAATGTTGCCGCTCGGGATACGGTTCTGTGATCATAAACGGCAAAGAATTCCCGATATCTCCGGGGGACTTTTACGTACTCTTACCCGGTGATACCGTAACCCACACCGCTTCAGAAACTGAGCCCAGATGCGGATATTGGTGTGCACTCGACGGGCTTGGCGTAGGAGAAGTTCTGACAAGCTGTGGGATATCCTCCTCAAATCCATTTGCTCCCAAAGATGTGTGCCCCGCTCTTTTTGGCTGTATGGAATCATTATATAAAATGCGAAATGAAACAGATACAGGCAGTGAGTGCCGCCGCACAGGCTTCATCTACACTATGCTCGGAGAACTTTTGCGGCATGTACAAAAAAACGACAGCCACGTTCCCATACGTCGCGCAATAGGCATTATGGAAACCCACTACAACACCGATCTTAACGTACAAAACATTGCAGATTCCGTTGGCCTTGAAAGAAGCTATTTTTCCACACTTTTCAAAAATGCCACAGGTCTCACCCCACATTCGTATCTGACAAAGCTTCGAATACAGCATTTTTGCACACTCATACAAAACGAAGATATCCCGATTTCGCTTGCCGCAGAATACGTAGGCCTTGACCCGCAGAATTTTGCGCGTCTTTTCAAACGAGAAACCGGAAAAACGCCGTATGAATACAAACAGAGTTTATCATTATAACTTTGTCATTGCCGATTTTTGCCAACCTGTGTTTTTTTCTTTCTCATACATAAAAAATTAATAATAAATTCTGTTGCATTTATCGACATTTGACGTTATAATATATAAGTGTTTTTATGTATAAATTTAAAGCAAGTGAGGAGATATTCTTGCAGGATTTTCTTTTTTCGGTAAATGCGGTTATTCCACTTTTTATCCTTATTGCGTTGGGGTGGTTTCTCACCCGTCTGAAGGTATGGAATGGTGACTTTTTAAAAATTGCCAACGGGATCTCATTCAATGTTCTCATCCCGACGATGCTGTTCTACAATATATACACATCGGATTTCCGTTCCGTATTCGATGCAAAGCTTCTTGCATTTGTTCTTTGTGCAGTTGCGATTGTCGTCGGCATTGCGTTTATCGTTGTTCCCGCCCTCACGCACGACAGAGCGCGCCAGGGCGTTATAATCCAGGCACTTTTCCGCGGGAATTTTGCATTGCTTGGTCTTCCGCTTTGCCAGTCACTTGCAGGAGATGCCGGAGCACAGATTGCTTCCGTTTTTCTCGCGTTTCTTATTCCGGCATTCAACGTTCTTGCAACGGTTGTTCTGAGCGTTTACAGCAACGACAAGGTCGACTCCCCTGTTCAGATTATAAAAAAAATTCTGAAAAACCCACTGATTATCGGATGCGTTCTCGGACTTATATTCTCATTATGTAAAATACCGCTTCCTGAAATTGTTCTTAAGCCGGTTCGCGATTTGAAGAGCGTAGCAACTCCGTTTGCACTTCTTGTTCTCGGCGGCGATTTCAAATTCAAAAGCTTTATTTCAAACATCAAGTATGTTCTTTCCACGGGACTTATGCGTTGCGTTGTAATACCGTCGCTTGCGATATTTGCCGCATATCTTTTAGGTTTCCGTGGAATACACATCGCGCTTATTATAAGCACATTCGGAACTCCGGTCGCGGTTTCGAGCACTGCTATGACATACAAGATGAACGGAGATTACGACCTTGCATGCCAGCTTGTTGTTTTCACCACCATCTTCTCTGCAATTTCGATAA
>JAZLCV010000105.1:0-6629 GCA_045614365.1 Eubacteriales bacterium | reverse complement strand
AACAAGCTCTGCGATAGCCTCTTCGCCGAGTTCACAGTTGATGATAAAAACTGTTTCGTACTTTGCGGAAACCTTTGCCATTGTAAAACACCTCCTTCTGGACTTATGGCCCCCGTATGTATTCGGGAGCAAGGATAGAGCAATGCACAACGCATGCAAAACTCTGCAAGATAATATTATACACAATTTTTGAAAAAAGTCAACCAAAATTTTCATTTAGCTTGAAATTTATATACGTCTTTGGTATAATTGAATAAAAAATATATTAATGTTTGGAGGACAACCATGAAAAAAACCTCTTATCTTGCACGCTGTGCACTTATCGCGGCGGCGTATGCCGTTCTTACACTTGCGTTTCCTGCGCTGTCTTACGGACCTGTTCAGGTTCGTATCAGTGAAGCTCTCTGCATTCTACCCTTTTTTATGCCGGAGGCTGTTTGGGGGATGACTGTCGGCTGCCTTGTTGCAAACCTTGTAGGAGTATCAATGGGCGTTACGCTTCCGTGGGATGTGCTTATCGGAACTCTTGCAACATTTATTGCTGTTGTTATCACTCGTAAAATACGTATAAAGTGGCTTGTTCCGTTGCCAACGGTAATATCAAACGCCGTCCTTGTCGGAGCAATGCTTACATATATTATATTGCCGGAAACCGAGGCGATTCCGTTGTGGTATAACATCCTGACCGTTGGAGCGGGCGAGGTTATAGCTTGCTACGGTCTCGGAATTCCGTTGTTTTCGGTTATGGAAAAAGTGATTGGGAGGAAAAGTAAATGAAGGTAAAGAAGGCTGTTATTCCTGCTGCGGGATTTGGAACGAGAATGCTTCCGGCGGCAAAATCCGTACCCAAGGAAATGATATGTATTGCAGGTAAACCCGCGATACATTACATAGTTAAGGAAGCGGTTGACTCCGGAATTGAGGACATCCTTATCATCACAAGCCGAGGGAAAAGCGCAATTGAAGATTATTTTGACTATTCCCCCGAACTTGAGGAGCGCCTTGAAAAATCGGGGAAAACAGAGCTTCGCCGCGAGCTTCGCGCAATTGCCGATATGGCAAATATAACCTTTATTCGCCAGAAGGAGCTTCGCGGACTTGGTCATGCAGTTATGCACGCACGCGGATTTACCGGTGATGAGCCGTTTGCTGTCCTTCTGGGCGATGATATTATGCGGAGTAACGTTCCGGTAACAAAGCAGCTTGCCGACAATGCGGAGAAGTATGGCTGCAGCTGTGTCGGAGTAAAGTATGTAGAGACGTCGGAAATTTCAAAGTATTGTACGCTTGGTGTTGAGCCGGTGGAAGAACGCCTTTTTGATGTTCATCAGCTTATAGAAAAGCCGACACCTGATAAGCTTCTTTCAAATTATGCGATACTCGGAAGATATATTCTGACAAGCGGGATATATGAATTGCTTGAAAATGCAAAGCCGGGATTTGGCGGAGAAATTCAGCTTACCGATGCTCTTAATCTGCTTTGTCAGAAAGAGCGTATGCTTGCGCTTGATTTTGAGGGCAAGAGGTTTGATTCGGGAAACATCTGCGGATATATGGAAGCATCCATTCAGCTAGCACTTGAAAACCCTGAGGTTTCCGGATGGCTTAAAAAATATATGAAAGGTCTGTCTCTTTAATAATGAAAAAACTTGTTTGCTTACTTCTTTCTTTTTGCCTTGCTTTTTCCCTGTGTGCCTGTACGGAAAAAGCACCGCAGAAAAAGGATGAGGAAGAGTTTCTCATAGTTACGTCATTTTATCCCGTATATGTTACGACGCTTAACCTCGTTGATGGTGCAGACGGTGTTTCGCTGATAAATCTTATCGATCCCGATATGGGATGTTTGCATGATTACAAGCTTACACCGGATGATATTGAAAAAATGACCGGTGCGGATTTGTTTATCGCAAGCGGTATGGGTATGGAAAGCTTTGTCGGAAAAACTTCCATGGGCATTCCAAGGCTTGAGACGTTGGAATGCGGTGAGGATGTACCACACATAATCGGTGATGAGGATGAGATCCAGAACTGCCATTACTGGATGGATATTGAAAATGCAATAAACCAGTGCGAAAAGATAAAGAGGACGCTTATCCGTCTTAATCCGGAAAACAGCGGAGTGTATGAAAAAAACGCTGCTGAGTATACGGAAAAGCTCAATTCGCTTCTTGAAGAAGCAAAAACGCGTGCGGAAGGCTTTGGCGACGGAAGCGTTACCATATATCACGATTCGCTTGAGTATTTCACAAAGGAGCTTGGCATAGGTTACGTCACAATTCCGTCTGATGTGGATTTGGATGAATATCTGAGTGCACCCGGTGCTGCAGAGTTTTCGCATCTGCTTGTTCAGAAAAGCCTTTACGACAGCGATGCAGTGAAGAAAATCTGCAAGGTTACGGAATGCACTCCGGTAAGTATAGATACGCTTACCTCGGGTGCCGAGGACGGCAACGACAAGGATGCATATATAAACGCCGTACATCACAACCTCGATGCAATCGAGCAGGTGTTGGGATAAAAATACATTTAATGAACGGGTTCTGTTGTGAATCCGTTTGTTTTTTTTCGCTTGCGGAAGACCGCAAAGTCCTTGCCCTGCCGGGCGGGCCTTCTTTGTTCTTCGACAAAGAAGCAAACCGAATTCAAGGGGGATTTCCTGCACGGCTTTTGGTGTGGCGTTGAAAAGCGACCACGTTTCGGGATAAAAAGCCGCCTTAAGCGCCAAGCGGCTATAAATTACAGCGAAATCACAGAAAAGACGGCGTGGGCAAAATTTTAATTTTGCCGTTTACGCAAGTCTCTGTGATGAGCGCGATAATTTATCCGGTGCGCGCCGAGCGGCAAAAGCGTGGGGTTCGCAAGAGAACCCCTTTGAGAGGGCGGACAGTAGGGGGATGCCTGTCCCTACAAGAGATCCCGCCTGAAGGCGCTCTCGTTGTCACTCGAGTTCGACTGCGGGATTTCGCTCTCCGCTCAGGATGACATTTGGGATGAAGTGTCAGAATATCACGGGAATTGAAGTTTCAGGACGACACGAGAGGTGGTAAAGGTTCTATTTTTGTACAAAATCCATAAAAATAAAAATAAAATTCTGCGGAACGTTAGCTATTCTGCAGAATTTTTGTTATTTTCATAATGTAAAGTTGACAAGGTTGCATATTTAGTGATAAAATGATAGTCTCAATTATAATGCGGTAATGTGCCCCCTTATGGGTTTATTTTACCTCATTATGTTGAAAAAATCAATGGATTAAAGCAAAAAAACATCAACTTACCCGCGTGTTTCATTTGCGGCTCCGGTGTGAGCTGTCAAGTGTGCGGAAAAAGAGTTTTCGCCGCAGGTGCGGCACAAATACAGGAAGAGATGGGAATTCGTCTTTTCCGAGTTCAACAGGAGAGTGAAAGCCGAATGAAGGACATTATGTACGGAAGAACCCAGAGAAAAAGCTTCGCGCATATCGATGAGATTTTAGAGATGCCGAATCTTCTTGAGGTTCAGAAAAAGTCTTACGAGTGGTTCCTTGAGACGGGGCTCCGCGAGGTATTGCAGGATGCGGGCACTGTTGAGGACTATTCGGGCAATCTCGAGCTGTCGTTTATTGACTATACGCTCGATGACAAGTGCAAGTACAGCGTAGATGAGTGTAAGGAGCGCGATACAACGTATGCTGCTCCCCTCCGTGTGAAGGTAAGACTTCGCAACAAAGAAACAGAGGAGATAAAAGAGCAGGAAATCTTTATGGGTGATTTCCCTGTTATGACAGAAACGGGTACGTTTGTCATTAACGGCGCAGAGCGTGTTATCGTATCTCAGATTGTTCGTTCTCCGGGTATGTATTTCGATGCAAAGATGGATAAGGCAGACAGCGCGATTTACAGCGCAACCATTATTCCTTACCGCGGCGCATGGCTTGAATATGAGACGGACCTTAACGATATTTTCAGCATAAGAATTGATAAGAACAGAAAGCTTCCGGTTACTGCTCTCATCCGTTCGCTCGGTCTTGTAACCGACACACAGATAAAAGAGGTGTTCGGTGAGGATGACAGAATTGTTCAGACTCTTGACAAGGATACCTGCAAGACGGAAGAGGATGCGCTTATCGAAATCTACAAGCGTCTCCGTCCGGGTGAACCGCCGACAATCGACGGAGCAAGAACCCTTCTCAACAATCTCTTCTTCGATGAGAGACGTTATGATCTTTCTGCAGTTGGCAGATATAAATATAATAAGAAGATGAACATCGGCCGCCGCATTGCAAACAAAACTCTTGCAGAGACTGTTGTTTGCCCGCGCACAGGCGAAATCCTTGCGGAAGCAGGCGAAATCCTCTCCCGCGAAAAGGCTGAGGAAATCGCACGCCGCGGCGTCAATAACGTTCTTCTTAACGTAAATGACCGCAACATTAAGGTGTTTGGCAACGGAATGGTCAATATCAACGACTTTGTTGATTTTGATGCAAAGGAAGAGCTTGGCATAACTGAAATGGTACGCTTTACCGTTCTTTCCGAGCTTCTTGATGCTTACGAGGGAGATGAGCTTAAGGCTCAGATTACCGAGAGACTTGGCGACCTCATTCCGAAGCATATTACGGTTGATGATATCTTTGCGTCCATCAACTACTTAAACGGACTTGCATCGGGTATCGGTGTAACGGATGATATCGACCATCTTGGAAACCGCCGTCTCCGCAGCGTTGGTGAGCTTTTGCAGAACCAGTTCAGAATCGGCTTCTCCCGTATGGAGCGCGGTATCCGCGAGCGTATGACGATTCAGGATCTTGACATCGTCACACCGCAGTCACTTATCAACATCCGTCCGGTAACTGCAGCGATAAAGGAGTTCTTCGGATCTTCACCGCTTTCGCAGTTTATGGATCAGAACAACCCGCTTGCAGAACTTACACACAAGCGCCGTATGTCCGCGCTCGGTCCGGGCGGTCTTTCACGTGACCGCGCAAGCTTTGAGGTTCGAGACGTTCACCACAGCCACTATGGACGTATGTGCCCGATTGAAACTCCGGAAGGTCCGAACATCGGTCTTATTTCCTATCTTGCAAGCTTTGCGCGTATAAACGATTTCGGCTTTATCGAAGCACCGTATCGCAAAATTGACAAAGAGACAGGCAAGATAACCGATGAGGTTGTATATATGATGGCAGATGCCGAGGATGAGTTTATCATCGCTCAGGCAAACGAGCCGCTTGATGAAGAAGGAAGAATTGCAAAGGCACGTGTTACCTGCCGTATCCGCGACGAAATCGTTGAAGTCCCGCGTGAGCGCGTTGACTATATCGACGTATCGCCGAAGATGATGGTTTCCGTTGCTACTGCAATGATCCCGTTCCTTGAAAACGATGACGCAAACCGTGCACTTATGGGTGCAAACATGCAGAAGCAGGCTGTTCCGCTTCTCGTTACGGAAGCACCTATCGTCGCTACGGGTATTGAGCATAAGGTTGCAGTTGACTCCGGTGTTTGCGCTGTTGCAGAGGATGACGGCGTTGTTACACACGTTGAGGCTAACAGCATTACCGTAAGATATGATAATGGTAATGTTAAGACACACAAGCTTACCAAATTCATGCGCTCCAACCAGGGCACATGCGTAAACCAGCGCCCGATCGTTTTTGCCGGCGATAAGGTAAAGAAAGGCGATGTTATCGCTGATGGTCCGTCAACGGCAGAGGGCGAAATCGCGCTCGGAAGAAACGTTCTCATCGGCTTTATGACATGGGAAGGTTACAACTACGAAGACGCCGTTCTTCTTAATGAGCGTCTTGTAAAAGAAGATATTTACTCTTCAATTCATATAGAAGAATACGAAACCGAAGCACGTGATACAAAGCTTGGCTGCGAGGAAATCACCCGCGATATTCCGAACGTCGGTGACGATGCTCTCCGCGACCTTGATGAGCGCGGTATTATCCGTATCGGTGCAGAGGTGCGCCCGGGCGATATTCTTGTAGGTAAGGTTACGCCTAAGGGTGACACCGAGCTTACAGCAGAGGAAAGACTTCTCCGTGCAATCTTCGGTGAAAAGGCACGTGAGGTCCGCGATACCTCTCTCCGTGTTCCGCACGGTGAAAGCGGTATCATCGTTGACGTTAAGGTGTTTACCCGTGCAAACGGCGATGAAATGAACCCCGGTGTAAATATGGTTGTCCGCTGCTATATCGCACGTAAGAGAAAAATCTCTGTCGGTGACAAGATGGCAGGACGCCACGGTAACAAGGGTGTTGTTTCACGCATTCTTCCGCAGGAGGATATGCCATTCCTTCCGGACGGTACTCCGCTTGATATAGTTCTTAACCCGCTCGGTGTTCCGTCCCGAATGAACATCGGTCAGGTTCTTGAGGTTCACTTGGGTTATGCGGCAAGAAAGCTCGGTTGGAAGGTTGCGACTCCCGTATTCGATGGAGCAAACGAGGACGACATTGAACAGACCCTCCGCCTTGCAGGTCTCTCGCCGGACGGTAAGAGCATTCTGTATGATGGACGTACCGGTGAGCAGTTTGATAACCCGGTTACGGTTGGTTATGTATACTACCTCAAGCTTCACCACCTTGTTGATGACAAGATTCACGCACGTTCAACAGGCCCGTACTCGCTTGTTACTCAGCAGCCGC
>JAZLCV010000104.1:0-1751 GCA_045614365.1 Eubacteriales bacterium | reverse complement strand
AGAGCCTCTGCCATAATGTAATTCTCGCCATTCGGAGCCTTTACGATTACATACTCCTCAGACGGGTTGAGCGCGATTGCAAGGTTACCCGGAAGCGTCCATATCGTGGTTGTCCAGATAACGAAATACGTATTTGAAAGGTCAATGCCGGAAAGCTTTCCGAGGTCATCATTTACCTTAAACTTTACATACACAGTTGTGCACGGATCGTCCTTGTACTCAATTTCAGCCTCGGCAAGAGCGGTTTCGCATACCGGGCACCAGTAAACAGGCTTAAGACCTTTATAAATATAGCCCTTCTTATACATTTCACCGAAGATTTTAACCTCTTCCGCCTCAAACTTCGGGTCCATTGTGAGATACGGATTTGACCAGTCGCCGAGTGCACCAAGGCGCTTGAATTGGTTTCTCTGTACATCAACAAAGTTTTCCGCAAACTTCTGGCAAGCTGTACGGAATTCCGGAATGGACATATGCTTGCGGTCAAGCTTGTTCTGCTTTATAATTGCAGACTCAATCGGCATACCGTGGTTATCCCAGCCCGGAGTGTACGGTGCCGAAAAGCCTGAAACGTTTTTATAACGGACGATAAAGTCCTTAAGGCACTTGTTCATTGCTGTACCCATATGGATGCTGCCGTTGGAGAACGGAGGACCGTCGTGAAGGATAAACGGTTCTCTCCCTTCGTTCTTTTCCATTATCATCTGATAAAGATTGTCATTTTCCCAAGCGGCAAGCATATCCGGCTCACGCTTAGGAAGCCCTGCACGCATCGGGAATTCCGTTTTCGGCAGGTTAATTGTGCTGTTGTAATCCTGAGACATTCATATAACTCCCTTTTACAGTATCGTTTTTTATATTATAATGTTAGTCTTCGCTCTTCATATCATAGCTTGTGCCAAACTTGAGATTTTCAAACTCAACACGGTGACGGCGGCGTGGTTTCTCAGCAGCGGCTTCAAGAGCTGCCATTTCTTGCTCGGTGGGAATATCGCTTTCAAAAGATATGGTGTCCGACACTTTTTTCATATCGGCATCTTCGTCTTCTTCACGCTCCTTTGAAAGCTCGGCTTCTGCGGGATTTTGCTGAATCTGAGCTTCTTCAAGCTTTACCTTCTCCTCAAGCGCCATTGCAATTTCATCGAGCGTATCACCTATACGGGAGGATTCAGCCACAGTTTCTACCGGAGGAGTCTCCGGTGCAACGGCATTCTTTAGTCCGATAAACTTTTCACTCTCCGCCGCAAACATTGCCGTGATATTATCAATAAACTGAGCAGTCTTGTTCCTTGCGTCAAGAAGCTTTTTTTCCTCCGCTTCAACAAGTGCGGTAAGCTCATGGATGCGCGCCTTTGCATCGTCACTTGCATTTGCAAGCATCTCGCGGCTTTTCTTCTCAGCGTCGGCAATCATATCGTTTGCCATGTTCTGCGCCGTTATAAGCGCCTTACGCATTGCCTCGTCAACGCTTCTGTAATCCTCTACGGTGTCGGCAAGAAGCTTCAGCTTCTTTTTGAGAACCGTGTTTTCTTTAAAAAGTGTTGTATAGTCTTCAGATATTGCGGAAAAAGCCTTATCAACGTCTTCCGTATCATATCCGCCAAAGACAGCTTTGTCGAATTTGATTTCTTTTAGTTCATTAGGAGTAAACATTATCCCCATCACCTCTGATTTTTCTGTATTTCTTCTATATAATTATCACAGTATTATGCTGCGAATTACATCTATGAGAATGTATGCAACAAGCACCG
>JAZLCV010000103.1:0-14010 GCA_045614365.1 Eubacteriales bacterium | reverse complement strand
TCTGCATCGTTATGTTCCAGCAGGGACGTACTCAGGGTCTCGGTGCTATCGCAGGTGCCGGCGACACTTTCCTTTCCAAGAATAAGTCCAAGTCTCTCGATGCAACGCTTGCAAAGCTGACAACGGTTATCGCAGCTGTGTTTATTGTTATCACGCTCGTGCTTAACCTTAACATTCTCGGCTAATCTACCAATACATTCATGCGCAGAGCGGCTTTTGCTTCTGCGCTATTGTATTTTTTATCAAAGGAGTTTTTAACTTGACAAATCCTAACATCAGAAACATTGCAATCATCGCGCACGTTGACCACGGCAAAACAACACTCGTTGACGAAATGCTCAAGCAAAGCGGAACCTTCCGCGAAAATCAGGTTGTTGCCGAGCGCGTTATGGACTCTAACGACCTTGAACGTGAACGCGGTATCACAATTCTTGCAAAAAACACATCAATCCGTTACGGTGACGTGAAGATAAACATAATCGACACTCCCGGACACGCAGATTTCGGCGGTGAGGTCGAGCGCGTTCTTAAAATGGTTGACGGCGTTATTCTTCTCGTTGATGCAGCAGAAGGTCCTATGCCACAGACACGCTTTGTTCTGCAGAAGGCACTTTCTCTCGGTCATCGCGTTATCGTCGCGGTCAACAAAATCGACCGTCAGGATGCACGTCTTGATGAAATTGAGGACGAGGTTTTGGAGCTGTTTATGGATCTTGAAGCAAATGATGATCAGCTTGATTCTCCGTTCCTTTTCTGCTCCGCACGTGCGGGTATTGCATCAAATGACCCGATGACAGAGGGTACGGATCTCCGCCCACTGTTTGACAAAATCATTGAATACATCCCGGCCCCGAGCGCAAATTGTGACGAGCCGATGCGGCTTCTTGTTTCCTCCATTGACTATAATGATTATGTGGGAAGAATAGCTATCGGCCGCGTTGAATCCGGCATCATCCGCCA
The DNA here is from genome assembly GCA_045614365.1 of Eubacteriales bacterium. GTDB lineage: Bacteria > Bacillota > Clostridia > Oscillospirales > JAAYXM01 > SIG480. The sequence goes on along the minus strand of JAZLCV010000103.1, from coordinate 13,050 downwards.
GAACCAGGAGATAGTTGTTTGCGATTACCACAACCAGCGCCAACCGAAAAAAGCAAAAATCACCGCTATGTACCAGTTTGAAGGACTTGAACGCGTTCCCGTTACAGAGGCAAGCGCAGGAAATATCATCTGCCTCTCCGGTATTGCGGAGATAACAATCGGTGATACTATATGCGACACGGAAAATCCGGAGCCGCTTCCGTTTGTGAAAATTTCCGAACCTACGGTTGAAATGACGTTTTCAGTAAACGACTCTCCGTTTGCAGGACGTGAAGGAAAATTCGTAACAACCCGCAACATCAAGGACCGTCTTGAGCGTGAGCTCTTAAAGGACGTTTCTCTGCGCGTAACTCCGGCTGAAAACAGCTCTGATTCATTCATCGTTTCCGGCCGTGGAGAAATGCACCTTTCTATCCTTATTGAAACAATGCGCCGCGAGGGCTATGAGTTTCAGGTAAGCACACCGCGTGTTCTCATGCGTGAGATTGACGGTGTCGAGTGTGAACCTATGGAAGAGGTTGTTGTCGACGTTCCGGGCGATTGCAGCGGTGCCGTTATCGAAAAGCTCTGCTCACGCAAGGGCGAGCTTCGCAAGATGTCGCAGGTTGGCTCCCGCACGAGAATTGAATTCATCATTCCCGCACGCGGCCTTTTCGGCTACAGAAATGAGTTCCTTACAGATACAAAGGGAGAAGGAATCCTCAATTCCATCTTCCACGGTTATTCTCCGTCAAAGGGCGATATCCCGCGCCGTGCAACCGGTTCTCTCATAGCATATGAAACAGGAGAAGCCGTCGGCTACGGTATATTCAATGTTCAGGATCGCGGCTCGATGTTCGTTTCCCCCGGTGATGACGTATACGCCGGTATGATTGTCGGTGTTTCCAACAAAGCAGATGATATGGTTGTAAATGTATGTAAGAAAAAACAGCTTACCAATATGCGCGCATCCGGAAGCGATGATGCGCTCCGCCTTGTTCCGCCACGGATACTCAGCCTTGAGCAGATGCTGGAATTTCTTGCAGACGACGAGCTTTTGGAGGTAACTCCGGAATCGTTACGTATGCGCAAGCGTCTTCTTGACCACAGCGCACGAATGAAGCTTCTTAAAGGAAAACAACAATAATATGAATATTCGGAGGCAGATAGCTTGAAACACGGATTTAAAATCAACACCGTGAATGGTGTAACTTATCTTTCCGTCCCGGCTTTTGACGAGACCGGGCTTGCCGTAACCTGCTTTTCCACACGTCTCGGAGGTGTATCAGCACCTCCGCTTGATACGATGAACCTTGGCTTTGGCAGAGGGGATGAGAAAAGCATTGTTTTCCGTAACTATGAGATTTTAGGCAACGCCGCAGGCTTTGATGCTTTGCGTACCGTTGCCTTTTCTCAGATTCACAGAGACGGCGTATGCATTGTTAATGACCGCGATGCAGGCGAAGCTTTTGCCTCACACAAGCGCGAATATGACGCAGTGGTTACAAATACACCCAATCTCCCCATTGCAACTTACCACGCAGACTGCGTTCCCGTCTTTTTGCTTGACACCAAATCCCGTGCAATCGGTGTCGCTCATGCCGGTTGGAGAGGCACGGCAATGAAAACTCCTGCGGCAGCAATCCGCGAAATGGAAAAGAGCTTTGGCTCATGCCCGCAAGACATTCTCGCCGCGGTCGGACCGTCAATTGGCGTATGTTGCTTCGAGACTGACAGCGATGTTCCCGATGCAATGCTTGCATCCTTCGGTGATGATGCAAAAAAGCATATCATTTCCCATAACAACGGTAAATATCATGTATCTCTTCCCGATCTCAATGTGTTAACACTTCTTACCTCTGGCATACCGGAAGAAAACATAACAGTTTCGGATGAATGCACCTGCTGCAAAAATGACCTGTACTGGTCACACCGCGCCACTGGCGGACTCCGCGGTACAATGGCGGCAGTTATTATGCTGAAAGGAGAAAAGTAATGAAAAATCTGCTTTGTTTTATTCTCTTCTTTGTTCTTCTTTTCTCTTCCTGCGGCGTTGCGGAAGTTCCGGAGGCGAATATTGCAAAAAACACTTCACACGAAGAAGAATACACTCCCGATACATCATCCTTCGGAGTTGCTTTTGCTTCCAATGAAAGTGCAGATCCGTACACAACCCGGAGCAAAATTAACTTTGAGCTTTGCGGCCTTATCTGCGAACCCCTTTTTGAAGTTTCCGAAAGCTTTGAGGTAACTCCGGTACTCTGCTCTGATTACACATACGCTGACCGCGAATATACATTTAATATAAGAGATGGCATAACCTTTTCCGACGGAAGTTCGCTTACTCCCTCCGATGTGGAATACTCTCTCCGCGCAGCGGCAGAGCAAGGCTCGTACTTTGCATCCGCACTCTCTGTTATAGAAAGCATCCGTTCATCGGATTCGAAAGGCTATGTGAAGATACGCCTTAAATACGACAATGCGCGTTTCCCTGCTCTGCTTGACATCCCGATTATAAAATCGGGCACGAGAAAAAATATATTTCCAACAGGAAGCGGGCTTTACGAACCTAAAGAGGATAAAACAGCACTTGTCTCACGAGAAAATCATCACAGCGGCAAAAAACCACACTATACGGTTATTTCACTGCACGATGTTGCAAGCTCGGATGAGCTTGTGTTTGAGTTTGACTCGCATAACATATCTCTTCTCACAAGCGATCCCACAGGAACTTCACAGCTTGTTCCTTCAAGCACAACAGATCGCACAAATGTTCCGTCAACGCTTTTCCACTATGTCGGTTTCAACGCAAGAAAGCCGCTTTTTTCCGATAAAAACAACCGCCGTGCAATAGCTCGTGCCGTAGACCGTGATCTCGCGGCAAGCGGAGATTTTGCGCTGATGGGCAATGCCGCAGCGCTTCCTGTTCATCCTGCCAGCACGCTTTATGACCACTCTGCGGCAGATGCACTTTCCTATCAACCCGATACGCCGCTTCCGTTTAACGATGCGCTTACCATACTCGTCAACAGCGAAAACAGCGGCAAGGTTGCAGTTTGCAAAAGAATCGCCGAAACGCTTACGCGCCTCGGCGCACCCACAACAGTCCGCGCAGTTGCATTTGACGAATACACCCGCGCACTTTCCACGGGGGATTTCGACCTTTTTTATGCAGAGGTCACTTTGGGTGCGGATTTTGATATCACACGCCTTGTGGCAGGCTCACTGAACTTCGGCGGTTTTTACGATGCATCACTTTCAGCAGGCGTTGCAGCATACCTTGGCGGTGATGAGGGGCTTTCACAGTTCTTTAGCGCCTTCTGTGACACCGTCCCGTTTGTGCCCGTGCTTTTTAAGGATACAGCAGTTTATACCGAGAAAAACTTTTTCAAAAAAATAAATCCGTCCTCGCAAAATATCTATTTTAATTTCTGCAATTGGGAAATAAAGAGCAATGTCTGAATGAATTCAGACAGATAATAGGTAAAAGATAATAGTGAAGAGTTTTTGTACCTGACCACAGCGAAAGGAATGGTTATAAATATGAAAAGACAAAGCGGTGTGCTGATGCACATTTCCTCTCTTAACGGAAAATATGGAATAGGGACACTTGGAAAAACAGCCTGGGAATTTGTTGCATTTCTCGCCAAAAGCGGTTTTTCTGCATGGCAGGTACTTCCCGTAAACCCGCGCGGTCCGGGATTTTCTCCGTATAACTCAATTTCCTCTTTTGCGGGCGATGCGTTATTTATTGACCCCGAAGCACTTTACGAAGCCGGACTTATAACACCGGACGAACTCCGCAGCGCAGAGCACGAGAATCGCGAACGCGTTGATTTTAAAATTATCATTCCGGAGCGTGCGCGCCTTTTGCGGCTTGCCTTTTCGCGTTTTCGCGACTACGATGCCCTTGATGCTTTTTGCGAGCGCGAAAGCCACTGGATCGGCGATTACGCCTCATTTATGTCAATCCGCGAGGAGCTTGGCGGAATAGCATGGCAGCATTTTCCGTCTTCTCTCCGTGATAAAACCGGCCTTCCCGAGTGGAGAGAAAAGCATCGTGAAGATGAAAACTATTATAAGTTTGAGCAGTTTATGTTCTTTTCCCAGTGGGAGAAGCTTCGCAGGTTTGCAAATTCAAAAGGAATTTCGCTTATCGGTGATGTGCCGATTTACGTTTCGCTTGATTCCTGCGATGTCTGGTCAAGCCCCGGTATCTTTAACTTGAACGATTCGCTCATTCCCTTTGATGTTTCCGGCTGTCCTCCCGATGCCTTTTCCGCAGAAGGACAGCTCTGGGGAAATCCGACATATCGTTGGAACCGCCTTGCAGAAAGCGGATTTTCGTGGTGGATTGCCCGCCTGTCTCACTGTGCAAAGATGTTTGACACAGTTCGGCTTGACCACTTCCGTGCATTCGAGGCTTACTGGTCCGTTCCGTACGGTGCACAAAACGCCGTGTGCGGGCACTGGGAAAAGGGTCCCGGCAAGCCGTTTTTCGATACGGTAAAAGCGGCGCTTCCTGATCTTTCACTCATTGCAGAGGATCTCGGTTTTCTTACAAATGAGGTCTTTGCTCTGCGCGACGGATGTAATCTTCCCGGAATGAAGGTTTTGCAGTTTGCATTTGACAGCGATGAACACAACATATACCTTCCCCACAAATATCCCGAAAATTGCGTTGTGTATACCGGCACGCACGACAATGATACCCTCCGCGGTTTTCTTGAATCTGCGCCCATGCATCTTCTCGACTTCGCGCGGCGCTATCTTTCCCCCGCTGATGGTGAAACTCTCTTTGATGCATTTCTGCGCGCAGCATGGTCTTCCCGCGCAAACCTTGCAATCGCGCCGATGCAGGATTTTCTGAATCTTCCCGCCACGGCACGGATGAACACTCCCTCAACCGTCAATGATCAAAACTGGCGTTGGCGGATGCCGGAATGGTGCCTTACCGAAGCTCTCTCAGAAAAGCTTTATACTTTTAATGAGAAACACGCAAGAATATAGCCTCATTTTTTTGTGACCTCCGTCATATTTATTATGACGGAGGTGTTTTTTCTGTGAAGCTTTCAAAAATAAGCCGCAGGTCGGTTTTTTACAGTCTCTTTGCAATATCCGTTTCCAATTCATTTCTCCAGCTCCTCGGTTTCATGTATCGCATCTTTTTAAGCCGCATGGCAGGTGCTGAGGCGCTCGGAGTATATCAACTCGTAACGCCGTTTTATTCCGTTATGTCCTCTCTTGCGCTCAGCGGTCTCACCGTTGCAGTCGCACGCATTGCGGCATCAAAAACCGGAGTTGGCGATATAACGGCAGCCACTCGCTCCGTGACGCTTTGCCGAAGAATATTTTTTGTCTCAGTGCTCTCTCTCACTGCTCTTTGCGTTCTTTTCCCGAATATAATTTCACAAAAAATCCTCGGTGACGAACGTACCATTCGTTCTCTTCCTCTTGTTTTTATCTGTCTTTTCCTCACAGGAATAGAAAATATTTTCAAAAATTATTTCTACGGTGTCGGAAAAGTGTATCCTCAGATAATTTCCGAGCTTTCCGAACAAATCATCCGCGCTCTCGCCGTTGCCGCACTTCTTATTATGTTCCATACCGGTGATGCAGGAATCGGTGCCATGCTGATTTTTCTCGGCATGGTAATAAGTGAGCTGTTCAGCTCATCCCTTCTTTCCCTTTTTTACCGACCTGAAAAGAGACGCCTTTCCTCCCGCCACAGTAAACCGGTTAAAACAGCAGACATTCTTGCAATATCCATTCCGGTATCGGCTGCGGCAACAGTAAATAATCTTCTCGGCTCGGTAAATTCTATCCTTCTCCCACGCAGACTGCAATGTGCCGGGATGAGCCGATTAACCGCGACTGAAGCCTTCGGTGCAATGTTTGGTATGACTATGCCTCTTCTGATGTTTCCGATTGCCTTTATCGCATCGCTTACCTCCGTTATGGTTCCGAAGGTCTCCGAACAGCTTGCGGCAGGTGATGAACATGAGCTTCGACGAAAAGCCGGAAAAACCATCCACGCAACAGGTCTTCTCGCTATGCCGTGCTTTGCAGTTCTTATTCCGCTGGGTGAGCCTGTCTGCCGTATTCTTTTCTCTCACGAAGCGGCAGGCGGATTTATTCTTCCGCTCGGTATCGGCACGCTTTTCTCATACTACGAAATGACTACCGGAGCGCTTCTTAACGGTATCGGTATGCAGAAGAAGGCAGCGGTATATATCGTTATCAGCGGCGTTCTGCAGCTTGCTTTTACCTGGAGCGCAGGTTTTTCTCACATCGGTATGCATGGGTATGTTGCAGGCTATGTATTCGCAAGCGGGCTGTGCGCACTGCTTAACTTCCGTTGCCTGAAAAAGAGACTGCACCTCTCTCCGCGTATCGGAAACTGGTTTATCACTCCGCTTGTCGCCTCGCTGTTCTCCGGTCTCATTTGTGATATTACATATAATTTTCTTATTTCACGTGCCCTCCCGCTTTCTCTGTGTCTGGTAATTGCCGCAATAATCTCTCTTATTTCATACACAATTTCTCTTGGTGCGATGGGAACTAACATAATAAAGTACATAAAAACACTCATTCCTCGCGGGGCGTAATTATCTTATGGTAATTGTGCACAAATAAACAAAATTTTTTCTTTTGAAGTTATAGGAAAAATATCTTGATTTTCTCAAGATATATGATATACTAATAACGTTGGTGGTTAAAAGACTACCTTCACTGAAAATTTTGTTTAAATTTATTTTTACTATGGAGGAATGAAAAATGGCACGTTTCACACTTCCCCGTGACCTCTACCACGGCAAGGGCTCTCTCGCAGTCCTTAAAGAGCTCCGCGGCGAGCGCGCAATGATCTGCGTTGGCGGCGGCTCTATGAAGAAATTCGGTTTTCTTGACAAAGCAGTTTCTTATCTTGAAGAAGCAGGCATGAAGGTTGAGCTCTTTGAAGGTATCGAGCCGGATCCGTCTGTTGATACCGTTATGCGCGGTGCTGAGGCAATGAGCAAATTTAATCCTGACTGGATTATCGCAATGGGTGGCGGCAGCCCGATTGACGCTGCCAAAGCAATGTGGATTAAGTATGAGTATCCGGAAACAACATTTGAGGATATGTGCAAGGTATTCGGTCTTCCGAAGCTCCGCACAAAGGCTCGCTTCGTTGCAATTCCGTCTACATCCGGTACCGCTACCGAGGTTACTGCATTCTCTGTTATCACAGACTACGAAAAGGGTATCAAGTATCCGCTTGCTGACTTTGAAATCACTCCGGATATCGCAATTGTTGATCCGGAGCTTGCAGAGACAATGCCGAAAAAGCTTGTCGCCCACACCGGTATGGACGCTATGACACACGCTGTTGAAGCATACGTTTCCACAGCAAACTGCGATTACACAGATCCGCTTGCTCTCCACGCAATCAAGATGATTGACAAAGACCTTGTAGATTCCTACAACGGCGATATGGATAAGCGCGCAAGCATGCACAATGCACAGTGCATGGCAGGTATGGCGTTCTCAAACGCACTTCTCGGTATTGTTCACTCTATGGCTCACAAGACAGGCGCTGTCTTCGAAGATATGGGTGCACACATCATCCACGGTGCTGCAAACGCAATGTATCTCCCGAAGGTAATTGCATATAACGCGAAGAACCCTGAGGCTGCAAAGCGCTATGGTGATATCGCAGATATGCTCGCGCTCGGTGGCAACAGCAATGCAGAAAAGGTTGCAAACCTTGTTGCATATCTCCGCAAGATGAATGATGCTCTCAATATTCCGCAGTGCATCAAGAACTACGGCGCAGATAGCTTCCCCTGCGAGCAGGGCTTCGTTCCGGAGAACATTTTCCTTGAAAGACTTCCGGAGATTGCAAAGAACGCAATCGCAGATGCTTGCACAGGCTCCAACCCGCGTCAGCCGAATCAGGAAGAAATGGAAAAGCTTCTCAAGTGCTGCTATTACGACACTGAAGTAGATTTCTAAATCTTCCCTCCGCTTAAATTTAGGGCATTTGTTATATACAGAGGGCATGTCCCGGTAAAATCCGGGGCATGCCTGTTTTTATCTTTTTCGGAATCTTCAATTGACTTTTACATAGCGCTGTTTTATAATAAGCGTATAATTCCAATCAATGGACAAATCAAAGGAGATGCAGAACAATGAATCTTGAACATATGATTAAGCCCGTACCGCATATCTTGCGGCAGAAGGAATGCAGTATTTCTCTCGGTACACTCGGAAAAGCAGATTTTACGGTTGAGGTGAAGTTTCTTTCCGGCTCACTTTCCTACCTTGCGCTTGATATGCTGAAAAAAGGGTTGTCAAAGAAAATAAACGACTGTGCCTCAAAAGCAAAAGGCAGCGTTAAGATAACCCTTGAGGTTTCTTCGGACATTCCATCGGAAGTTAAAAAGAATCACGATCAGGCATACAGCATCAAAACAGAGAACGGCGATGTTGCTCTTATCGGTTACGGTGATGCAGGCCTTTACTATGCAGTGACCACATTCCTGCAGTGTCTCTATATAGAAAATAATGCTCTTTACGTTCCGGAATTTTCTCTTCTCGACTGGCCGGATCTTAAAACACGCGGACATTTTATGGAATGTCGCTACGGTTCAAATCTTATGAAGCTTCCGGACTGGAAAGCACTTGTTGACGATATGGCGGAAATGAAGATGAACCAGCTTGTCGTCGCTCTTTATGGTTGCTGGTGCATCCAGTATGACGGAATTATCAGCGAATATGTATACATACCGCTTAAAAAGCATCCTGAGCTTCGCTCCGATGTTATCAAAAAATACTACTCTCCTGAAAAGAACGAGTGGGTAAGCGAAACTGTTCGCACTCCTATGGCGGACGAGGACTTTTTCGGTGAACTTATCGCATACGGCAAAACGCGCGGCGTTGAAGTCGTTCCGCTCTGGAACAGCTACGGCCACAACTCGCTCTTACCGCGCACAAACCCGCATATAAGCGCAAAAGACAAAGACGGAAAGCCGACAGGTCATGGTTTCTGCGTTTCCAATCCCGATACATACGAAACCCTGTATTCAATTTTCGATGAAATTATCACAAGATATCTTGCACCAAACGGAATAACTTCCTTCCACATCGGTATGGATGAGGTGCGTGACGAAATCGCAACGGACACAAGCGATCCGTTCAAGATAACCTCGCCGTGGTGCGAATGTGATGAGTGCAAAAAGTTTACAAACGAAGAGAAGTTCTTAAACCACGCGATAAAGCTCATAACCTTTCTAAAAGCGCGCGGAATGAAGAGTGTTTATATCTACTCCGATATGCTTACAAGGATAGTAAGCCCCGTAACCTTCAAAAAGCTTCTTGAAGAAAACGACCTTCTTGACGTTACGGTTATCGACTGGTGGACATATACAAACAACAAAGAGTCCCTTATGTTTGACACCATGCATCCGGAGCTTGGACTGCGCTCTACGGTAAAGCCGTGGAACTCATACTACCACTGGGATATGATTTTTGATGCAGTGCCAAACACACAGATTCTCACAGAGCTTGCGGATAAGGAGCAGAGTGCAGAGGGGCTTCAGTCATATTCCGCATGGGATAAGAGCTGTGATAAGAACCACGTTAGTATGGCGGATTACAGCTGGAATTTCAAAGGTACCGGCACGGTGGAGGAATTCAACGACAGATACACTCATCGCGAATTCGGGGCAAGATATGATGAGGCACGCCGCGCACTTGCGATAATGGATGAAGTAACGAAGGAAAACGTCGATTTTGACAAAGACGGCTACTTTATTATGAGCAACACACTCGGCAATGTTGCGCTTATGCGTTCGCTGAGCTACTACAGATACTCTTATGTTGTAACCGGTAAACCGTATCCGCGCAATTTCCCGGGAGAGCCGGTCGAACTTCTTCTTGAAAAACGAGACATTTACGAAAATCAGCTCCGTGAGATTGCCTCGCTTTCAGCCGAAGCTCTTGAGATTTTCGACAGAATTGCAGACGATACACGTTGCAACACTCATCTTGCAAAACGTTTTGCATGCGAGGTTAATAACTACCTCTGCATTGCAAAAGATTATCTTGCACTGCTTGAAATTCACGACATAGTAAGCTCTGGCGAAAAGAGCCGTGAGGTCTGTGACAAAATCGCCGGCATTGCAAAGGAAAGAAAGACCGCAAGGCTTTCTCTTATGCTGAGAATCCAGTCCGTCAAGGAGGCCTTTCTTATCCCGAGCCACCTGCGCAACCAGTCTGTATTTATGCAGCTGTTTGCAGATATCGAAGCATATGCCGGCACCGCAAACCCGTCGGAATTTTCGCTTGATGTTTGCGACCTTCGCCCGATAGCATCGGATGCCTTTTATAAACTCCGCTGAATATATGTCATACAGGAGATGCCAAAGAATTATCTTTTGCATCTCCTGTATGTTTTTTCGGCATTTGTATGGTAATATACGAGGTATCAAAATTGGAGGATAAATATCATGAAAAAACTTATATCACTTATTCTTTGCACCGTTATGCTTCTCGGCTTTATTCCCTCTGCTGCGTTCGGCGTCTCCGATAAGAGCGCCGATACCTTTTCATGGGGAGTTCCAACATTTTTCCGGCAGAAACTTTTAGAAAAACGGGCAAATGCAGCAATGCTTTTACGCTAGTTTTTTTTGGTTATTTTTGCACAGAAAAAAGTAGAATTTCAAGGGTTTATCAGGAATATTCCTGTTTACATCGTATTTTTAGTTTAGTGTTAAAGAAACAAAGCAGGAGCTCAGATATATATCCCTTTTATTTATGTACTGTAAATCTGCCGTCATTGCCGTCAATCTTCATAAGAGCTTCAAGGAGATAATAATCTCCGAAAATCCATGGCATATGCATACCGGTTGGTTTATGGTATGCAGACGAACCATTCTCGAGAAGCCGAAGTTCATCCTGATTATAATTGCAGTTCTCATCAAGAACGCGCAAAAGCTTCATTGCCGCACGCTCGTAGATTTTTGCTTCATATTCCGGAACTGCCTTTGCAATCTCGATAAGGCCGCAAGCAGCAATCGAGGCAGCGGAAGAATCATAGTATACAGGTTCTGCCGGTGCGCGGAAGTCAACAAGCGGAAGTTTTCCATCTTCAATATTTGCAATGAAATAGTGTGCAACCTTCTTTGCTGTGTCAAGGTATTCCTGTTTGCCGAGATTGAGATAAGCAAGTGCAAACCCGTAAAGCGCCCATGCTTGACCACGAGACCATGAAGAACCGCTATCGTATCCCTGTCCGCGTGGCGTTGCGAGTACATCGCCGGTTACGGGGTCAAACTCAACGATATGATTTGAGGATCCGTCTCCGCGGATAAAATGCTTCGCAACGGTATCTGCATGTGCTTCTGCAACCTGTTCAAAGCGCGGGTCATCCTGAATGGATGTAGCAAAGCTGAGCAGCGGAAGATTCATCATGCAGTCAATTATAGCAAACCTGAGACTTGAGTTTTCCCATGCACGGATGTATTTTGCAACATGGTTAAAACGACCTGCAAGAATTGTTGCAGCATGCATTGCGCGTACTTTTGATTTCTCATTGCCGGTAATCTTATAATCAGCAATAGCGGAAAGTGACCACATGAAGCCTACATCGTGGTTGATTCCGGTAAAAATGTCAAATGCTTCATCAAGCTTTTCTTCGCATCCTTCTGCGTATTTTTTGAACATTTCATCGCCGGTTTTTAAATACATAAGCCACATCATGCCCGGCCAGAAACCAGTTGTCCAGCCTGAAATATTGGCTTTTGTGCCTTTAGGGTCCCATTCGCCGAGATTTGAGTTTGTTGTAGGAAAGTTCACACCGATCTCAGGAGCCATCGCAGTAACTTTTTTTACAACTCTGTCCAGAAACTCGGAAGCAAATGCTTTATCTTCTTTAGAAAACATCTTGTTCACGCTCCTTTTTAATTATATAATAACATGTTTTTTAGGTAAAACAATGCATATTCTAGGTTTATCGGGATTTCTCTGTTTCTACAGCAACCTCAATATTTCATTATTTGCGTACGCTTCTTTTTTATAAACTCCATGTGGACGTTCCAATCCCATCTTGAAAAGAAGTGTGCACCCGGACGAAGTGCATAACCTATATGTCCTTCATTATAAATAACAGACGGGCGCGGCAGCGTTTTGGGAGAAACCAGTCCTTTTAATCCCAATGCTTCAAATACAGGACTTGCAGCATAAGCAGAAAGATAATCTGCAAGCTGATATTTAGCACAATCACCGTCAGCAGACACAATATTCATATATCTCGGAGCTGCAGCAGCTATCATAAAATGTGCATCATAAGGAAGTTCTTTGGGATTATAAGCATATTCTTTTGCTTTTTCGCACCACCATTCTATACCGCCGTTGTTTATCAAATCGATAAATCTTCTTTCCGCAACTCCCAAAACACCCGCTCCGCCAAAACCCGAACAATTTACAAGACCGGCAAAAATGCGCTCATCCTGACAAGCCGCCCACAGCGCAGTTTTTCCAAGGCGCGAATGCCCTGCTACACTAATACATTTATGGTCTATATCGTCCCTTGTTAAAAGATAATCCACTACCCTGCTTGCAGCATATGCCCACATTCCGATTTTTCCAAAATCGGATGGTTCACGCCTCTCCCCCGCAAAGAATACCTTTCCCATACCGTTTTCTTTAAACGCCTTTGTAAAATCCCCATGCACATTATCTTCTATAATATCATCATAGCAAAATTGAACATAAGCAAAGCCGTTATCGATTATTTCTTCAATCGGTGCATATTGCGTGGAAATATCGGCATCAAACGGTAAATCTCTGAGAGATGGCTTAAATGCAATATGGATTATAGCAGGAGTCTTCTTTTCTGCGAAGAGAGGACGAACAAGCTGAATGGGAAAAGAAAATTTTCCGAAGGGAGCTTCAAATCCTATTTCTATCCGCTGGCATATTGCTTTGCCGGCATAAGTTTTTACAATGCCTGCATAACGTTCGCCTTCATCGCTTGAATAAAGTATTTTGCTTTCAATTTTTTCGGGAGACTTCGGCGTGAAACCAAAC
>JAZLCV010000102.1:0-43964 GCA_045614365.1 Eubacteriales bacterium | reverse complement strand
TGTCATCCTGATGACCTCGAGCTCAGCTGCGGCGGAACCCTTGCGCGTATGGTAAAGGAAGGATATGAAGTATATACCTGCCATGTCTGCAACGGTGATATGGGGCATGCTGTCATTATGCCGGAAGAGCTTAATGCAATGCGTACAAAGGAAGCGGAAAATGCCGGCGCCGTTCTCGGTGTGAAAAAAGTTTACAATGTCAATGTCGGAGATTGTATGATTTATGCGGACGATATAAACGCCCGCCGCGAAATGGTCAGAATTCTTCGTGAGGTAAAGCCTGATTTTATAATCACACACGGACCGGATGATTATATGAACGACCATCTTCAGGTCAGCCAGCTTGTTTTTGAAACGAGCTTTACCGCGACCGTTGGGCATATGTTCCCTGAAACCGGAGCACCGATGGGCAGTGTTGTTCCTATTTACTATATGGATAATCTTGCCGGAACAAACTTTGTCCCCGAAATGTATGTTGACGTTACGGACTATATCGATCAGAAGCTTTCTGCTGTGGAATGCCACGAAAGCCAGATAGTCTGGATGCGTGAGCACGATAAAATTGACTTTATCGAGTTTGTGCGTTCCTGCACCCGTGCGCGCGGACTTCAGTGCGGAGTTATGTATGCCGAGGGCTTCAAAACCTGTAAGGCACACCTTCGCCAGACAACAATGAGACATTTGCCGTAAGGCTTATTTTAAAGGAGGATAAAAATTATGGATTTCATTAGTACAGTAAAAGGCTCCCTTTTAGAGGGATTCTATCCGGAAGGCTGGGATTTTGAGAAGATTGACAAGTGCTGCTCCAATGCACCTGAAGAGATTTTCGAGCGCCAGAGCTTCTGGAACCCGGATTTTAAGCCGGTACAGTGCGACAACGTTGCAGAGTTTGATATGATGATGGGCCACGAGATTGCAAACCAGATCAAGATGGCACGCGATGAAGGAATTAAGCTTGCAATGATTCTTCCGGCAGGTCCGATGGGTATGTATCGCTGGGCGGCATACTTCCTCAACGAGTGGGATATTGATTGCTCTCACGTTTACGGCTTTAATATGGACGAGTGGTCTGATGCAGACGGCAACACACTTGATCCGTCAAACCCCGGTTCATTTACATATGCAATGCGTGATGCATTCTACAGCAAAATTAACAAGACCGTTCCGGAAAATCAGAGAAACTTTGCAACAAAGGAAAATCTCCCGACATATCCGGAAAAGATTGCAAAGCTTAAGGCAGAGGGCGCACGCCTTATCACAACCTTCGGTATCGGACGTATGTGCCATATCGCTTTCTGGGAGCCGCAGTTTGCAGCTGAGTTTGCAACAGAAGAAGAGTGGAAGAACCAGATGTACCGCATCGGTGCAAAGCTTCACCCGCTTACAATCGAGCAGAACGCTATCACAAGCTTCAAGAGCCGCACAACACTCGTTCCGTGCCGTGCAAACACAATCGGCCCCGGCCTCTTCCTCCAGTCTGACCGTATCATCGGTGGCTGTGACGGCGCTCTTTCCCGCGGAATGCAGTGGCAGGGTATGTCGCTGTGGATGACTCTCCGCTATGGACCGACTCCGTGGATCACTTCTTCCTATATGCCCACTCTCGCAGGCAAGCTCTTCTTCCTTAAAGAACTTGCAGGTCCGCTTGTTGCAGAGTGCAACTAATTGATATTTAAGTGAGGTAACATATAATGAAAAAAGTAAGATGGGGCGTTATCGGCGCCGGCGGTATTGCTGACAGACGTACTCTTCCGGGTATGATGCTTTCCGACGAGGCAGAGCTTATCGCCGTTATGGAAATCAACGAAGAGCTTGCAGAAAAGCTTCGCGTAAAGTACGGCGCAAAGCGCGCTTACACTGACCACAAGGCACTTCTTGCAGACCCCGAGGTTGATGTTGTTTACATTGCATCTCCCGTTAATTGCCACAAGGAGCAGGCTATTGATGCTGCTCGCGCAAAGAAGGATATTCTTCTTGAAAAGCCGATTTGCCTTGATATTGCAGACGGTGAAGAAGTTCTTCGCGTTTGTGAGGAAGAGGGCGTAAAGATTGCAACAGGCTTCCTTATGCGCTTCCACGCAATCAACGCAAAAATCCGTGAGATTGTTCAGTCCGGTCAGATTGGTCAGATTATCAACTGCCGTGCACAGTTTTCTTGCTGGTATCCGGAAATTCCGGGCGCATGGCGTCAGGTAAAGGCGCTTTCCGGCGGCGGTGCGCTTATGGATATGGGCGTTCACTGCATTGACCTTCTCCAGTATATTACAGGATCAAAGGCAAAGAAAGTTGCATCCTTCTGCAAGACAAACACTTTCTCCTATGAGGTTGAAGATCAGGCTTCTCTTATGATGGAGCTTGAAAACGGCGCTGTTGCATATGTTGAGTCTAACTTCAACATTCCGGATGCTGTTCCGAGTAAGCTCGAAATCTACGGTACAGCAGGTTCAATCGTTGCTTACGGCACTCTTTCTCAGGAAGAGGGCGGTACGATTGACGTTATCGCTGCTGACAGCTCTCTCGGCTATGACGCACAGCAGACGAGAAATGAAGTCAAGAAGTTGGATGTTAAGGTTGAGTTTGGCAATATGTACACCAAAGAGCTTGACAGCTTCGGTCGTTCTCACCGTGACGGTGCTCCGATTGAAGTTCCGGCAGCAGATGCGATTTGCGCTCAGCGCGTAATTCAGGCTGCATATGAATCTTCTGAGACAGGCAAGTTTGTAGAGCTTTAATGAACAAAAATGCCCCGCTTTCTTGCGGGGCATAAATTTTCAGCAGAAAGGGGAAGAAAAATATGTTGAAATTTGGTGTTGCAAAAAGAGATATCACACCTGAACTCGGTATGGTTATTCCGGGATATTATTCAAAGAGATTTGCAAGTACAATTCTTGACCCGCTTTATGCAAAGGCAATGGTGTTTGAAAATGACGGTAGCTTTGCGGTTGCTGTTGTGTGCGACACGATAAATCTACGAAGGGATGACATCTTGCGCATCCGCCGCGGAATATATGAAAACTGCGGGATTCCGGAAAAGAATATTTCTGTATCTGCTTCGCATACGCATACCGGTGGTCCGTCATGGCATTGGTACGAAGCCGGAGAACATGACCCGATTTATATGAACAAGCTTATATCTGCGGCGATTGATGCTGCTGTCGAGGCTTATGAAAAGCGCATAAATGCAAAAATCGGATTTGCAAAAACAGAAGTGTCCGGCTATACATTCATACGCAGATATCTTATGAAAAACGGAAGAGTAAGAACAAATCCGGGCAATATGAACCCCGATATAGTTGAGGCCGTAGGAACACCGGATGAGTCGTTCGTTGTCGGTAAGGTATGTGATGAAAACGGAAAAATCCTCGCTTTCTTATCCAACTACGGTGTTCATCTTGATATGCTCGGTGGAGCTATGGGCGAAGGAAATATTTCAGCAGACTATCCGGGGTATCTTGCAACGCTTGTTGCGGAAAAGTTCGGTGAGGATGTTGAAAGTGTGTTCTTCACGGGGCCGTGCGGGAATACAAATCACTTAAATCCATTGCATATTCCGGTAAAATCAAAAATTGAAGAGACTAATCCGGAGCTTTATATCTACAAGAAGACAGCACACGCGCTTTTTGACGCGCTTTGCGAAATTGAAGGGAAAATCCCGCTTTCGGGCGATGTTTCTCCGGTTGTATCGCGCGAGTTTATTTCGGGTCGTCTTCGTGTTCCTACAAAAGAGTATGTTGACACTGCATACCGCTTTCTTCACGGCGAAGATGTTCGCTTTGAGGGATACAGCATGGAAAATCTTGGACTTAAGGAGCGCCGTCATATTGCGCTTGCAACCGTTGATGCATTCAACAATCCAATAAAGATGATTGATGCAGAGGTTATGACGCTTACGCTCGGAGACAGCGCAATCGTAACGTGGCCGGCAGAAGTATTTGTTGAATACGGTAAGGCTGTCCGTGAGAGGTTTGCAGATAAGAACATCATTATCGGTGAGCTTTCAAATGGCTCTTTTGGATGCTATCTTCCGACGGAGGATGCAATTGAGCAGGGAGGCTATGAGCCGACCATTACCGGAGGGACAACTCCCGAACCGAAAATCGGTACGGATATGGTAAACGCTACAATTGAGCTTTTAGAGAAATCCGGTCTGTAAATTCAATATTAAAAAGAACACCGTCGCAAGGGTGAAAATTAACCTTTGCGACGGTGCTTTTTTACGAAAATCCGATTTGTAAACACTTTTGTTTGAAGTGAAATGAGCATGCGTTGTAAAATTAGTAAAAAAAGCGCGGAGGGGAAATATGCTTAAAAAGAAAAAATTAGAATGCGACTTATGCGTGGTAGGTGCAGGTATGGCGGGATTGTCTGCTGCTATCTCTGCAGCTCGCGAGGGGGTAAAGGTTGTTCTAATGCATGAACGTCCGGTGCTTGGCGGAAATGCATCATCCGAAATCCGTATGTGGATAAGTCACGCTAAGGGGGAGAACAATCGCGAAACAGGGATTTTAGAAGAAATTTATCTTGAAAGCCTGTATCGCAACCCTACCAAAAGCTATGCTGTGTGGGATACAATCTTATATGATTTTGTACGTCGCGAAAAGAATATTACACTTTTACTTAATTGCACATGTATTGATGCAAAAACAGAAACCGGAGCATTTGCGGATGGAAGAAGCGTAAAAATTAAGTCAGTTACGGGATACCAGATGACGACCCAGTGTTTTATCGAGGTTAGCGCAAGCTTCTTCTGCGATAGCTCCGGCGATAGCATTCTTGCTCCGCTTACAGGTGCAGAGTTCCGCATAGGAAGAGAAGCGAAGTCGGAGTTTGGAGAGGATACCATGCTCATAGAGCCGGATAATATGACGATGGGAATGTCATGTCTGCTTCAAGGGCGGGAAACCTGCAGAGCGGTCAAATACACCGCACCGGAGTGGAGCGCAAAGCTTACTGAAAAGGATTTTGAGAACAGAGCTCCCGATAAGGTTTGGGAGAACAGTGCACCCGATATCTATGATCCGGCTGAGAATTTCTGGTATCTTGAGCTTGGAGGTGACCGTGATTCCATCGGTGATACGGAAGAAATAAGGGACGAGCTTCTCGCTCTTGCAACCGGAACGTGGAACTATATAAAAAATTCAGGCAATTTTAAAAGCGAAAACTGGGAACTTGATTTTCTGGGTTTCCTTCCGGGAAAGCGCGAATCGCGCAGGATGTGTGGAGAGTATATGATAACTCAACGTGATATCTCCGACGGACGCGTGTTTGAAGATGAAATCGCTTTTGGCGGCTGGCCGATAGATGATCATTATCCCGGCGGTTTTTATCACAGAGGCGTGCCTAATACCGATATACAGACTCCTGCACCGTATTCCATTCCGTACCGCGCACTATACTCAAAGAATGTGGAAAATCTGTTTTTTGCAGGACGCAATATAAGTATGACGCATATGGCGATGAGCAGTATCAGAGTTATGGCAACGTGTTCGCTTCTCGGAGAGGCGGTCGGAAAAGCTGCGGCGATAGCTGTGCTGAAAAACGCAACCCCTCACGGCGTTTATATGGATTATGTTGAGCTTTTGCAGAAAAAGCTTCTTAATGAGGACTGCTTCCTCCCGTCAAAGGTGAGAAGTATATCTGAAATCTGCGCGGGTGCAGCTCTCAGTGCCGGAGAAAACGTGCTGAGAAACGGGAAAGACAGATTCCATGCTATATACGGTGAAGAAGAGTTTTGCTATTATGCAGCTAAAGGGCAAGAGATAGAATACGCTTTTCCGCAGACTAAGGTATCTGCTGTGCATGTTGTGTTTGACAGTGATTTGAATCGTGAAACTCTGCAAATGAACCCTGTTGAGAGTCGGCATATAACCCGCGCCAACACACGCCTTGACAGCCCGATGATGCATATGCCCAAAACTCTGTGTAAGGAGTTTGTGCTTTACGGCGAAAAGGAAGGTGTGCGCGTTGAGATGCTAAGGATTGAAAAAAACCGTAAACGCGCATATCACATTAATGTGGATAAAGCTGTTGATAAACTCATTCTTGTTCCGGTTGATGTATGGGGAGAAGGAAAAAAAATCCCTGTAATATCGTTTGATTTTGAATAACAGAGAAAAAATATTCTGTCAAAATCCGATTTGTAAACGAGTTCGTTTGAAATTGGAATAAAAAGTGTTGTAAAATAAAACAAAATACAAAAGGAGGCAATTTGCCATGATTAAAAGAATTACAGCTTTACTTCTCGCATGCATCATGATGCTTGCGATTTCTGCCTGCGGAGGAAATCGGGCAGTTTTGGATGATGTGGAAGCGGGAGAACCGCTGACAAAAGACGATGTTATAACACTGCTTGTTCCGTCCAATGCAAGCTGGCCCTATCGTGAGGATTGGAAGTTATGGGAGTATATGTCCGAAGGTTCGGGCGCAACGCTACAGGTAAATTCTCTTCCGTCCACAGATGCCGTTACAAAATGGTCACTTATGTTTGCGGGGCGTGATACGCTTCCGGACATTATGGCATTTTCTATGGGCAGTGATGCGCTGAAATATGCAGGAGAAGGGCTTATCGCTCTTGAAGACCTCGAAGCATATATGCCTGCATATAATGCATGGAAAAACTCGCTTTCCGAAGATGAATATGCAGTTGCCGTAAAAAACCGCGTTACACAGGATGGCAAGATTTATTACACCCCGGCTACGGGGCGTGAAGGCAAAACCCGCATGCGCGCATGGCTTTACCGCGAGGATATTTTCAAAAAGCACAATCTGAAGGCACCGGAAACCTTTGATGAGATTTATGAGGTGTCCAAAAAACTTAAAGAGCTGTATCCGGAATCATATCCGTATAGCACGCGCAGTATGTCGTATGTGTTTGACATAATCGGTTCATCGTTTGACAAGTGGTGGGAGTATGATGCGTATTACGATCACGACGATAACGAGTGGCGCTGGGGCGCAACAGAAGAAACTGCTCTCGAGGTTGTAAGCTTCTACAAAAAGATGATTGAAGAAAAGCTTGCGCCTGCTGATATGCTTACAATGAACAACAATGCGTTTGAAGAGCTTGTTCTTACAAACAGAACGTTTATTATGCCGCATTTACAGCTTCGTATCGACCATTTCAACAACCTTGCAAAGGACAAAATTCCCGGTTTTAAAATTCAGGCATTTGTTCCGCCTGTTGCAAATTCCGAAAAGGGAGTTGCTATGGTAGAACGAGGTGATGTTGAGACTATGGGGCTTTCTGTTTGTGACACGGGAAAAGCTGAGGGTATTGCAAATGCAGCAAAGTTCATAGACTGGATGTATACCGATGAAGGAATGGAGCTTCTTTCGTGGGGTAAAGAGGGAGAAACCTATGAGGTTGTAAATGGCAAAAAGAAGTTTATAACCGATGAAAACAATTCAGGCCCGAACACTCTTTACGGCTTCCAGCTCTACGGCTCATTCACGCGTCTTGACCCGCTTGCCGCAGAAGCAGTACAGTCGGAAACCACACTTGAGTCTGAGGCAATGCTGCGTGAGCATACACTCCCGTATTATCCGGTAACAATGTGGCTTGACTTTAACGATGATGAACAGATGGTCATTGACACATACAACACAGGACTTAAGACCTACACTCAGGAAATGCTTACCAAATTCATTCTTGGTCAGGCACCGCTTTCGGATTTTGATTCGTTTGTAAAAAAACTTGAAGAAATGAACGTGGCAGAAGTTCTTGCAGCATACGAGTCTGCATACAATCGCGTAAAATAAAGTATTAAAACAGAGGAGAATTTAAAATGTCTAAGCTTGCAATTTTCGGCGGAGAGCCGGCGGTAACATATGTTGGAACGGGGAAGACCGACGGAAGCGATATGTTCAAATGGCCTGTTGTTACGGATGAGGACCGTGAAGCTGTGCTTGATGTTATCAACAAGGGCGCAATGAGCGGAACGGATATCACGCGTGAGTTTGAGCGCGAATTCTGCGAATGGACGGGTGCAAAGTACGCCCTCGGCACAAACAACGGAACAGCGGCGCTTCATGCGGCGATGTTTGCATGCGGCCTTGGAAGAGGAGACGAAATCATCTGCCCAAGCATAACCTTCTGGGCAAGCTGCACAAGCGCATATTCGCTTGGCGCGACAGTCGTTTTTGCGGATGTTGATCCGGAAACGCTCTGCCTTGACCCGAAAAAGCTTGAAGAAAAGATAACGGATAAGACAAAGGCAATTATGGTTGTTCACTATTGTGCATATCCGGCAGATATGGATGCAATTATGGCAATTGCAAAAAAACACAACCTCAAGGTTATTGAGGACGTGTCTCACGCGCAGGGCGGCAAGTACAAGGGCAGAATGCTTGGAACAATCGGTGATATCGGTGCAGCTTCGCTTATGTCCGGAAAATCCTTTGCAATAGGTGAGGCAGGAATGCTCTGGACTAATAATCAGGAGATATATGAGCGCGCAGTTGCATTTGGTTCATACGAGCGCTTCTATACATACGATTTGCAGTCGGAGGATCTGAAAAAATATATGGGTATTCCTCTCGGTGGATTTAAACACAGAATGCATCAGGTAAGCGCCGCGATGGGCAGGGTTCAGCTTAAACACTACGACGCACGCTGTGCAGAGATTAACAAAGCTGTGAAATACTTTGAGGCAGGAATTAAGGATATTCCGGGAATAAAGCTTGTACACGTAGACGAAAGTGATGGTTCCACCATGGCGGGCTGGTATGTTCCGGTAATCAGGTATAACCCCGATGAGCTTGGCGGTCTTTCAATCACCCGCTTCTGCGAGGCAATGCGTGCAGAGGGAGTTGCCGTAAATCCAGGGGTAAACCGTCCGCTTCATACCCATCCGGTACATACAATGGCAGACGTATACCACGACGGCAAGCCTACCTATCGCGCATTTTCCGACAAAGATATCCGTGAGGGCGATAAGGATTTGTCCGTAGCTTCAATTATTAACGAGCGGGCGTTCTTCCTGCCGTGGTTCAAGCATTACAGACCTGAAATAATTGACCAGTATATTGCTGCATTTAAAAAGGTTGTTGAAAACCACGAAGAGCTGATTGCCGGTGACGAGGGCAACAAGGGCGCTCTCGGTGGCTGGTTCAGATTCAATCACAGCAAAAAATCATAACATCAATGGAGAAGCTTTAATATGAACAAGGCGATAATGCATATAAACTATGCGGAAACAGCTTATTGTCTTATTGGAAACAAGACAATTGATGATATTTGCAGGATGGCGGCAGAAATCGGATTTGACGGCATAGAGTTTCGCGGCAATCCTCCAAAGGAGCTTGATTCTCTCAGCTTTCGTGAGTATGCAGAAGAAATTGCAAAGGCAAAGAAAAAATACGGGCTTTCGGATGTTCTTTTCGGAATACATATGTACAAGTGCTCGGACAGCGATAAGATGGTGCGCGAAAAAGATATTGCCGATGCAATAGAAAAGGCGCGTCTTGCAAGCGAAATTTGCGGTACAGTGATTTGCAATACCGTTGCCCCCACCCTCAGGTCAAGCATACCCACTGCACCGCCGCGTGTGTATGAGTTCCACGGAAGTGCGGTTGCAACGGAAGAAGAGTGGAAGTTTACCGTTGAAGCATATCAAAGACTTGCTTGTGAAGCTGAAAAGCTTGGCATGAAATTCGGCTTTGAAACCCATATGCTACATATACACGATACGCCGGAGAAGACGATGAAACTTGTTAACCTTATAGACAGCCCGGCAATAGGCGTAAATATGGACTTTGGCAACACCGTTTATTTCAAGGAACATCCGAGCCTTGAAGATACAATCGATATATATGGTGACAAGCTGTTTTACACGCATTTGAAAAACTCTTCTGCAATCCCCGGAACAGGGGAGCGCGTGGGAAAACCTCTTTCCGACGGCGAGATTAACCACCGTACATACCTTGCAAAGCTGAATGAGGTGGGATTTGACGGGCCGATAGGGATTGAAGCGCCGCGCGCGGGGGACAGAAGATATTTTGCGGAGCAGGATTTTGCTTATTTCAAGTCCGTTTACAGTTCAATTTTTAAAATATAAAGCATAACAGAGCTGCTCTTTTATTGAGAGCCGCTCTGTTAATCTTTTTTGGGCTTATCTTCAAACAGCCATTTCCAGCGTTTTTGATACATCCTGTGACGTTCCATTGTTCCGGGTGAACTTTTTTCAAAATGTTCCCGGAATTTTATCGGTGGCATACCAAAGGCTTTAGTGAATATGCGGACAAGGTTGGTTTTGTTATACAACCCTGTTTTTGCAGCTATTTCGTTTAGAGACATGTCTTCCTCGGTGAGAACCATCGGAAGTGCGTGACTTAAGCGCACAGCAGTAAGAAAATTCACAAATGTCATTCCGGTGATGGCTTTGAAGTGTTTTGTGAAAAGACTTCTGGACATCGCGGTAATCGGAAGTAGATCATCAATGGACAGCTTTTCTGCGTGGTGAGCGATAATATATTTTACAGCCTTGGTTATACACCGTATAGCTTCTGTGGTAAGAAACGGAATTGGCTCTTGAGGAGTTTCTTCAGCTGTCATACGCAGAAATTCAGCAAGATTCTTTGCTATGAGGTCAAACGACATATTTTTGCCTTTTTCAAATTCTGCTGTTATAGAGCGGATCAGCCCGGTTGCCTTCGTTTTGTTTGCGCCGGAAAAGCAAACGCAATCAGGAATTGTACGCTCTTCAAAACGCAGTGTTTTGTTATAGTGAAAAAAACGGTATCCGCGATCTGTCAAAAATGCATCGTCGAAGCGGATGTGAACAACAATCGGAGTGTCATCGCTTTCTCTTGTGTCAAAAGAATGGGGGAGATAGGGAGCACTAATTGATGCGGAGCCTGCCGGGAAGGTATATTCCGTATCGCCGATTATGCCATTGGCATTTCCTGCAATGACAAAGGAAATATGCGTGTAGCTGTGAATGTGATCAAGATTTTCCAAAGCGCGGAAACATAAGGTTGAAATGCTTATCGGAAGCTTGTTCAGCACTTCAGTGGTCTCTATGCTGTAGTTTGTTTTCATAGCCACGCACCTCTTCCTTGTTTTAAGATATTTTAAATATATCATATATGAACTCACTTGTCAAAGCAGAGAAGATGTTACCAATTTGAATTATCCGATTTGTAAACGCTTTTAGTGGAAATGGAGTGTGGCTGTAAGTTAAAATATACAATATAAAAATGCCAAAAGGGATATCCCTTTTGCAGTGTGCTTTCACACACTGCAAACAATGTCAAATGCATAAGCGTTCGAAATTCCGATTTGAAGGGATGAAAAAATGAAGAAAATTGATATCCATTCTCACGTTATTCTGTTTCCTGAGTATTCACCAAAATATCACTTGACGGGAACTCAGCTTCTGTCCGTGGAAGAACAGATAGAGATTCATGATAAAACAGATGTTGATTTTGCAGTTCTTCTTCCGATAACGGCACCGGAAGGGCAGTGGGCAGCTATGCCAACAGAAAACTGTAAGTATATTGCTGACAAATACCCCGACAGGTTCACCTGGTTTTGTAATGTTGACCCGCGCGCCGGTCGCTTCAGTCCGGAAACAGACCTCAGTAAATACATAGGTCACTATAAAGAACTCGGTGCAAAAGGTGTTGGAGAGGTTACAGCTCAGCTGTATGCCGACAGCGATTTGATGGATAACTTCTTCTACCATTGCGTTCAGTGTGATATGCCGGTGCTTATCCACGTCGGACCACATTTTGGCGGCACCTACGGCGTTATAGACGACCCGGGACTACCGAGAATTGAAAAGATGCTGAAAAAACATCCCGATCTTAAGCTTATCGGTCATTCTGCCGCATTCTGGTGGGAAATAAGCAAAAACAATGATACGGACAACCGCAACGGTTATCCGAAAGGAAAGGTTACGGAAGGTCACCTTGCGGAGCTTATGCGCGAGTATGGAAATCTTTACTGTGACCTCTCGGCAGGCAGCGGTTCAAACGCTATGATGCGTGATCCGGATTATGCTGCAAAATTTCTTACGGAATTCTCCGACAGAATATACTACGGCGCAGACGTTTGCCATGCGGCACAGACCTTCCAGTATACTTTCGATAAATTCCTCACCGGATTGGTGAACGACAAAATGATAAGCACGGAGACATACGAAAAGATTATCCGAAAAAATGCTGAAAAGCTTTTGAATATATAAATTTAAGGAGGCAAGGCAAAAATGAAAAGATTTTTATCAATTTTCCTCGCAGTAACAATGATTCTGGCAATGATGCCAACAACCTTCGCAGCCGTGGATGAAACAACGGGTGCGATTACGTATGAGTTTGAGGTGGATAACATACGTTCAACCGAAGCCGTTTATATGGAGAACGCTGCAGGAACTTGGCTTGCGGCATATAAAAACTATCCGGCAGAGCCTACTGATGCGGGAGCAAACTGGGCTTATTGTGGTACGACAATAAGTACACCTGCTAATGATACTAAAGGGTTTACTGTTGTCACTGGTTCTTATATTCAGACGGGTTCGGCTAAAACAGGTGAATGGATTGCTCTTAGAATAAATGTTCCGAAGAGCGGGAAATACATGGTATCTGCTACCGGTTATAAGAAAAAAACATTCTCTAATAGCGCTGATTTATATATTGCGCCTATAACAGCAGAGCTTGAGGCAAAGTTAGCAGAAGGGAATGTAACAACTTACGGAACTGTTGCGAATGCGGCTCGAACAGAAGCTGCAAGCTTTGAATATTTAAATATTCCGGAAACTGCAAAGGTGGGAAATGTGTCTTTCTACAAGAGTGGTTCTACAGCTTCTGAAATGGAACTTATTACAGGCGTAGAAATGTCGATTTCAGCAGGAGAAAACATAGTTTTATTCAATGCTGTTAGTGCTACAGCAGCCGGTATGTTCCCCTCATCTCTTACGCTCACTCCTCAGGCTGTAACTGCTGAGCCGACAATTACAGTTTCTTCCGATAAGGCAGAACTTTTAATCGGGGAGGAAGCGATCCTTTCAAGTGTTGTTACAGATTCAACAGGAGCAACAGTAACACCGGGTGTTACATACACAACTGAGAATACAGACATCGTTTCAATATCCGGAAATGTTGTGGCAGGTGCAAAAGACGGTGTTGCAACGATTACTGCAACCGCAACTGTTGACGGAAAGGCAGTAACAGATACAATAGAAATTACGATAAACGCTAAGAAATATACATATGAATTTGATACATCTGCAACGACTGAGGATGAGGCTGTTGATTTGCTTAATGGCGGAACTTTTACTATAAACCCGCAGGTATCAAGTGCGTGGGGATATATAGGGAACAGACGTCTTGACTATATAAACCTTGGTGCAACATATCTTACAATTCGTGCAAGCCACAGCTATACAGAGCTTGGAACAAATGGTATTGTGCTTACAATAACAGTACCTGAAAAGGGCACATATATACCCATATTGAATTATACAGAACTGGCAAACGGCGGCAAGATAAGCACTTATATTGTAGACCCTGATACCATTGACCCCGTGACTGGCAAAGCGTGGGATATGTCAGATGACGGAATATTTAATGCAGTAGCTAACGTAATTACTGATGCAGCAAACGTTACACCTGTTGTAAAAACGATAGCATCAGCAGTAAACACATCAACTGCAGCGACTACAGATTCGCCATATGTTGGTGGGCAGGTTGGTCTCAAAAACAAAACATACTATCTCGTGATTGCGATGGATGGTACAGAGGCGACACTTAACGCTAGAAATAAATATTTTGCATATATTGATTCTATTGAGCTTAAGAAGGTAGGAGAACTTGTAGTTGAACCCACGATAGAAGTTTCTTCGGATAAAACCAATATCCTCGTCGGAGAGACTGCAACGCTTTCAAGTACTATTACAGATTCAAAGGCAGATGATGTGACAGCAACTACTTCTGTTGCATATACAACTACTTCCGATTGCGTTTCAATTAGCGGAAATAAGGTAACAGGTGTTAAAGAAGGAACGGCTTTAGTCACAGCGACGGCGAGTGTTGAAGGGAAGAGCGTGACAGATACAATTGAAATTGTTGTTTCAGTCAAAACTTATGACTATATATTCTCTGTTGATGTTCTTAAAGGAGATATTCTCGAGAATGCAAGCTTCACACAGTATGGCAGACCATTCTATGATTCAGACAGTGACACGGTTGTCGATTCAAGTTGGCTGAGTGATTATGCTTATATAGATACCGCGAAAACTCTCCCGTGGGCGATAACTACTCTTGGTGGAGCCTTTAACAGCATAGAAGACTCCGACGGAGAGAAAGTAGACAGCGAAAAAAGTGCGTCAAATTTAAATAAAAGCGGATACATTCAGATGGTAGGGCGCAAAACATTGCAGCATACGGATGATGCAGATGCGCGGTTTGTGTTGAAACTCAGCATCCCTGTATCCGGAACTTATGATATAACAGCTGATATTATTGGTATTGTAACCGGTGCAGAAGCAGATATTTATATTGTTCCTGTTTCTGAAATAAGAGCTGATATTACATCTGATACATTAAAAACTTTACCCATCATCGGCAGAGTTTGCGGAGTAACGGATAAGGTTGACGGAGATATAGGCAACTACAACTTTAAGACCGCAGGCGACTATTATATGATATTCAGTTTTAACAGCAATAACATTACCGGAAATTCATCAAAGCAGTTTTTGAATCTTGCGGGAATCACTCTTAAAGAGGGTGAGCCGGAAGAAGAAAAAGAGGCTGATGGCTATACCGGCAACGCGCAGAATCTCAGCTTTTCTGCAACGGCTAATATTCCTGAGGCAAAGATAAGCGTGAACGGCGTTATTGGCAACAACAAGGTAATTTCCGCAGAGCGCGGCGATAAGATTTCAGTTTCTGCTCCGGAGGTTGAGGGATACGAATTTATCGGTTGGAAACGCGGAGTTTATTCTGCGGATGCAAACGGGCTTGTGGAAGATTCTGAAAAGTTTATCTTAGAGCTTAGCCAAAACGGCACTTACGCAATTTACAGCAACACATTCCTTACAGCAGTTTATGAAGAGGAAAACCCGGCACATTCCGATGACCCGACTGTTGAATTCTGGAATATGGATGGTTCGTATCTTGGCGCAATTGCAAAATCCATTCTTGCAACGAAGGGGCTTCCGGAAATGAAGCTTACCGGATTTAACTTCTTAAACTGGAAAACGGAAAACGGGGTACTTTCAAGCGTCGAAGAGATCATCGCGCCGACAAAGGCTGTTGCACAGTATACGGAATTGACGGTAAGTGAAATTATTACCGTAAACGGAAAGAAAGTTGGCGCGGACGGAAAGGAAAGTAGTTTAGACAATGTTGTTGCGATTCCTTATGCTACGGAAATTGTATGCAATGACGGAGCAAACGTTACCCATTGGTTGCGTGACGGAAAAATAGTTTCATACAATAAAGAATACACGCATTATGTGTGGGATGCAACGCGTATCTACTCATCATATGCAACTGTTGTTCCCAAACCTCTGGTTGTGCTTGAAGACACCACAATTGAAGGTGGATATATGATTGAGTATGAAGCTTCGTCCGGATACGAAATTGTAGAAGTTGGTATTCTGTTTGGAAACAGAACTCCGAGTGTTGAAAGCTGTGATGAGAAATTCACGTCTTCACGCGGACTTGACCACGGTCAGTTTACCGCACGTCCGACAGACAGCAGCTACATAGCCCGCGGATATATGATTTATAAAGATACGGATAATTCCTATAAAGTGATTTATTCTGACTGATAATACATCGGAATGGGGGAGGATGGACGGTGTTCATTCTCCCACATTTCATCCTGAGGTTCGCTGAAAGATCACAAACGCTGTTTATAAGGAGAAATTTTATGAAAAGAACATTATCGTTAATCTTAAGCATATGCATGCTGATATCATTGTTGCCTACAACAGTTCTGTTTGCAGGAGCAACGGAAACAGATGCCGTAAACTATAATTTTCATATAGACGGACATAATGATGTTGTTTCGACAGCGGCATTGGTCCCGCTGGAATCGGCATCCGGTGAAAAGTATTTTACAAGCTACGGAACAGACCGCAACTGGGCATATCTCGGCTCTCATATTACAGGTGCTGCATCATCTTCAACAACTGCTGTAGTCGCGGCGTTTGCGTATTTGCAGACAAGCCGTCAGGCGGCAAATAACTGGATTGCTTTTAAAATAAGAGTTCCGAAAACTGCCACTTATAGCATATCGGGTACGGCCTCACATCAGAAGTACGGCTCGGAAGCATTAGAGATGTATATTGCCCCGCTTGAGGGAAAACTTGCCGAGACATTTGCAAGTGGTGATACATATGGAACGGTTAGCTCGTCTGTAAGAACAGGCGGACTTGCGTTCGGAGATCTTGGAATCTCGTCCGAGTCTCTTGTCGGAACGGCAATGATAAAACAGTCAACCGCAGCAACGAAAGCAATGACAATTAAATCGGCAAAGGATGTTACGCTGAGTGCGGAAAAGGAATATGTTCTTGTTTTTAATCAAGGAAAGGCAGGGCAAACGAGAACTCTGTCGGTAGCATCGCTTACGCTTACCCCGCGCGTGCTTGTAAAAACCTCAAAGGAGCAGATAAAGAAAAATGAGGTGGCAACGCTTTCCAGCGTGGTAAAAGACGCAAGTGGTACGGTTGTTGATGCTGAGGTTACATATACGACAGAAGATAACGGGATTATTTCAATTGACGGAAATTCCGTGACGGGAATTGGCGAGGGAACTGCAACAATTACTGCTACGGCAGTTGTTGAAGGAGTGGAGCTGACCGGCTCTGCAACAATAACCGTTATTGACGAATCTATACACACGGTCGATGTTTCTCTTGACGGCGGCAACAGAATTCCGGCATATGCAACGCGGCGTGTGAAGCTCACGTTCAGGGACAGAAACGGAACGGTTATTACGGAGTTTGAGACGCAACCCTCTGTCCGCGTATGGTTTGAGTGCGGAAACGACATCGTTGACGGAATAGAAGATAATAGCGAGTGGTACATAACGGTACCTGCGGGTGTTGACGGCATAAAGCTCTGCGCCGAAGCAGCGTATAACGGAAAAACAGTAACGGGCAGCACTGATATAGAAATTGTCAATACCGATAACGACAAGCACGTTATCATTGATTTTATGAATCAGCCGATAACGGATGTATATGCCGCAACGCTCGAAGAACACGGATGGAGATTTGTTTCGTGGGATCTCACAAGCAAGGGGACGATAAATCTTAATCTTAACGGGCTTACCGTAACTCCGCGAAGAACAGGAAAGGGCGTTCTTGAGGTTAAAATTCCGCGCTCGGGATATTACTCGATTTCCATTTCGGGAAAAGGAAACGGAATAAAAGCGGCAGAGGACGTGGATATTTATCTTGATGGAGTATATGCAGGAGATTTCTGCTTTTACAACAAAGGAACATCCAATAACATTCTGCCGGAAACCTTCCGTACGTTTTATATCGAAGAGGGAACGCACACGCTGACGTTTGATTGCCAGACTCGTACTTTGCAGGTTTTCAATCCGGTGACGGGTGAGATGGAGTATGTGAACAACACATATTACGGACAGGCTTATGGCTCGATTGCATTTTTCGCGGCAGAGAGCATACCTGAAATAAAGGCGCTCACTCCGATGAAGGAAAGCTATGAAATAAACAAAGGCGAAAGTGTTGCTCTTTCGGCATCAATTCTGTTTAAAAACGGCGTTTCTCACGAGATTATGCCGTCGCTTACAGGCGTAGGACAGGACTATGCGATCGTATATGAACTTTCAGACGGCGGGGAATATATAGACCTTGCAGCTGATGGCACGGTTACGGCAAAAGAATTAGGTACGGCACACGTTAAAATGACGCTTACGGACAACACGGGCGAGAGCAAGGGACAGAGCTGGTCAGAGACGGTAGAGGTTAATGTGCGCGATTATTCAGAGCTTGCAGGCATTGAGATAACCGGAGACAGCTTT
Source organism: Eubacteriales bacterium (assembly GCA_045614365.1). Classification (GTDB taxonomy): domain Bacteria; phylum Bacillota; class Clostridia; order Oscillospirales; family JAAYXM01; genus SIG480. The sequence goes on along the minus strand of JAZLCV010000102.1, from coordinate 25,969 downwards.
GTTATGCGCCCCGGCGAGCGGGAGAGCATCATACTTGGCATAAAAGCAGTATCTCTTGGTGGTTATGACTTCGCAGGCGATATATCTTGGGACAGCATCGAGTGGAACTATGACGCAGAGCAGACTAACGTAAGCTTTGAGGAAGGCGAGAATGGTACGTTCACGGCAGAGATAGGCTCCGATGCAGAAGAAGGAGTTTATACAGTTTCGGTTACTACGACGCTTGACGACGTGCCGTATGAAGCATCGGCGACAATTACCGTCACGCACGGTAAGGCAGGCCGTACGTATTATACGGACGAACGCATTGCGATTGCTCGAGAAAACATCAAAAAATATACCTGGGCAAAGAACGAAAAGGATGCTGCGGTTGAAAAGGCAGATAAATACGTAGCCCTTGGTATGGAAGGAATATGGAATCTGCTTGCGGGAGAGGGCATTCCGCGTTCTATTCAGCTCAGCCGCCGTGGTGATGAAATATCCACATATGTCTGCCGTTATTGCGGAGTCAAGGTTGCAGAGTCAGGGTATCCGTGGATCACATCACCGCTGACACGTCCGTGGAAAATACAGTGCCCGGAATGCAAGCGCCTTTTCCCGTCAAATGATTTCGGCTCGTTCTATGAGCTGGGGCTCGGAAACGACGGCGTGTTTGACCGTGCTCTTGCGCTTTTGCGCCATCATAATATGATTTACCACAAGGCTGACTTTGCGGAAAATCATGATTTTGAATGTGATTGCGAAAAGCTGGAGATGGTGGATCCGACAGGTACAACCGCATTTTTCGATCAATATGGAACCGAGCTTACGAACTGGTATAAATACTACGGCTACGGCCAAGGGTATCTTAAAAATGATATGTATACCGACCTGTATACTGAAGGAAAAGAGTTTAACGGCATAGACCCGTTTCGCTATAATGCAGACCTCGACAGCGACGGAAAAGCAGACCATAAGATATACAATCTCGTCGGAGGATATGATGAGGTCAAGAGCGGTATGCTCTGGTGTGTTGATGATGGTTGGGGATATGCTCCGGGCTGTGCATGGGAAACAAGCGATGCAATTTCAGATTTGTGGCCTTTTATACCATACTACAACCATTGCGGATTCTGGCATGCAGGAGCAAACGCCATTATTGAAGCGATTGATTCTTTGAAGCTTGCGTATGTCTACACAGGTGAAGAAAAGTATGGAAAGATCGGCGCGGTCCTGATTGACCGCCTTGCAGACCTGTATCCCGAATATAGCGCAAACGAGTGGAAAAACAGCAACGGCGAAACCGTAAACTGGAATGTGCTGCGTTATGCATTCTCGTCAAGCTCACACAATTCCGGCAAAATATCAAATGATATCTGGGATGCAAACTTTGCTATAAGCTTCTCAACGGCATATGATGCGTTCTGGCCGATGTATGATGACCCCGAGGTACAAAGCTTTCTTGCCGAAAAAGAACGGGAGTATTACGGAATAGCAGTGCATCAGGTAACGGGAGAAGCAAGGCTTCCCAAAAACTCCAACAAGAACATACGTGATAATATCGAGCGTGACCTCATCTATGAGATATACAGTGCGGCGATGGCGGGAGATGTAAACGGAAACTTTGGTATGCATCAGGCGGCAGTGGCAAATGCTGCTGTTGTATATGACCGAGAACCGTATTCGCGTGAGATGATAGACTGGTTGTTCGTGGAAAGCAAGCAGAACACATCAACGGCTGGCAAAACCTTCAACACCGGTGGCGAGCTTCTTTATAAGATTGTAAATCAGGTTTCGCGTGACGGTCAGGGAACAGAATCCTCATCATCCTACAACTACGGCTGGATTGAGGATACCGTTGCTGTGGCTACGACGCTCGGCTTGTACAAGGGCGAGCTGACTGAAAAGGAAAACCTCTGGAGAAATCCGAAATATATAACGATGCTTACCTGCTATAACGATATGATTGATCTGCATCGTGGAACGCAGTCAATAGGCGACCAGGGAATGATGGGAACATACCGTGTTATGCCATCGGATACAAATATTATTGCCGAAAGCTATAAGCAGCTTGCAATATATACAGCAGAGCTTGAAGAAAGTCTTAAGACAGTTGATGAGGCTGTTAGGGCAGAGCTTGAAGAAAAGATAAGCGGTTACCAAAAGACAAAGACGCAGCTTGCCCAGCTTCTTTATGAGATTGCCGTAAAGGGTAAGAACTTTGCACTCGAAGATCTGCATTACGATATCTTCACGAAAAATCCCGACAGCCTTTATAGTGATATCGAAAAGGAAATAGATGCTTTTGGTGAATATAATTATGACAGAAGCTCTATGATGACGGGCTACGGCTTTGCATCGCTTCGCGCCGGTGCGCTGTATAATAACGTTTTGGGAACGAGTACAATAAAAGACACCACGCGCGATTTCTGGATGTACTTTGGCGGAGCAACATCGCACATGCACCGAGATTTCCTGAATATAGGTATTGATGCATATGGAATTTCAATGTCGTCGGACAACGGATACCCGGAAAGAACAGGTGCATATCCAAGCCGTCATCAGTGGACGAATGTTACGCTTTCGCACAACACGGTTGTCATAAACGAAACAAGTTCGGTAAAACCCGAAGATCCGGCAAAGCCACTGCACTTTGACAACAAGGATACAAGAGTCCGCCTTATGGATGTTGACGGAAGCACAACCTATCAGACGGCTGATGATTATCGCAGAACAGTAATGATGATAGACTACGACGATGAAATATCTTACGGTGTAGACTTCTTCAAGGTGCTCGGCGGGGAAGATCATATTTATTCCTTCCATGCATCGAGTAATACCGTGGCGGAGACAACGGGGCTTGACAGCATTGAACATCAGGTTGATGAAAACGGCAATTACATCGGTACTTATGCAGGAACTGATGCGCGTTTCGGAAACGACCCGTGGACTAATACTTCTAATCAGTATGTTCCGCTGAAATATCCTTCGGGTTATACTTGGCTTGAGAAAATCCGCAAGGACAATGATCCTGATATGAATTTCTCTGTTGACTATAAGATTTCAGATATGAGAAAGTTGTCGCGCAATAATAGCAGTCTTATGGATATTCATCTGAAGGTTACAACCGCAAACGACTGGAAGGCAGATGAGGTAACGCTTGCGCAGAGTGTTCCTACGCGTAAAGATGATTGGGATAAGGTGATAAACAGAATTGAGTATTTGCTTGTGCGCCGCAAGGCAAAGGCAGATGAAAAGCTTGATACGCTTTATACAACTGTTTTCGAGCCGTATAACAAAACTCCGTATATAAAGAACATCGACCGCATTGAGATGGTGCCGGTAAATGGCGAAAATCTCGGCGCTGACAAGGCAGCAGCGGTCAGAGTGGAGCTTATTGACGGAAGAGTTGATTATGTAATGTACGCAACAAGAAAGGACATTACATACACTATAGCCGATACAACCGTCGGAACCGATACCGAAGGCTACAGCTTCCTGTTCTGCGGCTTTGCGGGAGTCTGGACGGTTAAGTCGGTTGACGGTAAGCTTGAAAACATTTACAGCTATCTCCACGACGGAACGCTTATCGGAAACGAGGATAATGAGCAGACCGATGCTCTTACCGGTAAGGTAACGTGGCATACAAAGGGGCTTTCTATTGTAAATAAAGCGCAGGTCGAGTTTGATGAGCCCATAAGTAAAGCTCTGCTTAAAATGATGAATGATGAAAAAACAAGTCTGTCCGGACGTATTTTCGTCGGAGAGACCGACTCTCCGGGCAATGCGGCATTCATAATAGAGGATGCTGAGATTTCTGAGGATGGAAAAACGGCAATTCTGAGCTTTGGTAATGTAACATTTGTCGATTCATATGACAGCTATGAGGATGATACATACAATTATATCATCAATGAGGGAACGCGTTTTGCAATTCCGATGTCGTATGAAGAAGACAATGCTCCTGAGTTTGACGAGCCGGGAAATATTACATCATCTGCCGGAAGCTCTTTGAAGCTTACAGTAAGAGCGGAAAGTCAGGTAGAAGACGGTATAGTTACTTACTCTGCACGCACACTTCCGCGAGGCGCAAGCTTTAGTGCAGAGACGGCAACCTTTACATGGAAGCCGGATGGCAGCCAGGTGGGAGAGAGCCTTGTCGCAATTGATGCGACCGACTCGCTTGGCAGAACATCAACGCTGTATTTTACTGTCACTGTCTACGGTTCGACAACGGGTGGCTCATCTCAGGATAAAACTGATACAACCGAAACACCGGAGGCAGGAAACACCGATACACCTGCCGCTGGCGGTGGAGGAGGCGGTGGCGGCGGTGCCGCACCGGATGACAAACCGCATGACACAACTGGTGACACAACGGATACCGATGAAAACGGCAACGAAGATGCTGCAACCCAACCCAACGTAGGGTTCAGTGGTTCCGACGAACCGAAATTCACGGATTTGGGTAATCACGCATGGGCAGCAGATGCGATAAACGCGCTTGCGGCAGATGGAATAATAAAGGGCATGACTGCAAGTACGTTCAATCCGGAATCAAATATCACCCGCGCAGATTTTGCACTGCTTCTGGTGCGTGCATTCAAGCTAAGCTCAGATAATACGGAAAACTTCGCAGATGTTATGGTGAATGATTATTATGCATCCGAGCTTGCAATAGCACGAAACAATGGCATAATCGGCGGCATTGGTGATAACAAGTTTGCACCACGCAACTCCATCACTCGTCAGGATATGATGGTAATCGTCTACCGTGCACTGCAGATACTAAATGTAGGGTTCGGCATTTATGACGAACCGCAGAATGAGGACTTCGCTACCATCGCACCTTACGCAAAGGAAGCAGTTTCTGCGCTTGTCGGTTCGGGTATCGTCAACGGCAAATCCGGACTTATCGCTCCAACTGATTACACGACACGAGCCGAGGTTGCAGTGCTGCTCAAGCGTATATTGGATTATGTAGCGGGCAAGTCATAAATTGCCCCTATACAAAAGTGTCACTCAATTTTGAGAAAAACGGACAGTGAAAAAGAGAGGGAACTGCTTTGTTGCAGCTCCCTCTCTTGAGAATTTTATTCGCCGAATATATGCTTTATCGCGTGGGTGATACCAAACTCATCGTTAGTTTTCGTAACAAAATCGCAGATATCCTTTATCTCTTTTTCTGCATTGCCCATGGCAACGGAAAAGCCTGCGGCACGTAGCATAGTTTCATCGTTTAAGCTGTCACCGAATGCGGCAACCTCGGAAACCGGAATGCCAAGCTTGTCGGCAAGAACTTTTATCCCGTTTCCCTTTGTTGTGTTATCGGGCATTATGTCTATCAGATTTTTGCCGGAGGACACAATGGTGAGCGTGTTTTCTTCGTTGAACCTGTTTTCGAATTCCGGAATACGTGCAGTGTCGTCGTGGATGAGTATTTTTACTACGTTTGAAAACGCATCTTTTTCACGATACTGAGATGCTTCGCGAATAGGAACCTTGAACCGTTCCGGCGCTGTTTCGTTATACGCCATAAAAAACTTTACGCGCTCGCTTGAGTATGCGTGGTAGACGTATTCGGGAGTATAGAAGAGGTAATCAATGCCTTCTTTTTCGGCAGTATCAATTATCCGCTTTGCATCTTCGGGACGTAAAAATCTGCGGTGCAAAACTTCTCCTGTGGTGATGTTTATTATCTGCCCTCCGTTGCAGGTGATTACAGGGTCAGCCACGCCGAGAGAATGGACATATTCGCGTATCTGCAAATCAGAGCGACCGGTGGCAATGATAATTCTTACGCCTTTTTCGCTTAAATTTCTCAGCGTTTTTTTGTCAGTGTCCGATATTACGTTTTGAGATGTCAGCAGTGTTCCGTCAAGGTCAAATACGCAACAGCTTATTTTCATTTCTCAATACCTCTTTATTCTTCTCTTTTAGCTCTTATCTTATGTATAATCCCCGCCGTCGGGCGGGGATTGTAGAACAGTTTATTCCCAAGTTTTCCATATATCAGGGCAATAGCCGATGGTTATTTCTCTGCCGTTTCTTACAATCGGCGTGGAAATAAGCTCCGGATTATCAAAAAGCTTGTCGGCTTTGTCATCGTCGCTTGCCATATATTCGATAAAGCTTGCATCATAGCCTTTTGCTTTTTTGTTTATCATTTCATTCAGACCGACCTTTGACATAACAAGGTCAAACTCCTTCGGAGAAAGCCCGAAGCGCGGAAGATCTATTGCCTGAAATTTAATTCTTCTTTCTTTGAAGTAACGCTCTGCCTTTTTTGTATCAAAGCAGGATTTGGCACCGTAAATCTGAATATTCATTATTAAAGGGATTCCATAACGGACTTATAGTAGTTGAAATCCTGCTGAGCGAACCATACTCTGTCGCCACCGCGCGGTGCTTCAATGCCTATCGGGCCGGTAAAGCCGACTTCATGAAGCTTTGCAAGGTAGATTCTGTGGTTTATCTCGCCGTCACCGAGACCTGTTGCCATGCGGAGACCGGAACCCGGAACAGGGGAGGAATTCTTAAGGTGAGTGTAGAAAAGCTTGTCGCCATAAAGGTCAATGGTCTCTTCAACTGTCGGACGAACAGGGAAGTATGCGGTGTTGCCGTAGTCCATGTTGATACCGATCATCGGGCTGTCGATGAGGTCAACAAGCTTCTTTGCAGCGGCAGGAAGGTCGTGAATGTAGTTCATATGTGTTTCAAAACCGAATTTGACGCCGATTTTCTCAAGCTCGTGGCCAACCTGCCGGAAGGCGTCAACGGTAAGGTCCCACTGCTCCTGAGTTGCAGCGGCACTGCCGTGGAATTCATAAGCTGCGGGCGGTGCGGTTGTGATAGAGGAACGTACGTTTGAACCGAATGTGTTGCAAATAGTTGTTCCGCAAAGCTCGTTTGCAATTTTTACCTTTTCAATTGCATCTGCGATGGACTTTGCACGTTCTTCCTTATCAGCACTTGTGCAGCCGTGAACGCCGATGCCGAAAAGAATTTCGGAAAGACCGTATTTCTTCTTTCCTTCTGCAATCTGGGTTGCATATTCCTTGAAGGAAAGGCTCGCAAGCTCTTTCGGAGGGTTGCCGCGGAACTCGATTCCGTCATAACCGATATCAGCTGCCTGCTTGCAGATCTCATCGATGGTTTTTTTGCCGTATGAGTTGTAGGTAAGCTCGCCGTAGTTGATGTGCATAATTGCCTTGTTCATAACAATACGCTCCTTATGTAAGTTGAGTTTTCGCGACAAAAAATACATCGTCGCGGGTGAATGTCTTTTATCAACATAATATTACCAAAATGCATGGGAAATGTCAAGGGAAAAGGGCATGTGTTAAAAAAAACATAAATTTTCCGGCTTTTATAAAAAAGCATATTGATTTTGATTTTTAATTGGTGTATCATTATTTGGGTAATATAATTCAGGAGATGAGCACATGAAAAAAACAGAGCTTTTTGACTGTGAAGCATCCTTCGGTATCGGTGGGTACAAGCGTGAGACCACGCCGATAACGAAAGACGAGATGCTTTCAAAATTTGACAGATACGGTATTGATTCTGCGCTGATGCGTTACGAATACGCGAGCACAGGAAATGCCCGCATGGGAAATCTTGAGCTTTGCGAGGTTATAAAGAGCGATGCACGCCTGTTCCCCGTGTGGTATGCAATTCCGCATCATACGGGTGAGTTCCCTGCACCTGCAGAGCTTGTGCACCTTATGAAAGAAAACGATGTAAAGATGATAAGCCTGCCTGCCGGTAACTGGATGGTTGCGGAATGGTCGTGCGGAGAGCTGTTCTCTATGCTTGAAAAGCACAAAATTCCGCTTCTTCTGCCGCTTTCCCGCGCCGGCGATTTCAATGTGGTGTACAATATATTAAAAGAACATAAAGAGCTTCGTGTTATACTTACGGGCGTAAGCTATACCACAATGCGTGATGTTTATCCGCTTCTCTCTATGTTCCCGAATTTGTATATTTCAACATCCATTTACCGCGGATTTGAGGGAATTGAGGATACCGTGGAGCGCTTTGGCGCAAAGAGACTTGTTTTCGGAAGCGGAATGCCGAATGTTTCCGGTGCTTCATCCGTTGCGCTTCTTACATATGCAAGAATAAGCGATGAGGATAAGGCGCTTATCGGTTCCGGTAATATAAAAAGACTGTTAAGTGAGGTGACGTTCTGATGATGAAGGTCTGGGAAAATGTAAAATACGGTCTTCCGATTGAGGGCGTGCGCATTATAGATACACACGGCCACTGTGGTCCGTACAGCGATTTTTATATCCCGCGCGGGGGCGAGCCGGGAGAGATCGTTAAGGTTCTTGATAGCCTTGGCATTGAATGTATATTTGTTTCGACAAATGTTGCATTTAAGTCTGACTTTGCGCGAGGCAATGCATATCTTGCCGATGCAATTGAAAAGCATCCCGGAAGAATTTACGGTTATGCGTGCTTAAATCCAGTATATGCGGATGAGATGATACCGGAGCTTGAAAAGTACAAAAACAATGCCGGATTTAAGGGGATAAAATTTCACGTAAGTATAAATAAAACGCCATTCTCTTCATACAAATATGAACCGGCGTATAAATATGCCGCAGAGAACAATCTTCCGATTTTGCATCACACCTATGGCGCAGATGCGTTGATTTCTCTTTCCGCTGCAGCAAAGCAGTATCCGGACGTAAAGTTCATTGCGGCGCACAGCGAGGTAGGCATAGACAGCGTTGAGCGCATCGCCGATGCTGTAAATTCCCTTGATAATTTCTATATTGATACAGCTCTTGCCGGAGCGTCTGAGGGCAGTATTGAGCTTCTTTGCAAATATGTTGATACAAAGAAAATTCTTTTCGGCACAGACGGCGGATTCTATTCGCCGACCTTCACCCTCGGAAGGATAGCAATGGCGGATATTGATGATGAGCAAAAGCTCGACATCCTCGGTAGAAACGCTGAAAAGCTGTTCGGAATATAAATAACGGAAATTTAATCACCACCCCGTGCGGGGTGGTGATTGTGTCATATGGCAGGGATGATTTGTTAAGGGTGCATATACTGCAATTACCTCCCAAACAGGGGGCGAAAATACTATATACAACAACTACCCGCCCCGAAAAGGACGGGGAATCTGTAAACAGAACATCTGCCCGCCTCGTCAGGGGCGGGCGTTAAATTAAATCTCTTCTACCTTGATTGTATTTGTATTTCCTGACTTTCCGTTGATAATACCGCCTGTAAGAACGACGAGGTCTCCTTTTTTGAGCGGGAGATTGTCTTTTGCTGCACGTGTTGCGTGATAAAACAGAACGTCGGAAGAGCTGAACTGCTCGCTGAGTACGGGCAGAACACCCCAGGAAAGAGCAAGTTTGTACCACACCGCCTTGTTTGTTGCCATACCTATAATATCTGTCGGCGCACGGAAACGGGAAACCATACGCACCGTCATACCGGACATAGAGCTTACGACAATCGCTTTTGCGTCAATGTCAATCGCCATGCCGCAGGTTGCGTGGGAGATAGCATCAACTTTGTTTTTTATCTTGAAAGAGCTTGTGCGGAAACGCTTTTCGTAATTTATGTTCTTCTCTGTTTCCTCAACAATTTCTTCCATTGCAGTTATGGTTTCAACCGGATATTTGCCCGCGGCAGTCTCGCCGGAAAGCATAACTGCGCTTGTTCCGTCGTAAACTGCGTTTGCAACGTCGGAAATTTCAGCACGGGTCGGGCGCGGGTTGTGAATCATAGATTCAAGCATTTCCGTTGCGGTGATAACGCGTTTGCCGAGAAGGCGGCATTTTGTTATGAGATACTTCTGTATTGCAGGAAGCTCTGCAAAGGGAACCTCAACACCAAGGTCGCCTCTGGCAACCATAATCCCTTCACAAACCTCGCAGATTTCTTCAATGTTGTCAACGCCGGAGCGGTTTTCGATTTTTGCGATAACCTCGATATTTTCTCCTCCGTTTTCGGCAAGGAAGTTTTTAAGGTCAATCACGTCCTGCTTTGAAGAAACAAACGATGCCGCTACGAAATCGACTCCGTTTGATATACCAAAGAGAAGATCTTCCTTATCCTGCTCGCTTAAATATTCCTTTTTGAGAACCTTGTTCGGAAAGCTCATGCTCTTTCGGTTGGAAAGCTCTCCTCCTGCGATAACCTCGCAGATTACATCGTGGCCGCTTATCTCCGTAACTCTGAAAATGACGAGGCCGTTATTTACGAGCACACGATCGCCGATTGCAAGGTCGTTGGCAAGACCGCTGTAGTTTACGGAAACGCGGGTGCTATCGCCCTCTACATCCTCTGTGGTGAAGGTGAATTTATCACCGGCAGCTACCGTCACTTTATCGTTTTTAAATGTTTTTATTCTGTATTCGGGTCCCTTTGTGTCAAGCATAATTGCAATCGGCAGATTAAGCTTTTCACGGACGCGCTTTATCATATCCAGCTTTTCCCTGTGCTCGGCGTGAGTGCCGTGAGAAAAGTTAAGGCGGGCAACGTTAAGTCCTGCGCGGCACATGGCTTCAAACGTAAGATCATCAGCGCTTGCCGGACCGATAGTACAAACAATTTTTGTCTTTCGCATATATCAAATCTTCCTTTCTTGGAATAATCAAAATCTTCACCAAATATATCATACCACAAAACACGCAGAAGATAAAGCAAAATTAATTTTTTCACAAACAAAGCAAATTAAAGGGAATGGGTGTAGGGGCGGCATTTACGACGAACCGCAAAAAGGACGAAAACCATCCCTTTTGCGGTTTAAAGCATTTTTTCTGTTTACAGTAAGTTCAATGTATTGTTTTTATTCAGAAAACAACCCCGGGGTGGAGAGATAGCGCGAGCCGGAGTCGGGCGCGATGGCAACGATAAGCTTTCCTGCGTTTTCGGGACGGCGGGCGAAGCTTTCGGCGGCAAATATTGCCGCACCGGAGGTTATTCCGCAGAATATGCCGTCTGTGCGGCAGATATCACGCGCAGCGGAATATGCATCCTCTGCAGAGACAGTTATGATTTCATCGTAAGCTTTGGTATCAAGCGCTTTCGGAATAAAGCCTGCGCCGATTCCCTGAAGCTTGTGAGCGCCTGCGCATCCTCCGGAGAGAACGGGCGAGTCGCACGGTTCAACCGCTATGATTTTAATTTCGGGATTAAGCCTTTTAAGCGCCCGCCCGATTCCGGAAACGGTTCCGCCCGAGCCTACGCCGCAGACAACGGCATCCACATGCCCGTCGGTGTCTTTCCATATCTCCTGCGCTGTTGTTTCTTCATGTATTGCGGGGTTTGAGAGGTTTTCAAACTGGTTTGGAATAAAGCTTCCGGGGATTTCCTTTGAAAGCTCTTCCGCTCGACGTATTGCTCCGCTCATCCCTTCGCTTCCGGGAGTGAGAACAAGCTCCGCGCCGTATGCAGAGAGAAGTGCGCGCCGCTCTGCGCTCATAGTGTCGGGCATTGTGAGGACAACGCGGTATCCGCGGGCAGCCCCTATTGCGGCAAGTCCGATTCCGGTGTTGCCGCTTGTCGGCTCAATGATAACCGAGCCGGGCTTGAGAACTCCGCGCTTTTCCGCATCCAGAATCATTCCAAATGCCGCGCGATCTTTTACGCTGCCGGTAGGGTTGAGATATTCAAGCTTTGCCGCAACGGTTGCGGGGATTTTTCGTTCCGATATAAAATTTCTAAGCTCAAGTATCGGTGTGTTTCCGATAAGGCTTTCTATGGATTTGTGAATATTCACGGATGTAACCTCCTAAATATGGCCGAGTAATTTTGCTTTCACGAGTGCAAAACCCTCGCGGACAGCATAGTTTATGCGAAGAATGGGGAGTGAGGATTTAGCAGAGAGCATCACGGCACGTAAGCCCTGTTTTTCGGCAAGAAGCCGTGCACGGAATATGTGATAGTCGCTTGATATTATCGCCACGCTCCCGCCACCGAGAGAGTTAATTATTTCGCGGGAATAAATCAGATTTTCGTTTGTGTTTCTTGCCTTTTCTTCTTTTATTATTCTCTCTCTCGGAATACCGTGAGAAACAAGATAACGCTCCATAGCGAGAGCCTCGGTGATTGTCTCGTCGCTTCCTTGAGAACCACTGACTATTGCGATGCTTCCTGGATATTCGTTCATGTATGCAATGGTCCTGTTCAGCCTGTCAACCAAAGTAAGTGACGGTGTTTCTTTATTAAGTCCCGCGCCGAGAACGATTACATAATCGCATGCTGTCGGAACATCTCCGCTCATATCGCGGACGACAATACCGGTCATTATAGCGGTGAATCCGATGCCGAGTGCGGCGAGCGAAACAACGATACGCCGCAGAATAATAAGGGTGCGTTTTGTTACACCGATGCTCAGTGCGAGATAGAGAAGAAATGCACCGAGAACAAAAATAAGAAATCCGGTAAAGCTGTAGCCTATAAGACAAAACATGAAAACAAATGAAACAAGAAAGCAGAGTGCGGAAAAAACGGAAAGAAGCTTTTTCATATTATTCATTGATTTCGCGGAACATATTCGTTGCGCCGCGCTTGTGTGCACTTCTTGAATGATAACGGTTGATGATTTCAATGCTTTCCGGCTTTCCTGTTCCGTTTAAAATGTATTCGTCAATTTCGGCATACGTTACGCCCATATCCTTTTCGTCTGTCTGGCCTTCATACAATCCTGCCGACGGTGCTTTTGTGATAACGGACTCCGGTGCTTCTAAAAAGCGCAGAAATTCGTAAACCTCGCCGACGGTCAGGTCGGAAATGGGGTTGAAGTCGCACGCACCGTCACCGTGCTTTGTGAAGTATCCCATATAACGCTCACTGCGGTTGCCTGTGCCGGCGACAAGACGGTTTTCTGCCGCCGCAACGGTGTAGAGTGTTGTCATGCGAAGTCGCGGCGGAAGATTAACGAGTGCGTTACTGTTAAGCTCAACCTCATCGCCCATCATTTCAAGCATAGCCGCACGGACGGGAGTTAAATCGAATGTACGGTGCTCAATGCCAAACTTCTTTGCAACGGCAAGTGCATCATCCATATCCGAGCCAAAATTCTGCTTTGAGTGGCAGGGCATCTGGATGCAGACGGTGTTGTCACACGCTTTTTTGCAGAGAATGCCGACTAGCGCACAATCCTTTCCACCGGAGTTTCCGAAAACAATGCCGGAAGCATGGCTTTCCTCTATAATATTTTTTATATAAGCTACTCTTTCGTTAAGCTCTTTTGCATAATCACGCATAATAAAACATCCTTTCAGCATTATAGAAATAGTATACCACAAATTTCCTTGGTATACAAGAAGCGTAAAATAAAAGCAACAAAAAAACGTTCTTGCGGCGAAAATACGCTGCAAGAACGTTTAAGCTTTATAGGATTTATCTTATAAAAGGTTTTTGCGAAGTTCTTCGCCGCTTGCCGGATGGAGATATGCCGGTGCGATATCGAAAACAGTTTTTGCACCGCATGCGCCTTCTTGATTTAAGCGATACGCTGCACGGGCATATGCGGTAAGAACGCTTGCGGTAAACTCGGGGTTAGAGTCAAGTTTTAAGCTGTATTCAATAACGTGAGAGTTCTTGCCGTTGTTGGTTGTTCCTGTGCGGAAAACTCTGCCACCGTGCGGAATACCTGCGTGGTCTCGGTTAAGCTCTTCCTGAGAGATAAAGTGAACGGTTGTATCGTAATCTGCAAAATAGTTCGGCATAGTTACGATTTCGCGCTCAATACGTGCAAGATCAGCGCCATCTTCTGCGACAACAAAGGATTCGCGCGTGTGCTTTTCGCGTGTTGTGAGAGTCGGGTTTTCTCCTGCACGGACACTGTTGAGTGCATTTTCTACCGGAACGGTATACTGGCGGGCATCAATAACGCCGTCAATTCTGCGTATTGCATCGGAATGTCCCTGGCTTACGCCTTTGCCCCAGAATGTATAGTCGTTTCCATCAGGAAGTATTGCCTGACCGTAAAGGCGGTTGAGCGAGAACATACCCGGGTCCCATCCGGCAGAAATTACGCTTACTTTTTTTGCTGCACGGCTCTCTTTATCGACGTTTGCAAAATGCTCCGGGATTTTTGCGTGAGTGTCAAAGCTGTCGATTACGTTGAAATACTTTGCAAGCTCAGGTGTCTGAGTGGGAAGGTCATTGGCACTTCCACCGCAGAGGATGAGAACGTCGATGTCGTCCTTCATCTCAATTGCTTTATCCATATGATATACGGGAACCGCAGTTGCCGGTTTTACATTTTCAGGAGAGCGCCTTGTAAAGAGTGCGCAAAGCTCCATATCCGGAGCAGCACTTACTGCACATTCAACACCGCGGCCGAGATTTCCGTAGCCTGCGATTGCAACTTTTATCTTCATATTAAAAACTTCCTTTCGGGGTGATTTTACACGTTCTTATGATGAATAATTAAAACACAAAATTGCATGAATGTCAATGTTTTGAGGACGGTTTTTTGGTGCTATAACAGTATTTTTACAATTATGTTCAGCATCAAGCATAAAATTACTCCGAAAAGCGTCGGCAATGCTGCGGCAACAAGAGTCCAGAAAACACTCCCGCTTTCCTTTTTTACCGTCATAAGTGTGGTAGAGCATGGCCAGTGCATCAGCGAGAAAAGCATAACGCTTATCGCAGTTTGCATTCCCCATCCGTTGCTTTTAAGAAGGGTGGAAAGCGTGCCAAGGTCGCTTATATCCGTAAGAGCACCGCCGGAGGTGTATGCCATTATTACAATCGGAATAACTATTTCATTTGCGGGAAAGCCCAGAATAAAAGCCATCAGGATAACTCCGTCAAGCCCCAAAAGCCGCCCGAAAGGATCAAGAAAAGAACTGCAATGAGTAAGGAGAGTGTGCCCGCCAAGCGTAACATTAGCCATAAGCCAGATAAGAAGTCCGGCAGGTGCGGCGGCACTTACGGCGCGGCCGAGAACGAACAGAGTTCTGTCGAAAACAGAGCGGACGATAACCTTACCGACCTGTGGCGCGCGGTAAGGGGAAAGCTCAAGCGTAAAGGAGGACGGTACACCACGCAGGATGGTAGAGGAAAGAAGCTTTGATGCGAGAAAGGACATAAGAATTCCCAGCAGAATAAGAGCAGTAAGAGAAAGGGCGGCAAGGCCTGATTTAAAAAGTCCTCCGCTGTGGCCGATAAAGAAGATTATAAGAATTGATATCAGCGCCGGAAAACGACCGTTGCAGGGGATAAAGCTGTTTGTCAGCATTGCGATAAGCCGCTCGCGCGGAGAGTCTATAATGCGGCATCCGACAACCCCTGCGGCATTACATCCAAAGCCCATACAGGTGGTAAGTCCCTGCTTTCCGCAGGCACCGCATTTTTTGAATATGCGGTCTAAGTTGAACGCAACGCGAGGAAGATATCCGAGGTCTTCTAAAAGCGTGAACAGAGGAAAAAATATTGCCATTGGCGGAAGCATCACGGAAACTACCCACGAAAGCGTGCGGTAAACGCCGGAGACTAACGCATCACAGACCGGTGCGGGCAGGCGAAGGAAAGAAAGGATTCCGGAAATGTCATCTTCAAGACCAAGAAGAAATCCGGAAAGAAGTGATGAGGGATAATTTGCTCCCTCAATAGTAATCCAGAATATCCCGAGAAGCATTAAAAGCATTATCGGAAATCCGAAAAGTCTGCTTGTAAGAATTTTATCTGCAAGCCGTGCGCGCGGTGAATAGCTGCATCCGAGCGGATTTTTTACCGAAATGCTGTAAATACGCTCAGCTTCACATGTAAGCTCTTCTGTGGAAGAAAATGAGAGCTTGTTTCGGTGGAAAGGTGTTGAAATGACGGTTTCTACGGTATCAAGAAGCTCGTCAAGGCCCTTTCCGTCACGGGCGCGGGTTGAAACAACGGGCAAAGACAGCTCGCGGGAGAGCGCGGCAAAGTCAATCTCTATTTTCTTCTTTTCCGCCTCGTCCATAAGATTCACACAAACGATTACGTTTTCAGCGATTTCCGCAGTCTGAAGGACAAGTATCAGATTGCGCTGGAGGCATGTTGCATCACAAACGACGACAACGGCATCGGAAATGCCTGAGCACAAAAAATCACGGGCAACCTCTTCCTCGGCAGAGGATGGAGAGAGCGAATATGTACCCGGAATATCGACAAGTACATATCCGTGTCCGTTTCTTTCGCAGAACCCCTGTGCGTTTGTTACGGTTTTGCCCGGCCAGTTGCCGGTATGCTGACGAAGTCCCGTCAGCTCGTTGAAGACCGTGCTTTTGCCGACGTTCGGATTTCCCGCAAGTGCGATTATCCGGTCATCAGATTTTCTCTTTTTCACAGTAAGCATACCGTCCGCGGCAGACTTGCCGACGGAATCACGGGTAAGTCCCAATTAAAATCACCTCTTCCTTTCAATAAGAACATATTTTGCATCATCCCGGCGCAGGGCGATAAGTGCGCCGCGGATAAGATATGCCGTAGGGTCACCGAGCGGGCTTTTCAAAACGCACTCCACCCTCGTTCCTTTGATCAGTCCGAGATCGCGAAGGCGCCCCGAAATACTGCTTTCCTCCGACAGGGAAAAGACACATCCGGTTTGCCCGGGACACATATCACAAAGACGGATTTTTCCGTGCATATAAAGTTCACTCCCGAAATGTGGTTTTTCATTTTACTTTATGCCCGGAAAGTCCGCGGCGTTACACGCAATAAGTGTCCGCCTGAGCCTGAAAACGCACTTTTGCCGGATAAAAACATTTTTTTGCGTTTTTTGAAAAATATTTCTTGCAAAATGATGTAAAAATTGATAAAATATAATAGTATATTTGCGTACATATAAAATGATTTTTAATTTTTAACTTTCAAATTTTCATAAAAGAGGAGGTGGATTGTTTGCGCTTAAAAAGTCTTGAACTTCAGGGATTTAAATCATTCCCGGACAAAACCGTTATATCTTTCGGCGACGGCATAACGGCTATCGTCGGACCTAACGGCAGCGGAAAGTCTAATATTTCCGACTCTGTGCGCTGGGTTCTGGGCGAGCAGTCCACCCGTACGCTTCGCGGAAGCAATATGCAGGACGTTATTTTCGCGGGAACTCAGAAGAGAAGTGCGGTCGGATTTGCCGAGGTATCGCTGACGATTGACAACTCAGACGGTGTTCTCCCGTGTGAGTATAACGAGGTTACCGTTACCCGCCGTCTTTATCGCTCGAGTGAAAGCGAGTATTACATCAACCGAAGCTCTGTCCGTTTGCGCGATATAAATGAGATGTTTATGGATACGGGGCTTGGGCGTGATGGTTATTCTATCATCGGTCAGGGGCGTATTGATGAAATCCTCTCCGCCAAAAGTGGTGACCGCCGTGAAATTTTCGAGGAAGCGTCGGGTATTTCAAAGTTCCGCCACCGCAAGGAGGAATCGGAGCGCAAACTTGCATCGACAGAGGAAAATCTTATCCGTCTGCGTGATATTCTCACGGAAATTGAGGCGCAGGTCGGTCCGCTGAAAATTCAGGCAGAAAAGGCAAAGGAATACATAAAAATATTTGACGAGCTCCGTGGCCTTGAGGTTACTGTATGGACGGAAAACCTTGCCCGTGCAAAGGAAAATGCTCAGAAATACATAAACGATTATGAGGTTGTGTGTGCGCAGTTTGATTCGTCAAAGGCTGCGCTTGAAAACCTTTATGCAGAGGTTGAAGCACTTGCCGAGAAAATGCGTGAGAAGGATATCGAGGCGGAAGGTGCGCGTGAGAGCGAGCGCGAAGCCGAGCGCGAAATCCACGAAACCCAAAGCGAGATTGCAACGCTTGAAGCAACCGTTGCCAACAACATAAAGAATATCGAACGTATCCGTGCCGAAATAAATGACGAAACAACCCGCGCGGAGGATATTGCCGCACAGATAAAGTCGAGAAACGACAGGGTGGAAGAGCTTGAAGAGTCTGCCCGAGAAATAGAAAGGAATATTGAACAGCTTCGCTCTGCTGCCGAGGCGGCGACCGGTAAAAGCGAGTCAGCCGAGGCAAGCCTTGACGATATTCGTCTGCGCGAGCGTATGTGTGAGGATGATATAAGCAAGCTACGCATTGCTATGTCAGCATCCGAGGCAGAGATATCCGGCTTCGACGCACGCCGCACCGATATTGAGGAAGAGCTTCGGACGCGTGAAGCAGAGCTTGCGGAATCAAAAAAGAAGTATGCCGTTGTTAAAGAAGAATTTTCCGCGGCACAGGAAAAGTGCTCAAGCGCGGAGAATATGTTAAACGGCTTTGAAATGAAGTACAAATCCCGTGGAGAACGGTTTGAGCGATTAAAGGAAAGCTGCGGAAAGCTGTTGCTTGACCGTGAGTCGCTTGAAAACAGGCTTCGTATGCTTCGTGAAATGGAGCGCGATCTTCAGGGATATTCGTATGCCGTAAAAAACATAATGAAGGCGAAGGATGCGGGAAGTTTAGGCGGAATATACGGAACGGTTTCTCAGCTTATCCGCGTTCCGGAAAAATATACCATTGCAATTGAAACTATACTCGGCGGTGCTCTCCAGAACGTAATCGTCGCGTCTGAGCGCGATTCAAAAGAGGCGATTGCGTATCTCAAGCGTACCGACGGCGGCCGTGCAACCTTTATGCCGATTGACACCGTGAAGGGAAGCGAGCTTGCGCAGAAAGGTCTTTCCGAGCAGGCGGGCTTTGTTGGTCTTGCATCGGATCTTGTGGAATATGATGAAAAGTTTTCTCCGGCGATCCGCTATCTTCTCGGAAAAATCGCCGTATGCGACAACATAAACAGTGCATCTGCGCTTGCGAAAAAATACGGCTACAGCTTCCGTATAGTTACGCTTGACGGGCAGATAATAAATTCGGGCGGTACGTACACCGGCGGTAGCGTGAACAAAACCTCCGGAATACTTACCAGAACGAATGAGATTAAAAAGATAGAAGCAGGGATTTCTTCGCTTGCAGGGAAGATTGATGCGGCAAATGCAGAAAAGGCAGAGGCTGAGCGCGAGTACAATGCGCTTACCTATGAAATGGAGGTCTGCCGCAACGATAAGAGAGCTTGTGAGGACATTCTTCTTAAGGCTGAAACGGAAATTGAGCATTATAAAATGCTTCACCGTCATTTAAATGAGCTTATCGACTCTCTCAGTGAAGAGCTTACGTCTCTTGCGGGAAAGAAAAGCCAGTCCGGGCGCATTATGCAGACGACGAGTGAATGTATAGCCGAAAAGGAAAAAGAACTTGCGTCTCTCCGCAAAGAAGAAGGGGCACTTATTGCCGGAAACGCGGAGCTTGCAACCCGCAAAACAGAGCTTGCCGAGAAAATGGCAGAGAAGACAGCGGCTCTTGCGGCTATCCGCGCAGAGGCAGCAGAAGCCGTGCGCGCACGCGAGGAAATCGAGAAGCTTTCCGACGCGCTTGCGGGAGACCGCGAAGTAAAAGAGCAGAGCATCCGTACTATTGAGGCGGAAAATGAAGCTCTTGCCGGAAACATTGCGGAGAAGAAAACTGAGGCTGAAGAGCGCCGCAGGAATAAAGAGAGCATAGAAAAGCAGATTTCAGGTATTGCAGAGGCGCGCCTCTCACTTGAGGCCGAGCGCACTCGCAAGGATAAGGAAAGCAAGGAAAAAAACAATGAGATACTTAACCTTGAAAAAGAACGCTCACGCCTTGAAATGAAGAAGGAATCTGCCGCCCGTGAGGAACAGCAGATTACCGAAAAGCTCTGGGATACTTATGAGCTTACAATGGGCACTGCCGACAAATATATCGTCGAGATTCCGTCGCTTCCGGAAGCAACAAAGCGTATATCCGAGCTTCGGAGTGCAATGAGAAAGCTTGGCGATGTTAATGTCAATGCGATTGAAGAATATGACAAGGTATCCGAGCGTTATGAGTTTATGACGAAGCAGTGCGGAGATCTTGAAAAAGCAAAGACAGAGCTTGAAAAGATGATTTCCGAAATAACCGAGGAAATGCAGACTATTTTTGCAGAACAGTTCAAGGTTATCAACAAGAACTTCGGAGAAACCTTCTCTGAGATATTCGGCGGAGGTATGGCAGAGCTTGTGCTTGAGGATGAAAGCGATATCTTAAACTGCGGTATTGAAATCCGCGTCCAGCCACCGGGCAAGACGCTCAAGACCATAACGCTTCTCTCCGGTGGAGAGCGTGCGCTTGTAGCCATCGCGCTTTACTTCGCTATTATGAAGATACGTCCGACACCTTTCTGTGTGCTCGACGAAATCGAAGCTGCGCTTGACGATGTAAACGTTGCAAGATATGCCGAGTATCTGCGCCGTCTTGCTGCTACAACGCAGTTTATCGTTATCACGCACCGTCGCGGAACGATGGAAGAGGCAGACACTCTTTACGGCGTAACAATGCAGGAAAAGGGCGTTTCAAAGATGCTGGCAATCAGCATCTCAGAGGTTGAGCGTTCAATCGGCGTAAAGCTTACTTAAGCTGAGGAGAATCGAACACCTTAAGGTTTAAAGAAATTTTCAAGAGGTTTTTTAAATGGGATTATTCGATAAAATAAAAAAAGGGCTTGCAAAAACGCGTGCGGCAGTTGGAAATCAGCTTGCGAGTATTGTTCGGAGCTTTTCGTCCGACCGTGAGGAAATGCTTGAAGAGCTTGAAGAAACGCTTATCATGGCGGATCTTGGTGTTTCAACCGCGATGAAGGTCACTGATACTTTGCGCGAAAGCGTAAAGGAGAAAAAGCTTTACGATGCGGATGCAATTCTTTCAGAGCTTAAAGCAACTCTTCTTGATATTCTCACTGAAAATGTGAAGGAAGAAACCGCAACAAAGCAGAAGGCAATTCTTATTGTAGGCGTTAACGGAGTGGGAAAGACTACAACGATAGGCAAGCTTGCATCAAGGTATATTGCAGAGGGCAAGCGTGTTGTTCTTGCGGCAGGAGATACCTTCCGTGCCGCGGCAGGAGAACAGCTTGACATCTGGGCAAAACGATCGGGCGCGGATATCATCCGCCATGCCGAGGGGGCAGACCCTGCGGCTGTGGTTTTTGACGCGGCAAATGCTGCGCGTGCAAGAGGAGCGGATGTTCTTATCTGCGATACGGCAGGACGTCTGCACAATAATCAGAATCTTATGAATGAGCTTGCAAAAATCCGCCGTGTGCTTGAGCGTGAGCTTCCGGATGCGGATATTGAATCATACCTTGTGCTTGATGCAACAACAGGGCAGAATGCGCTTATTCAGGCGAAAAAGTTCAATGAGGTTGCAAATCTTTCGGGAATTATCCTCACAAAGCTTGACGGCACGGCAAAGGGTGGCATTGTTATCTCAATTGCCGATGAAATGAGTCTTCCGATAAAGTATATCGGCGTAGGTGAGCAGATTGACGATCTTACCGAATTTGATGCTGAAGGCTTTGTTGATGCGCTTTTTGAGGTGGTATAAATGGAGTTTATAATTGCTACCAATAATAAAAAGAAGTTGCGCGAAATGGGCGCAATTCTTGAAAAGCTCGGTGTCCGTGCGCTGTCGCTTGCCGAGGCGGGGATAGAATCCGATGCCGAGGAAACGGGAACCACGTTTGAGGAAAATTCGCGTATAAAGGCGCTTGCCGCCATGAAGGTTGCAAACCTTCCGGCGATAGCGGACGATTCAGGTCTTGAGGTCGATGCACTAAACGGTGAGCCGGGGGTGTATTCCGCGCGCTACGGCGGAGATAAATGCCGCGATGATATAGAACGCTATGAATATCTTCTTGAAAATATGAAGGATGTCCCGGACGGAAAGAGAGCGGCACGCTTTGTTTCCGTAATAACGTGCGTATTCCCCGACGGGCGTGAGATATCAGCCCGAGGTGAGATTGAGGGTGAGATACTTCGTGCACCGCACGGTGAGGGAGGATTCGGATACGATCCGATTTTCTTCGTTCCCGAAGAAGGAATGTCCACCGCGGAAATGACGCAGGAGCGAAAAAATGAGATATCCCACCGTGCAAAATCTCTCCGCATTATGGCGGAAAAGTTAGAGGAAGTTTTGTAAATGCGGATAGGACTTATGGGCGGAACGTTCAATCCGCCGCATATGGGACATATAAACGCCGCATGTGCGGCAAAGAAAGAGCTTTTTCTTGATAAATTGATTTTCATCCCGACGGGAACTCCGCCACATAAAGAAATGGCGGAGGGGTCAGCAACGACTGCACAACGCCTTGAAATGGCACAGCTTGCGGCAAAGAGCATTGATGCAGATGTAAGCGATATTGAGATCCGGCGCGAGGGGAAAAGCTATACAGTGTATACCTTGCGCGAACTTCGCAAAAAATATCCCGATGATGAGCTGTGGCTTATTATGGGAACGGATATGTTCTTAAGCTTAGAGACGTGGTTTTGTTTTGAAGAGATTTTTTCGCTTGCCTGCATTGCGGCAGTTCCACGAGAGGATGACGATAGGACAAGGCTGCGTGCATATTCGGAGCACCTGAAGGAAAAGTACGGCGCGAAAACGCGTGTGCTGGAGGTAGCGGCACTTACCGTATCATCAACGGAGCTTCGTCCGGGCGGCAAAGGAAAGCAGCTTCAGAAATTCCTGCCTCCGGAGGTTTATGATTATATAATCCGAAAAAATCTTTACGGAATTTCGGGGTGTGATAAAATTTGACAGAAAAAGAGATAGAGAAGCGTGTAAAATCAGTAATGAGTGAGAAGCGCTATCAGCACACACTCGGCTGCGTCGATATGGCGGAGCGCCTTGCGGAAAAGTGGGGGGCAGATATCCCGCTCGCGCGCAGGGCGGCGCTTTTGCACGATATAGCAAAGGAAATGCCGTATGAAAAACAGCTTTCTTTGGTTGATGAGCACGGCATTATATTGAACCGGGTTCAGCGCTCGGAAAAGATTATCCATGCTTTTTCCGGGGCTATTATTGCATGGCGTGAGTTTGACGAACCGGAGGAGGTTTGCGGTGCAATCCGCTGGCACACCACGGCAAAGAGCGGGATGACGCTTCTTGAAAAAATAATCTGGCTTGCAGACCTGACGGAAGAGGGAAGAAGCTTTGACGGGGTTTGTGATATACGCAAGCTGGCGTTTGAGAATTTGTCCCGTGCTCTTATTTCGGGTTTTGATACAACGCTGCGTGTGCTTATTTCGCGCGGCTGTGAGATTGATGCAAATATGGTAAAGGCGCGCAATTCTGAAATTGCCGCCAACAGTTGAAAGGACTGTTTCACAAAAGATGAAAAAAACGAAACTCAGCAACAAGGCTAAATATACAATATCGGCTATTCTGGTTATTGCGGCGGCAATTATGGTTGCGGCGGCACTTGTGATAGATAAAGTGCGCCCGCCGGAGGCAGAGCCGGTAAGCGCCTCATTCCGCGGCAGTGTCATCCGCGATGAAAAGATATCAATGATGGACCGTGAGCACCGCGACGGTGCATTTACAATGCTTGTTGTCGGAACCGATGCGGCAAGCCGAAGCACGGACACGATTATGCTTGCAAGCTTTGACACAATTGAAAAGAAGATGAACCTTTTAAGCATCCCGCGCGATACAATTATAAACGCGCGACGTGCCACAAAGAAGATAAACGCGGCTTATGCGATGTCAGACGGTGATATATATGCGCTTTTTGATGAGGTGCAGAGCGTTACCGGAATCCGTCCGGATAAATACGTGCTTGTTACCGTGGATGCGTTTGTAGACGTAATTGATGCTATCGGCGGTGTTACGGTTGATGTTCCGATTGATATGCACTATAAGGACCCGACACAGGATCTTGTTATAGATATAGATAAGGGTTTGCAGACGCTTGACGGCTACGACTCAATGGGATTTATGCGATATCGTGCGACATATGCCGACGGAGACCTCGGAAGAATCAAGGTTCAGCATACCTTTGTCGAAGCTGTTATAAAGAAAATGCTTACTCCTTCAACCTTTGCAAAGATTCCGGAGCTTGCGGGGATAATAACGGAAAATCTTGAAACAGACTTAACTCTTGGCAACGGAATATGGCTCGGTAAGCAGATGCTTACGATGAACCTTGAAGAAGATGTGGAGATGCATACGCTTCCGGGATATGCCGATTATTACGACGGACTTTCGTATTATTTTACAAAGGAAGATGAAGCGCTTGCGCTTATCAACGAATATTATAATCCGTACACAACACAGATTGAAGAGCTCAATCTGTTTAAAAGATAAAAAGGGAGGGAAACCGAATGAATGTAAATGAACAGGTAAAATGCGCGGTAGGAGCACTTGATGCAAAGCTTGCGCTGGACATAAACGTTTTAAAGATTGAAGAAATCTCAACTCTGTCCGAATATTTTATAATCTGCACGGGTAATTCAAACACTCACGTGCGCACGCTCAAAGAAGCCGTTGAGCAGAAGTTTGACGAGGCGGGAATTGCGCCACATCATATTGAAGGACACAGCGGCTCGTGGGTTCTTATGGACTATGGCAGCATAATAATCCATATTTTTACAGATGAAGGAAGAAGATTTTATCAGCTTGACAAGGTGTGGGCAGATGCAACCGCCTTATCCGTTGACGATATGATAAAAGAGTAAAGGGGTTTTACAAATGAAGTACGATTTTAGTGCAATTGAAAAAAAGTGGCAAAAGCGCTGGGAAGAGACCAAGGCATTCCACGCTGAAAACGGCAGTGATAAGAAAAAGTTCTTTGCGCTTGTCGAGTTCCCGTATCCGTCCGGTAATGGTCTGCATGTAGGTCACGCGCGTCCGTATACCGCGCTTGACGTTATCTCAAGAAAGCGCCGTATGGACGGCTATAACGTCCTTTTCCCGATGGGATGGGACGCATTCGGCCTTCCTACGGAAAACTATGCTATACAGCATAAAATCCATCCGGCAGAAGTAACAAAGAAGAACGTTGCATTCTTCAAATCACAGCTTACATCGCTGGGTTATTCTATCGATTGGGACAGAGAAATCAACACCACAGATCCGAACTATTTCAAGTGGACACAGTGGATTTTCTTAAAGCTTTTTGAAAAGGGACTTGCATACAAGATGCAGATGCCCGTAAACTGGTGTACGTCTTGTAAGTGCGTGCTTGCAAACGAAGAGGTTGTAAACGGCGGATGTGAGCGTTGCGGAAGCGAAGTTGTCCGCAAGGAAAAGAGCCAGTGGATGCTCAAGATTACCGAGTATGCAGAGCGCCTTATCAACGATCTTGACGATGTTGATTTTATTGAGCGCGTAAAAATCCAGCAGAAGAACTGGATAGGTAAGTCCACAGGTGCAGAGGTTAAGTTTGCAACAACTGCAGATGACACACTTACCGTATACACCACACGTCCGGACACGCTTTTCGGTGCTACATATATGGTTATCTCTCCGGAGCATCCGTATGTCGAGAAGTGGAAGGATATCATAAAGAACTATGACGAAGTCCGCGCTTATGCAGAGCTTTCTGCAAAGAAGTCCGACTTTGAGCGAACAGAGCTTGCAAAGGATAAAACCGGCGCGAAAATTGAGGGCGTTTCGGCAATCAACCCCGTAAACGGCAAGGAGATCCCGATTTTTATTTCCGACTATGTTCTTATGTCCTACGGCACGGGTGCAATTATGGCAGTTCCGGCTCACGACACGCGTGACTGGGATTTTGCAAAAAAGTTTGACCTCCCGATTATCGAGGTTGTCGCCGGCGGTGATGTCCAGAATGAAGCATTTACCGATGTCGAAACAGGCAAGATGGTAAATTCCGGATTCCTTGATGGTCTTGAAGTCAGCGAGGCAAAGAAAAAGATTATCGAGTTCCTCGAAAAAGAAGGCCTCGGAACACCGAAAACAAACTACAAGCTCCGTGACTGGGTATTCTCACGTCAGAGATACTGGGGCGAGCCGATTCCGCTTGTTTACTGTGAGACCTGCGGTTGGGTTCCCGTTCCCGAGAGCGAGCTTCCCGTTTTACTTCCGGACGTAGATTCTTATGAGCCGACCGATAACGGTGAGTCACCGCTCGCTAAGATGACAGATTGGGTTAATACCACCTGT
>JAZLCV010000101.1:0-3085 GCA_045614365.1 Eubacteriales bacterium | reverse complement strand
CGGGATAGCAATAGCCTCGGTGTTTGTCATGCTGATACCGATCATATCTGCATCTGCTGCCATCTGTGTGTAGTAGCCTGCGATACCGTAGTGGTTTGAACCCTTTACACAAACAACACCAAAGCCGACCTTCTTTGCCTTTTCAATAGCCATTTCCATAGCCTTCTTAGCAACGACCTGACCCATTGAACGCGGAGCATCGATAACTGCGGAAACCGGAGTTTCATGAACGATATCGAGCTTTGCATCCGGAACGATTGAGCCTTCCTCAATAGCGAGGTGGTATCTGATAAGGCGCTGAACACCGTGGGACTCAATGCCGTAAAGATCAGCAGTGAGAAGAACATCGGTGATAGCCTTGCTGTCCTCAGCGCTGTATCCGCGCTTTACGAAGATATCTTCGCAGTACTTGCGGAGAGCGTCAACATTTAAATTAATGTATGCCATTTTAAAACTTACTTCCTTTCAAAAGCAGGTAATTATCTCTGAACGCGTCCGGAACCGTCGCCGCCCATGAGAGCCTTGACTTCCGAGAGAGTTGCACGGTTGTAGTCACCCATGATGGAGTGCTTGAGGCAGGATGCTGCAACAGCGAAGTTGAGAGCATCTTCCTTGTTCTCGTAGTTGTTGAGACCATAGATAAGGCCACCGGAGAAAGAGTCACCGCCGCCGACACGGTCAACGATATCAGTGATCATGTACTTTCTGGAGAGATAGAAGTTATCTCTGTCGCAGAGGCATGCAGACCAGCCGTTTGTATCAGCGCTCTTGGATTCACGAAGAGTGATTGCAAGAGTCTTCATATCCGGATACTGCTCAAGAACCTTGCGTGCAAGTGCTTCATACTTTGCAGTGTCGAGAACGCCGTCCTCAACCTTAACATCAACAGTGATACCGAGAGACTTCTGGCAGTCTTCCTCGTTTGCGATACCGACATCTACATACTTAACAAGCTCGCACATAACTTCCGGTGCGCTCTTGCCGTACTTCCAGAGGTTCTTACGGAAGTTGAAGTCGCAAGAAACGGTAACGCCGAGCTTCTTTGCAGCCTTAACAGACTCAAGAGCAAGCTCTGCAGCAGACTCGGAAATAGCCGGTGTGATACCTGTGATGTGGAACCATGTTGCACCGTCAAAAATCTTCTCCCAGTCAAAATCGCCGGGCTTTGCAAGTGCGATAGCCGAGAATTCGCGGTCGTAAACAACCTTGGATGCACGCTGGTTTGCACCTGTTTCGAGGTAGTAGATACCCATTCTTCCGTTTGTGCGGATGATGTCCTTTGTCTCAACGCCGAAGGAACGGACGTCTGCAACGCAAGCATCACCGATTGCGTTTGCCGGAAGTGCAGTTACGAAAGATGCATCCATGCCATAGTTTGCAAGGCATACAGCAACGTTTGCCTCACCGCCGCCGAATGTTGCTTCAAATGCCGGGGACTGGAAAAATCTCTCGAGACCCGGGGATTTGAGTCTGAGCATGATTTCGCCGAAAGTTACTACTTTTGCCATGATGGAATCGCTCCTTTAAAATTATATATTGTTTTGTCCTTGCGGACTAAAGATTTATGGAATTTATTCAGAAATTTCTTTTCTGTGCTTTTCAAGAATTTTCTTTATCTTGTCAACAGGGCTTAAAAGGGATGTGATGGAGATGTCGTGGTTCATGGTGTCCATAATAAGAGCAAGGAACTTTGACATATCAACGTTCTCATACCACGGCGCATTGAGGATTTCCTCTGTGCGGTAATTGAGGTTTGTTGAAAACACCTTCGTTATTGCTCCGTCCTCATATGCCTTATTAAAGGACTTTGCGCCCTCGGTAAAGAGACCGAAGGTTACGCCGACAAAAATTCTCTTTGCCTTGCGTTTTTTAAGCTCGTAAGCAATGTCAATAACGGATTCACCGGAAGAAATCATATCGTCGAGGATGAAAACATCCTTGCCCTCTACGCTTTCACCAAGGAATTCGTGGCTGATAATCGGATTCTTGCCGTTTACGATTTTTGTGTAATCGCGGCGCTTATAGAACATACCGACGTTAAGGCCGAGCATGCTTGCAAAGTAAAGGCTTCTGCTCATTCCGCCTTCATCCGGGCTGACAACAAGCATATGCTCCTTGTCAATTTTGATATCCGGAGTTGAGCGGATAAGTGCCTTTATAATCTGATATGTAGGTCTTACGTTTTCAAAGCCGATAAGCGGAATGGCGTTCTGTACGCGCGGATCGTGAGCGTCAAAGGTGATGATGTTTTCAACGCCAAGATGCTCAAGCTCCTGAAGAGCAAGCGCACAGTCAAGAGACTCTCTTCCTGTTTTTCTGTGCTGACGGCTCTCATAGAGAAGCGGCATAATAACGTTTATACGTCTTGCCTTTCCTCCGATAGCAGCGATAACGCGCTTGATATCCTGGAAAATATCATCCGGGCTCATGTGGCACTCCATATTGTACATTTTGTATGTACAGCTGTAATTGCTTATATCCGCAAGGATGTAGATATCATATCCGCGGACAGTTTCCTTAAGCACAGCCTTTCCCTCACCCGATGCAAAACGCGGTGTTGCATGGTCGATGCAATACGAATCGCGGAGGTATGCCGGGAAGTGAAGCGGAACATTGCCGTATTCAACATTGTAGCGGCGCTGCTGAACGAGATTTGCGTCAACAAGGTTGCCGAGTTCTCTGCAGCTGTCAAGAGTGATGAGACCTATCGGAGCATAAGGAATCTTATCATCCGGTGCGGCACTGAAGGTACTTGCCATATAACTTATCCCCTTTTCATCATTAGTTTTTTAAAAAACCCCACAAGAGTTCTCTTATATCATAACACATATTGCCTGTTTTATCAAGGGAGGAAACACAACAAATTTTTATTTATTTTAATTTGAAAATCTCGTCGAAACGCACTATTTGACCGATTTCTTTGTGATAAAAATAACAAAGAGGCGCAAAAAACACCGCTTGCCGGCAAAAAAAGCAAGCGGTGGCTTAGTCTGATTTTTCTTTCAGACGAACTTCTCGTACAGTTATCCTTTCTTCGGATATGCCTTGTAATAGTGTTCGATATTGAGATCCTCGTCCATATCAA
>JAZLCV010000100.1:0-6618 GCA_045614365.1 Eubacteriales bacterium | reverse complement strand
CATCAAGCTCGTCACAGCGGAAAACAGGTCCGTCCTTGCAGACGTATTTTGACCCCACGTTGCATCTTCCGCACTTTCCGACACCGCATTTCATACGAAGCTCAAGTGTTGTGTATATCTGCGTTTTGTCAAAACCAAGAGAGCAAAGTCCGTCAAGAGTGAACTTGATCATAATCGGAGGACCGCATAAAACCGCGGTTTTGTCGGTGGTGAAGTTAAGTTCCTTTACATAGTTTGGAACAAATCCGACGTGTCCGTCCCAACCCTCTTGCGGGTTGTCTATGGTGAGGTGAACGTTAACACCTGCATCGTTTGACCATTCTTCGATAATTTCATTGTAGTCAAGCAAATCCTCGCGTCCGCGCGCACCGTAAACAATGTCGATATCACCGTAACGGTCGCGGTAATGTCGGCAGTAGTTTATTACCGAGCGCAAAGGCGCAAGACCTACACCGCCTGCGATAAACAGAAGGTTTTTGCCGGCAAATACATCATCGACAGGGAAAGGCTTGCCGTAAGGCCCGCGGATTGTTATCTGCTGACCGACCTCTGCGCTGTGAAGCCACTCTGTTACGCAACCGCACTTTTTGATTGAAAACTCCATATATTCCTCGTTGGTAGGTGAGGAGGTAATGGAGAACATCGCCTCGCCGACTCCGGGAACGGAGAGCATGGCGCACTGTCCGGGACGATGGTCGAATGCTTTTTTTCCGTCGGGGGTAACAACGCGGAAGGTTTTGATATCGGGGGTGTCGATGCGCACATCGGTTATTACGCCGATTTTTGGAATCAATGCGTCGTTATTCATATGTTTATAATCATTCCTTTCGATGCATTCAGGGTAAAGTGAGGTATATTGCGAATTCAAAATGCAAGGTATTTTGTTCTATACCTATTCACTATTCACTTTTACCTATTATCTGTCTGAATTTATTCAGACTTACCTCCGAGTTTTTTCATAACTTTAACTATATTCATTGAGATCGGGCATTTTGAAAGACATCTTCCGCAACCAACACATCCGAAGATACCGTCGTTGTTTTCGGGGAAGTACACAAGCTTGTGCATAAATCTCTGGCGGAAGCGTTCCTTCTGTGAGAGACGGTTGTTTCCGTGTGCCATTTTAGTGAATTCGGAATACATGCACGAATCCCAGCATCTGTATCGGATTACGCCGTTTCCGGTCTTGAAATCCTTTATATCATAGCACTGGCAGGTGGGGCACACGAAAGTGCACGTTCCGCAACCGAGGCACGTTTCGGAAAGCTCGCTCCATTCCGGTGCGTTGAAAAACTCATCTGTTTTTCCGCCACCGAACGAGTTTGTGGGAAGGTTGCGTAAGGGCAGCTTTTCCGTGATTTTCTTTATATCTTCCTTTATTGCATCTGCATTGTTGTCAGCACAGTCTTCCGTAACATCTGCAAGCTTTTTAAGCAACGCTTCGCCCTTTTCAGTATTGGCACCAAGGTAAAGATTTTCATCGTGATTCCAGACGGAGATATCTCCTGCCGGTTCTTCGGGCGAAATTCCGAAAGCCGTGCAGAAGCAGGTTTCAGATGGCTTGTTGCAGGCTACGGTGATTATAATTCCGTGCTCACGGCGGGAAGCATAAAAACTGTCATACGGTTCTGTAAGGAAAACTCGATCGAGTATATCAAAGCTTTTCGCATCGCACGCGCGTACACCGAACACGGCAAAATCCTCTTTTTCATCTCTTGTGTCGATGATTTCAATGTTCTTGCCTTCGGTTTTAAATTTCATAAGGTCTTCGCTCTGCGGGAAGAAAAAGTCCTTCGGGCTTTTTGTTGTATTGAGAGCATCAGACCATTTCATGCCATTTTCCCATTTTGTGAAGGAGGCCTTTCCGTCACTTCCGTCAACGGGAAGATAAAGCGTCATTGATTTCGCTATTTCTTCAAAAACGGAATTGATTTTTTCCAAAGAGCATTTACGCATCTGTATCCCTCCCGTTAAAAACGTCACACGGCTCAATGTCGTCTGTTGTATAGTCAACAAGCGGTGCGCGGGAGCCTACCTCCGCCCCTGCCTGATACTCACCATAGAAGCTGTTTATATCTTTTATAAACTTTCGGTTCAGCAGATGGAGCGGAATGTTCTGCGGGCACACGCGTGAGCATTCTCCGCAGTCGGTACAACGCCCTGCAACGTGGAATGCGCGTATGATGTGGAACATCTTTTCTTCAAAGCTGTCTGACGGGGCTTTGCTTTCCGCACCGGATGCGGGGTTATTGAAAACGCACTTTTCGCAGGTACAGGCGGGGCAGATATCGCGGCAAGCGTTGCAACGAATGCAACGGGAAAGCTCGTTCTGCCAAAAAGCATAGCGCTCATCCGGAGTCATTTTCTCCAATTTTTCAACTTCATCAAAGCGCCCGGAGTCGATAACCTCGCCGCCTTCGCCGAGAAGCTCGTCATACGCAACGTGCTTTTTGCTTTTGCAGTTTATGCAACGCTCGGAAAGAACGTCTGCCTTATTAATTTTCACAGGCTCATCGCCGTAAAGCGTTTCAACGATGATTTTATCGCCCTCGCAGTCGATTTTAGAAATGCCGTCACCGCTTACATTCTTCACTTTATCAATGTCCGCCATACCGTCGCAAGGGATGCCTACAGCATAAACCTTTTCACGGTCGAAACGGTGCTCGGTAAGAAGCTGATTGAAGCTGTATGTGTCGCACGGCTTTAAGAAAATGAGAAGTTTCCCCTCAAGTCGGTCTGTTTTTGAAACAAGATACTTTGAAAAGTTCGCACCGCAGAAATCGTTCCACACAAATTCGCGCTCTATCTCATCAGCGGATGTGAAAATAGCGGGAGTGATGTCATAGTCAAACTCGCCGCGTTTCCAGCCGAGAACAGCGGAAACGGTGTTGTTATTAAGCAGAGAAACTGCTTTATCAATCAATTGTTTGCGTGTTAACGCTTGCATCGCAGATCCTCCAATCGTTTGTTTTCTCCGAGCTTTGCCACGGTTTCGGCAAAGTCGTTCATTGTTGCGGCAAATTTTGCACCTTCTGCCGCGGATACCCATTCAACGCGCGTGCGCTCTTTTTCAATGCCGAGATAGTCAAGCATAGAGAAGAGAAGAGCCATACGCCGACGTGTGTAGTAGTTTCCCGAAGTATAATGGCAGTCTCCGGGATGGCAACCGCAGATGATAACTCCGTCTGCACCGCGCTGGAATGCACGGAGAACAAACATCGGATTTACTCTGCAGGAGCAGGGCACACGGATTATCTTTACATCCGCAGGATAGCTTAAGCGGTTGTTTCCCGCAAGGTCTGCACCGGCGTATGAGCACCAGTTACAGCAGAAAGCCACAATCAAAGGTTTGTAATTGTTCATTTGCATATCGCATCTACCTCCGCCATAATCTGCATGCTTGCAAATCCGTTTAAGTCCATTGCGCCCGACGGACAGGCAACGGTACATGCACCGCAACCTTGGCATACCGCGGGATTTACGGATGCAACACGTCTTATTTTTGTTGTTCTGTCAGGCTGACGGAATTCCTTATCTTCATATGTAATTGCACCATAGGGGCAAACTCGCTCGCAGGAGGAACAGCCATTACACATAAGCTCGTTTGAGTGTGCAACGCACGGGTTGCCCGTAAGCTTGTCTTTTGCAAGAAGGCCTATAACCTTTGATGCCGCCGCACCTGCCTGAGAAACTGTTTCCGGAATATCCTTCGGGCCCTGGCAAGTTCCGGAAAGGAACACGCCCGCCGTGGGGCTTTCAACAGGGCGAAGCTTCGGATGTGCCTCGGTGAAGAAATCGTTTGTGTCCATGCTCGCTGTAAGCATTGTTGCAAGCGGTCTTGCGGACTTATCCGGCTCAATTGCCGCCGCAAGAACAACGAGATCGGCATTAATATGAAGCTGCTTGTTTGCAATGAGATCAGATGCCTGAACCTTAAGCTTGTCGCCCTCCGGTGTAACCTTTCCAACCATACCTTTTATGTAGTTTACGCCGTATTCCTCAACGGCACGGCGGTAAAACTCGTCAAAGTTCTTGCCCGGGGTTCTCACGTCTATATAGAAAACATAGACCTCTGTATCGGGATATTTGTCACGCGTCAGCATAGCGTGCTTTGCTGTGTACATACAGCAGATTTTAGAGCAGTATTCTTTGCCCTTTTCCGCACATGCGGCACAACGCGAACCAACACACTGAACAAAAACAATTGTGTGGGGGTGTTTGCCATCGGACGGACGGAGAAGCTTACCTGCAGTAGGTCCTGCGGCGTTTGTAAGCCTTTCAAACTCAAGAGAGGTGATAACGTCTTTAGACTGGCTGTACGCAAATTCATCGAACTTGTCCATACTGATGGGATTAAATCCGGTTGCCGCGACGATTGCTCCGTATTTCTCTTCTATAAATTCATCCTTCTGGGTGTAGTCAATAGCGCCTGCCGTACATACCTTGGAGCATATTCCGCACTTTCCGTTTTTGAGCATATTGCATGCCGATGCATCAATCGTTGCAACCTTCGGAACTGCCTGTGCAAACGGGATGTAAACTGCGGGGCGGTTGTCCATGCCGAGATTAAATTCATTAGGTACTTTCTTCATCGGGCATTTTTCGACGCAAGCACCGCAACCTGTGCACAAATCCTCGCGGACATATCGCGCCTTTTTCTTTATGGTAACATCAAAGTTTCCTACAAAGCCTTTAATGCTTTCGACCTCGCTGTAAGAAAAAATTCGGATGTTCTCATGCTGTGCAACCTCAACCATCTTGGGGGTGAGGATACATGCTGCACAGTCAAGTGTCGGGAATGTCTTGTCAAGCTGTGCCATTTTTCCGCCGATTGTAGGTTTTGTTTCAACTATATCAACGGGAAATCCCGCATCGGCAATATCAAGTGCCGTCTGTATACCCGCAATACCGCCGCCGATGACAAGTGCGCGTTTTGTTACGGGTGACTCACCGGGGGTGAGGGGAGTGTTGAGGCTTACCTTTGCTATTGCCGCGCGGCCAAGGATGATTGCTTTTTCCGTTCCTGCGGGAATATCCTTATGTACCCATGAGCATTGTTCGCGGATATTGGCGATTTCAACCATATACGGATTGAGTCCTGCCGCAGCTGCTGTTTTGCGGAAGGTTGCCTCATGCATACGCGGAGAACACGAACAGACAACAATACCGGTGAGGTTATGCTCACGTATTGCTGCCTTAATCATATCCTGTCCTGCCTGAGAACACATATACTGATAGTCGGTGGAAAAAACAACCCCGGGCTCATTTCCGAGCGCATCTGCAACGGCTTTTACATCGACCGTTCCGGCAATGTTGCTTCCGCACCAACATACAAAAACACCGATTCTTTGCATATTTTCGATTCTCCTTACTTTGTGTACTTACGGAATGCACTGACGATTGCCTGCTGAGGAATGTCCTCGTCAAGAATAGCGGGAATATCGTCAGGAGTCTTGCGGTTTTTACCTTGCTCACGAATAGCGGAAAGGCGCACAGCTTCAACAAGCTTAGCCGGTTCCACGCCACGCGGACATCTGTCAACGCACGCAAAGCAGGTAAGGCATCTGTAAAGGGATTCGGAATTCAGAAGAGGCGCAATATCGCCGCTCTCTACCATATATACAAACTGATGCGGATGAAATTCCATCTCATCATACGCGGGGCAGGTGGCAGAGCACTTGCCGCAACGCATGCATTTTTTCGGATTTACGCCACTTCTGCGTAAAAGCTCATCCTGAAGATGTTTACTGTTCATCGCTATCCTCCTTAACGCCGAGTGCTTCTGCTAAAAGCTCCGTGAAATACACAACCGGAATATCGGAGCCGTTTTTCATAAGGTTGTAGCGGCAGAGCGGGCAAGCGGTGATAATAATGTCTGCGCCTTGCGCCTTTGCGTTTTCGATAACCGAGCTGCTGCGTTTTTTTGCAAGCTCGGGGCTTTCTGCTATCACATAACCGCCACAGCATTCGTTGCGTTTTGCAAAAATAACCGGATCTCCGCCGAGAGCGCGGATTAAATCTTCCATAATTGTCGGATTTTCAACATCGTCCATCTTCATAACAGAACCGGGACGAAGAAGAAGGCATCCGTAATATGCGGCAATCCTTTTGCCGTCAAGTGTGTTTTTTACGGCAGCAGAAATCTTGTCAAAGCCGACAAGATCACGAAGCATCTCAAGATAGTGATAAACTTCGCATTCTCCGGAGTACGGAGCTTCGGGAGAAAGGTATCTGTTTACCTTGTCTGCAAATTCGCCATCTGCCTGCATAGCAAAGTTTGTCTGCTTAATCACATTGTGGCATGCCGAGCAGACGGTAACAAGCGGTAAGGAATCGGATGCCGCATCTTTCAGTGCGCGCACGGAAGAAAGCTTTGTTGCAACTTCATCGCGTGCTGTTGTGAAAACGCCGCCGCAGCACTGCCAGTTTTCAATTTCCTCCAGTGTTACGCCAAGCACCTCTGCTGATTTTCGGGCATACAAATCAAGGTCGCGTGCTTTGTTTTTCAAAGTACACCCCGGGAAGTAGCGCAATTTCATGTTCTGTTATACCTCCAAATCGTTCCCTCGCGGAACGTGTTGTCCAACCATCATAAAGTTGTAAAAATACGATTGAATG
>JAZLCV010000099.1:0-23344 GCA_045614365.1 Eubacteriales bacterium | reverse complement strand
GCATCACCGGTACCGGTGCAACACCCGATGCAAGCTTTAAATTGCTGACCGGACAATGTGCTACGCTTCCGCCGGAGCTTTTTATTATTTCCATATCATTTTCCGTTATATAGCAGCAGTGCGCAAGAAGCGGACGCGTTCCTTCAAAAAGCCCTTCCGCAAGAAATTGCTCTGTCGGAGTTTTGCCGTATTTTTTTATGCAGCTCTCGTGCTCGGAACTGCTTTCAGAAGTGTGAATCTGCAGAATCTGCCCATTCTCCCGTGCAATTTCCGCAACCCTCTGCCTGCACTTTGTTTCCGATGTGTACTCCGCATGAATTGATGCATCCGCACGAAGTCTTCCACCATCTGCCATATGAATACGCGAAAAAAGCTCGCGTGCCTCAGAAACTGACGGCATGGCATCAAAGTTTTCTCCGTCACCGACAATCGAACGCGAGAGATTTGCCTTTATTCCGGACGAAAGCGCAATATCCGCAATAGCATCAACAAAGAAATAGCTATCTGAAAAGGATGTCGTTCCCGATGCAATCATCTCAGCAACAGCAAGCTCCGTTCCTGCGCGCACAGACTCTGCCGTAAGCTTGTCCTCGGCAGGCCAGATATGCTCGCGCAGCCATACGTCAAGCTCACAGTCATCAGAAAGACCGCGGAACAGCGTCATAGGAACATGAGTATGAGTGTTTATTAGTCCCGGCATAATCACCTTTCCGCGTGCATCAATTTCACGGTTTGCCGCGCCTTCGGGTTTTATTCCTCCGATATACTCTATTTTTCTTCCCGTTATCCCGATAAAAGCATTTTCGATAATGGGACGGGAATCATCCATTGTTATAACCGTTGCATTTTTAAAAAGAATATCCATAATTTTTACCTCTGTAGCTTTTCAGGCGGTGTGCAATGCACACCGCCAACAAAAATCAGTCAAGCCTTTCTCCGCAAGCTGCACAGTAAATGCTGTCTGCATCGTTTCTCTTTCCGCAGTTCTCGCATACTTTTTCATTTTTCCGGTTTTCAAGACACGCCTTTAAATCCTCTATCTCACGCATTTTCTCATCAATCGTAAGAAGGCGTGCTTCAAGCTCTTCGGTGGAGGACTCCTCGTTGGTATGCGCCGCATATATAAGCTTGCCAACCTCTTTATAAAGAATGTCAATGTCTGTTGTAAGGTCAAAAATCTTGAGATTTGTTTTTGACGTATTTACAACGTCCTTAGCCTTTTCTCCTGCATTTTCTGCAGTTTTTGTTGCAAACTCGCCCGCACGTGATGCTCCTGCACATATCTTATCCCATATTGCTTTAATTTTCTCGTTCATGCTTATAGCCTCCTTAAAAATTTGTTTTTTAAGCTCAATACGAAAAGCTTCCGCCGCCAATAAATTCACGCAAAAGCGAATCTTCCGGCACAAACTTATCGTCAAGATCACAAAATCCGTTTATATTATCAAGCATACGCATTACCTCGTCGTATCTTGCAATACCCGCGGGCACCGACTTTACCGCTTTTTGCAGATGCTTTTTCAGCACCGTTATTTCATAGTCGTGCGTGGAATTGATAATAACATCCGCTCTGTCCTTAAACGGAGATATATACATTTTTTCACCGCGCCGTATTCCATCCCATATAGAAAGTGTGAAATCCGAATTCGCACCGCGGAAAAGGTCGTCACGGACAATTCTGCGCGTAAGGCGCGTCCACGTTCCCTTATAAAAAACATTTCCGTCTTTCATGAAGTTACTTCTTGCGGAGATATAAAGCTTCAGGCCATGCTCTCCCGCTGCACCGGTTATAGCGTCGTTAAGAGCGTGAATTCCTTCAAAAATTACAACCTCATCCTTTTTAAGACTTAGCGGTACCGCGATTTCCGAACGGCACTGGTTTGCGAAATCAAACTTTGGAACAAGAATCTCATGCCCTGCTACTATATTTCTTATATGGTCATTCAGAAGCGGAAGATCAAGGCACATAGGCGACTCGTAATCAATATCTCCCTTTTCATCGCGCGGTGCTGTTTCAGGATTCACCGTTCTGAAATAATCATCCAGCGATATAAGCGCCGTTCCTATTCCCAGTGATTCAAGCTCACGCTCAAGCTTCATTGCAGTAGTGGTCTTTCCCGAGCCGGACGGACCCGAAAGAAGAACAACACAATTATGCGAAACCTTACCGGCAATTTTTTTTGCCGCGGATTTTACGTTTTTTTCATAATTTTCCTCACATTCCGAAACAAAAGCCCCGGGATCACTTTTTATCGCGGCGTTTATTTCTCTGACATCAAGTGCCACTTTCACGCACCTCCTCACCGTTAAAAAAGTCAGTTATTCTCTGCTTTGTTACAGCAATCTTTTCTTCCGCATTGTTGTATTCATACGGATATTTAGGGTTGAATATTCTTTCCACCCTTGCATTTTCGCGGTCAACAAGCTTGGTAACACCACCGGCACCCGCCGAAACGATTGTGTGAAGTTCATCCATTATATAATTATTGTAATCGCTCTCATATCCCGGCACGGAATACCCCACGTTTTCAAGATTTCCCGACATATACTTCTGTCTGTACAAGTAATAAGGATTGTATCCGGCACTGCCGAGCGCCTGCATTGCATACTCCACCATCCGTGCCGTCTCATCGCCATCCGGCAGGATGTAGTTTTCACGATGCAGATCCGAGCCTTTTTTAACAGCAAGCGTATGAACGGTTATGTTCTCAGGTCGTAGCTCAATAAGCGAATCAACCGAATTTTTAAAGCTTTCAAAGCTGTCGTTCGGGAGCCCCGCAATGAGGTCGGTGTTTATTGTAAGTCCGCCCACGCGCCTTACATCCGAAATCGCGCGGACAACATCCGAAGCCGTATGCCGTCTGTCCATCTGCCTGAGAATACCGTCATTCATAGTCTGTGGATTTACACTTATACGCGTTGCACCGCTTTCCGCAATCGTCCGTATTTTTTCAACACTGAGAGTATCCGGTCTTCCTCCCTCAACGGTGTATTCATCAATGCTTCCTATATCGAAATTCCGTGATATACACCCGAGGACAAAGGAAAGCTCCTCATTTGAAAGAGCGGTCGGTGTTCCCCCTCCGATATATATTGAACGCAGGTTCAATCCGGCACTTTTGCAAGCATCCGAAACTCCCCGAAGCTCGCTTTCCAGCATTCTAAGATACGGAGCCACAAGGTGCTTTGCCTTTTCTATGGAGTGGCTCACAAAAGAGCAATATCGGCACCGTGACGCGCAAAACGGTATCCCCGCATATAGCGACATATCATGCCGATCTGTATTTTTCGCCATTTCTTCGGCACGCACGGCACACTTTGCCGCTAAAAGCGCACGGTCAGGTGATACAAAGAAGTCCTCCTGCATAAGCCGTGCGGTTTCCTCAACTCCCTTTCCAAGCTTTATATACTTTGCCGCAACCTTCGACGGGCGCACGCCCGTAAGCGCGCCCCATACGGGAGCTTTGGGAAGGAACGCAAGGCTTGCTCTGTAAAACGAAGTCTTTATGGCGCGCTTTTTTATGCGCTTTATTTCTTCTTCATCGGTGACTTGTGCAATCGAAAAATCAGCCTTACCTACAGACACTTTTCCGTCAATACGTATCTGTGTTTCGGAAAATGCCGTATTCCCCGAGATCAACAGCGAAGATTTTATAAAATCGCCGCTGTTCTCATATTCATCCGCAAATTCCGCATGGGAATTCGGAAACATACACATATATATCTGTTGCACGGCAAATTCAAAATTATGCCCGTCTAAATATACCTTCAACGTCTCATCGCCTCTGCCATATAGGGATTGTATACACGCTCCTGCGAGAGCGTTGTTTCTCTTTCGTGTCCGGGAAGCACGCGCATATCCCCCGGAAGCTCACAGAGCAGCTTCAGTGAACGGAGAATGTCCTCATAATCCCCGCCCGGAAGATCGCATCTTCCGCACGTTCCGGCAAAAAGAGTATCTCCCGAAAACATAACATTATCACATATTATGCACATACTTCCTTCAGTGTGCCCCGGAGTTCTGATGAATTCAAAGCGCATTTTTCCTATATCAAGCGCTCCGCGCTCATCAATTTCTATATCCGCATACAGCGGAGTGAATTTCTTTCCTGTAGCAGCTCCGCATCCGCAAAGATATTCATCGCACATTCTCTTCTTTTCTGCGGTATTTGCAACAAGCACGGCACCTGTCTTTTTCTGTATATCCGAAACCGCAAGCACATGGTCAAAATGTGCGTGGGTAAGAATAATACACTTTATCTCAACTCCGTCTGCCTCCGCTGCTGCAAGAATTTTTTCCGCATCGGCACCCGGGTCAATAACTGCCGCTTCATATCCGTCGTGCACCAGATAGCAGTTTGTGCCGAGAAATCCGACGGGAATTGTCTTTATGTTCATTTTTACAGCCATTCCTTTCGCTTCGCTCAAGCCGCAAAATAATAACAAACAAATTCAAAATGCAAAGCATTTTCTTTATCTATTATCTTTCTCATTTATCTCTTATCTGTCTGAATTTATTCAGACCTGTTATGCCTTCCCAAACACATCCTCTGTATCCATCACAACCGTAATAGGTCCGTCGTTCACGGATTCAAGCTCCATATACGCGCCAAACACACCTGTCTCCGTCTTGTAGCCCGCATCACGAAGCAGAGCAACAAAATACTCATAAAGAGGCTTTGCAAGCTCCGGCCGCGCCGCATCAACAAAGCTCGGTCGGTTTCCCTTTTGCGTGTTTGCATAAAGCGTGAAGTTTGAAACAACCATCATTGAACCACCGACCTGTGAACAGGAAAGATTGAGCTTTTCCTCGGAATCTTCAAATATTCGCATCTGCGATATCTTTTTTGCGAGATATTCCGCATCCGTTGTAGAGTCTGAAGTGGAAACACCAAGAAGAATCAAAAGTCCGTTTTTTATTTTAGAATGAGTTCTTCCGTCTATCTTTACCTCCGCAGATTTCACCCGCGTAATTACTGCTCTCACTGTTTTTCCTCCTTAACTTTCTGCCCTAACTGAGCGAACGCTTTACGTCTATAACGCCGGTAACGCTGTGAAGCTTGTTCATAACAAACTCAAGCTGTTCCTTTCCGTTGGTGTTCATAACTATATTAATAACCGCATACCCGTCGCCCAGACGACGCGCATCAAGCTGGTGCACCGGAATTTTTATGGTGTTTAAAACCGCCGCAATATCCATAACAAGACCGTTTCTGTCCTTTGCGGAAATCTGGAGAGAGGTCTGGAACTTATCCTTTATATCATCTGCCCACGAAACCGCAATCCAGCGCGTTAAGTCATTTGCATCCTTCATCGCGTTCACAACATTCTGACAATCAGAGCGGTGAACAGAAACACCATAGCCGCGCGTTATAAATCCGATAATGCTGTCTCCCGGAATAGGAGTACAGCAACGCGCAAACTTTACAAGACAGTTTTCAACGCCGGGTACAATAACACCCGAATTAGATGTCTTCGGCTTCGGCGATGCCGCAATCTTCTCCTGAACTTCTTCATCCGCATTTTCCGGCGGAGGAGCATTTCTCACAAGCTCTGTCTTGACACGGTTTACTACTCGCGAAATCTTAGTTCCGCCATAGCCTATGCTTGCAAAAAGCTCGTCAACCTTTGAAAACGACATTCTTCCTGACACGGTTGCAATCGCCGCAGTAACCGCTTCGTCCGAAAAATTTATCTCTTCACGACGAAGCTCGCGCTCAAGCTCTGTGCGTCCGCGCAAAATATTTTCTTCGCGGCACTCTTTCTTGAACCATTGCTTTATTTTGTTGCGCGCCTCGCCCGTTTTTACAATTTTTATCCAGTCACGGCTCGGTCCCTTTCCTGCATTTGATGTAAGAACCTCTACAATTTCACCGTTCTGCAGCTTGTAATCGAGCTGTACCATACGGTTGTTTACCTTTGCCCCCACCATTCTGTTTCCAACGGCAGAGTGGATTGAATATGCAAAATCTATTGGCGTTGATCCTGCCGGAAGGCTTATAACATCACCATTCGGAGTAAAGACATACACCTCATCGCTGAACATATCCGTTTTGAGCGACGATACAAAATCCTCATCCTCAACCTCCTGATTTTCAAGAAGCTGACGCACCCACGCAAGCTTTTCCTCAAGATTTGTCTTGCCGACTCCCGATTTGTATTTCCAGTGCGCGGCAATGCCGTATTCCGCCGTCTGGTGCATATCGCGCGTACGTATCTGCACCTCAAACGGAATACCCTCACGTCCGATAACCGTTGTATGGAGAGACTGGTACATATTCGGCTTCGGCGTGCTTATATAGTCCTTGAACCGTCCCGGCACGGGATGGTACATATCGTGAATAAATCCGAGCACATTATAGCAATCGGCAACAGTCTCAACTATTACGCGCACAGCGTAAAGATCATATACCTCATCAATCGTCTTGTGCTGAGTATACATTTTTCTGTAAATGCTGTAAATATGCTTAACCCTGCTCTGCAGTGTCGCGGATATTCCCGCCTCATCAAGCCTCGTTACAAGGCTTTCCTTAATATGGCTTAAAAACTCATCGCGCTCCTCGCTTCGCTTTTCAAGTTCTTCCGTAATCTCACCGTACCCGACCGGGTCAAGACAACGCAAAGAACGGTCTTCAAGCTCCCATTTCACCTTCTGCATACCGAGGCGGTGCGCGAGAGGAGCATAAACCTCCATCGTTTCCAATGCCTTTTCGCGCTGTTTGTCCGGCTTGTGAAATTCGATGGTACGCATATTGTGAAGCCTGTCTGCAATTTTTATGAGGATAACGCGGATATCCTTGCCCATGTACAGAAACATCTTGCGAAGATTCTCTATC
This sequence comes from Eubacteriales bacterium, assembly GCA_045614365.1. Taxonomy (GTDB): domain Bacteria; phylum Bacillota; class Clostridia; order Oscillospirales; family JAAYXM01; genus SIG480. The sequence goes on along the minus strand of JAZLCV010000099.1, from coordinate 16,508 downwards.
TGGGCTTCCTCTTTGCTGGTATACGGCATGCGGGTAAGCTTTGATACACCCTCTACGATATCTGCAACCTCTTTGCCGAATCTGGATTTTATTTTATCATATCCGCAGTCTGTGTCCTCGATACAGTCATGAAGGAGCGCAGATACAACAGAATCTGTATCAAGTTCCATATCCGCAACGATTTCCGCAACGGCAATCGGATGCGTTACGTAATCGCTGCCGTCACGTCTTTTCTGCCCCTCATGCGCTGCGGTGGCAAGATCATATGCTTCGTGAATTCTCTGCTCATCCGCATGGGGCATATATCCCTTTATTTTACTTATAAGTTCCTGATATTTTCCTTCGGGCATCATAAGATATCATCTACTCCCACAACTTTTAAATAATTTATATGTCTTGGAATCGTTAATGTCCACTTTATTATTATGCTCTGCAATTTTTATGCGTACCCTATAATTACTGATTTCATAGCTCATAAGGTCAACTTCAGAGAATATCTGCATCGCAATAAGAAGCTTTGGAAGAGTTATTGCGCGCGTCACGGCAAAAGCGTGGCGCTTTACTGCAAGGAGAGGTGCATCGGTAATAAAATCAGCGCGGGTTATCATCCGCCAGATTTTTCCAAGCTCTTCATAGCTTACCTCACCCTCGGCTTTTTTCCTTCCCTCTTCTGCTTCTTTTAAACATTCAAACGCAATTTCAAACTCTGAAATATCCGCCTCTGCCGGTCTTAAATCTTTCACATGAAGCTGAACGCTTTCACCAAGGAAGGTATTTATCTCGGGCGTAAACACTATGTCTGCAAGATCCCCTTCAGAAACCGGCAAATCCTCCGCGCGACGCCCGAAAAACACGCATTGAAACTTTCCCGCACACTCAACCGTAAGCTTTGTATGACGGTTATTACCTATCGGAACAATCCGCGTTATTCTGCATTTGTTAAGGCGCAGCTTCGGTGCCTCATTATCCTTGCCGTACGGTTCCATAATGCGAAGTCCGTGAAGCTGAGAAAGCGTAAGCTCCTTCGCCGTTGCCTCAAAATCAATATTCAGTACCGGCACGTATTCGCGCATTTCTTCATACAGCTCTTCATTGAGCAACCGGCGAAATTCTCCAATATTCTCACGCTTTACAACCACACCTGCGGCAAGGTCATGCCCACCGAACTTTTCAAGCAGATGCGCGCATCTTCCAAGCGCCGAATGAAGGCTTACGCCCTCCACACTGCGACCTGATCCGCGGCACTGCCCCTCCTCTTCGGAAATGAGAATCGTCGGCTTACCGAACATATTGCAGATTCTCGAAGCAACTATTCCCAGCACCCCGTGATGCCATCCTTCACCGGACAGAACAATAACACTTCCGGTGTTGTAGTCCGGATTTTTTTCCATAACCGCAAGAGCTTCTTTCACGATATCACTTTCACATTTCTGGCGTTCTCTGTTCTTTTCGCCAAGCTGTGCGGCAAGCGCCGTTGCAGTCTCCCCTTCGGCAAAAAGCAGCTCCAGCGCAAGCTCCGCGCTTCCCATACGTCCTGCGGCATTCATTCTCGGTCCGACAAGAAACCCGATTGCGCCTGCAGTAAGCGGTTCGTTCTTCTTTGTTCCGGCTTCCTCCAAAAGCGCAGAAATTCCTGCATCACGCCGCTCATCAATAAGTGAGAGCCCGTTTGAAACAATAATTCTGTTTTCATCTATAATCGGCATAACATCCGCGACCGTACCGATGCACACATACGGAAGATACTTTTCGGCAATTTCGCGCACTCCTCCGCTCATTGCGGAAATAAGCTTAAACGCAACGCCCACTCCGGCAAGGGCTTTAAACGGATATGCACAGTCTTCACGGTTCGGGTTTACAACAGCACACGCCGTCGGAAGCTTTTCCGCACATTTATGGTGATCGGTTATAACAAGGTCAAGCCCAAGCTCCGCTGCATATGCCGATTCCTCAATTGCCGTTATTCCCGTGTCAACCGTTACAACGAGGGAAACTCCTTCATTTGCAAGCTTTTCAAGCGCACTGCGTGATACACCATATCCCTCCTCAAATCTGTCCGGAATGTGATACGTAACATCTGCACCGAGCGAGCGGAGGAAATGCACAAGTATGTATGTGGATGTAACCCCGTCTGCATCATAATCCCCGTAAACGGCAATTTTTTCATTGCTGGCAATTGCCGAGCCTATCCTGTCAACCGCCTTTTGCATATCGCGCAGAAGAAAGGGGTCGTATAAATCCTCGATATCTTTTTTTGTAAAAGCAGACGCCGCATCCGGCGTAGTAGCACCTCGCACAGAAAGAAGCTTTGCCGTAAGAGACGAAACTCCAAGGCTTTCTTCAAGAAGAGCAACTGTCGCTTCATCATATTGTCCAGTTATCCATTTAGTATTTTTCATATCGTTTTTTCCTTTATTATTTATGTTATATATTATAACAAAATTAATCAGAAAATACAATATAAAGTATTTACATACAAAAACATTTTACAATTCATGCTTTTCAAATCGAACCCGATAGTGTATAATAAGCACGAGGTGAATATGTATGCTAAACGAGCTGAAAAGACGTTTTTCATATTCTTGCGAAATTGCGCGCGAACTTTATTCGCGTTTTCGCAGACATAACATAAGCTATACCGCAGGACAGATTGCCTATTTTTTCATTCTGTCCGTGTTCCCGTTTCTTATTTTCGTAAATGCGCTTATCGCATCATTTGATATTCCCGGCAACGCCGCAATATCGTTTCTCGAGCCATTTTTCCCCGAACAGATTGTAACCTTTATCGCGCAGTATCTTGAATACATCAACAGCCAAAGCGGCATAAGCCTTCTTTCATTCGGTATTTTCCTTGCACTTTTTTCGGCTTCAAAATCCGTTCGCAGCCTCGCCGCGGCTTTCAACCGTGCCTATGATATATCACAGCGCCGCGGCTTTTTTGCGCAAATTTTCTTTTCTATGCTTTTCATTTTCCTCTTCGCACTTATCTTCCTCGCCTGTGTTGTGCTCGTTGCATTCGGGAATGATTTCGTATCAAAGCTTATCGCAAATATCACGCTCGCATTCGCTTTCGTGGATTTACTTTCCGTCTGGCGTTGGATAACAATGGCAGTCATTCTGTTTTTCACAATGTCTGTTATTTATAAAATAATTCCCTCAAAAAAGATTAAGTTTTCCGAAACAATCCCCGGAACGCTGTTTTCCCTTGTCGGATTTCTCATTCTTACCGGCGGGTTCTCGTTCTATGTAAACCATATTGTATCTTCTTCCCTTTTCTACGGCTCCGTCGGTGCCGTAATGCTTCTTATGCTGTGGATGTACTTTGCCGGAATGATTCTCATCCTCGGAGCCGAGCTTAACAGTATAATAGCGAAGAAGGATGAGTGATGCATTTATTTGTACCAGTCAAGAAAAGTAGACACGAAAAATTGCAAAAAGGTTTCTTCGCCCTCAAATAAGAGCAAAGAAACCTTTAGCTTTTTGATTACATTTCTTTCTTACAGCTTATAAACCTTTTTGCCGGAGATGATGTTTCTTGTATCGAATACAATCTTATCATTCAGGCGGTCGGCATTTTCCTTTATATGCGTGTGTGATGTAAGCACAACGACGATATCAACCGATGATAAGAACTCATCAAAGTCAAATACCTGACCGTCACAGAGACGTGTCTTCACAAACGGGTCATATGCGCAAATCTTACCGCCGAGATGACGCTTCATACTGTCAAGCATCTGCAATGCCGGACTTTCACGCACATCATCAACATCTTCCTTATAGGTAAGACCGTAAAGACCAACACGGGAAATATCGGTAATGTTGTTCTCGTCCATAATCTCACGTATACGCTCAAGCACAAACTCCGGCATGGAGTCGTTTATCTTACGTGCCGAGAGAATGATGTTTGCAAGACCGGGATAATCCCCGACAAGGAACCACGGGTCAACGGAAATACAGTGACCCCCGACACCGGGGCCCGGCTGGAGAATATTTACGCGCGGATGCTTATTTGCAATGCGGATAATTTCATAAACATCCATACCGTCACTGCGGCAGATTTTTGCAAGCTCATTTGCAAATGCGATGTTTATATCACGGAAGGTATTCTCAACAACCTTCGACATTTCAGCTGTGCGGATATCGGTAACCACAATTTCACCCTTGCAGAAGGACGCGTAAAGCGCCTTTATCTTCTCTCCGATTTCCTTGCTGTCAGCGCCGATTGTTCTCGAATTGTGCTCAAGCTCGTATACCATATTGCCCGGAATAATGCGCTCCGGTGCGTGAACGAGGTTGATATCGGTACCGATAACAAAGCCGTTTTCTTCAATTACCGGACGAACAAAGCGGTCAATTGTTCCGGGAGAAACGGTTGACTCAATAACAACGGTTGCACCCTTCGGGCAAACCGCCATAACGCTTTTTACCGCGCTGATAACGTATTTCGGGTCGATCTTCTTGCTTGCTTTGTCATACGGAGTCGGAACCGAAACGATATACACATCTGTCGGGATATACTCCGTAGTGAACTTTATTCCGCAGGAAAGAGCGTTGTTAAACAGCTCGTCAAGCCCATCCTCTTCAAAGGTAGTTTTTCCTGCGTTAAGAGTTGCAACAAGCTCTGCATTATAATCTGTTCCCACAACCTCAACACCATGAGATGCAAACATAAGTGCGGTTGGAAGACCGATATATCCAAGGCCAACAACATTTATTTTAGACATAAGAATATCTCCTAATCCTTATAGACTATCTGCTCGCGGTCAGGTCCTACGCCAACAATGGAAACCTTGCATCCGCAAGCCTTTTCAACTGCATCGATATATGTCTTAACACTCTGCGGGAAGTCATTATAGTTTCTGATACCGGAAAGGTCTTCATCAAAACCGTCAAATTCCTCATAAACCGGCTTGCACTTTGCAAGATTATCAAGGTCTGCCGGGAAATCGTTTACAATCTTGCCGTCCATTTCATAAGCTGTGCAAAGCTTGATCTTCGGAAGACCGCGAAGCGGGTCAATCTTATTGATTACGATAGATGTAAGACCGTTTACACGTACCGCGTAACGTGCCATAACTGCGTCAAACCAACCTGTTCTGCGTGCACGGCCTGTCGTTACACCAAACTCTGCACCTGCCTGACGGATGTATTCGCCAATCTCGTCGTCAAGCTCTGTCGGGAACGGACCCTGACCGACGCGGGTTGTGTAACCCTTGAATATGCCTACAACCTCTTCAATGAGAGTGGGACCGATGCCTGCACCAACGCAAACACCGCCTGCAACCGGATGAGAGGATGTAACGTACGGATATGTACCCATATCAATATCGAGGAGCGTACCCTGAGCGCCCTCAAAAAGAACCTTCTTGCCTGCCTTGATTGCATCAAAGACCATAACGCTTGTATCGCGCACCATCGGTGCAAGACGCTGGGCATAGCTCCAGTATTCCTCAGCAATTGCATCAAGGTCAAGAGCCTTGCCACCGTAATAATTTACAAACAGCTTATTCTTCATTTCGCCCACGCGCTTTACCGCCGCAAAAAACTTTTCTTTAGAAATGAAGTCATGCATACGGATACCGATGCGCTGTGCCTTATCCATATAACACGGACCGATACCCTTTTTAGTTGTTCCTATATTGCCTGCACCGCGGGCAGCCTCTTCAAGACCGTCCTGCTCTATATGCCACGGCATGATAACGTGTGTTCGCTCGTCGATAAAGAGGTTATCAAGCGGCGCACCCTTTGAAGCAAGCTCGTCCATCTCTGCAAGAATAACCTTTGGGTCAAGCACAACACCCGAACCGATAACGTTCATTGTTCCCGGATAGAGAATGCCCGACGGGATAAGATGAAGCTTGTACACATTGTCACCGACGATAACGGTATGACCTGCGTTATTGCCGCCCTGAGAACGAACAACAAGGTCTGCCTCTGATGCGAAAATATCAATAAATTTACCCTTTCCCTCATCGCCCCACTGAGCACCGAGGATGACTTTTCCTGACATATAAAAGACCTCCTGATTAATTTCCACCCTATATTGTAACATAAATGTATCCCATTTGCAAGAAAAATCATAAAAACATTACCGTATTCTGAAAACACCTGCACTGTAACCGCACAGTGCAGGTGTTTTTATCATCATATCTCTTTAATTTCAAAAGTATTCTTTATGCATTTGCGCGCATCTGCGAGAGTGAAGGACGGATTTTTTGCCATAATCTGCGAGAGTATGTTTCCTGCCGCAGTCCCCTCTGTAGGCCCTGCGCTTATTCTGCAGCCCGTAACCTCTCCGGTTAAGCGGTTTAAGAATTCATCCCGACTTCCGCCGCCGACGATGCATATCCTACTTACCTTTTTACCGGTAACCTCGCATATCTCGTCAACCGTCTTTTTGTACGACCGTGCAAGCCCGAGATAAACCGAGCGGAGAACATCTGCTATGGGAAGTTCCTGCTCTCCAAGGTATGTGCGGATTGCCTCTACCATACTTTTCGGCGCAAGGAATGCATTGTCCGTCGGGTCAATTGCGCTGTCATATGTGCTTTCCATTGCCATATGCATCATATCGTCATAGCTGTATTTGTCTTTGCCGATTTCCTTCCTGATGCTCTGGAAAAGCCACATACCCATTATATTTTTGAGAAAGCAGTATCTTCCCGCTGCCCCACCTTCGTTTGCAAAATTTGCTATTTTCGCGGCATTCGTCGAAACAGGGCTTTCAAGCTCCGTTCCGACAAGGCTCCACGTACCGGATGAGATGTAAACGCTTTCATCGTCTATCGGGCAGGCAATAACCGCGGACTGGGTATCGTGCGCCGGTGCAAAAATCACCTCTGCGGAAAAGCCCACACGCTCCGCAATATCCGGAGAAAATCGTCCGACAACTGTTCCCGGCTCGCAAAGTGTTTTAAACAGCTTTTCCGGATATCCGAGCTTTTTGATAAGCTCCATATCCCACTGCCGTGTCTTTGCATTTACGAGCGAGGAAGTAGATGCCATGGTATATTCATTTTTCATAACACCTGTAAGAACATACGAAAAATAGTCCGGCATAAGGAGAATATTCTCTGCTTTTTCAAGCTTTCCGCTTATCTTATCGCACATCAGCTGATAAATCGTGTTATAGCTTGCTTTCTGAATACCGGTTTTCTCATAAAGCTCATCAAAAGAAATTATCTTTTCAACCTCCGGTATTGCCGCTTCATTTCTGGCATCACGGTATGCAACGCAAGGATATATCGGCTTTCCGGCATCATCAATGAGAACGTAGTCAACACCCCACGTGTCAATCGCAACGGTATCGGGAATCTCTCCCGCATCGCGGCACGCCTCAATTCCTCGGATGATATTTTCGGAAAGCGAATCTATATTCCACGTGAGAACTCCGTCTTTTTCTTCCATACCGTTTTCAAAGCGGTACACTTCGCGCATCACCAGCCGTCCGTCCACCAATTTGCCGAGAATGTGGCGGCCACCGGATGCGCCGATATCAATTGCAAGATAAGTCTGCATAATACTTCACCTACTTTTTAAACTGAGGACCGAATGCGGCGCAAGCGCGATAATCCTGTCCCTCTTTATCCATGCCGAAAGCGTTCCATGCGCTCGGACGGAAAATCTTTTCCTCCGGAACATTGTGCATACATACCGGAATTCGGAGCATCGAGCAAAGCGTGATAAGGTCTGCACCGATATGTCCGTACGAAATTGCACCGTGGTTTGCACCCCAGTTGTTCATAACGTCATACGCACTTGTGAACGCGCCCTTACCGGTGCAACGCGGAGCAAACCATGTGCACGGCCAGGTATAGTCCGTGCGTTTCCACAGCGTATCTGTAACGTTATCGGGAAGCTCAACCGTCCAGCCTTCTGCAATCTGAAGAACCGGACCAAGTCCCTTTACGAGGTTCAATCTTATCATTGTGGCCGGCATTTCCGCCTTGGTGATAAAGCGCGAAGAATATCCGCCACCGCGGAAATATCCGAGATCTGCATAATTCCATGTTGTGTTTTCCATGATAGCCTTCTGATCCTGCTCGGAAACTTCATACCACGGCTTCATAACCGGATTTCCGTTCTCATCCTTTGCCTGCCCGTTTGCATCAAGGCAGCACGCACCTGAATTTATAAGGTGGATAAATCCATCGCTGTTCTTTGCGTGACCTTCTATATCATAACCCGTGCAACGCTTTACAGCATCTCCGCTCCAATATGTGCGGACATCGGCAAACATCTGTGCACGGTTGGTGAGAAGCTTCATAAAGAGCATACCAAGACCGTTGAGAACATCGTTCTCCGTTGCAAGTATGTACGGCTCACGCGCACCGTTCCAGTCAAACGAAGTATTGAGAAGAGCTTCGGGAAAATCACAGTTCGGATAAAAATCCGTCCACTGTCTCTGACCCTGGAAACCTGCAGCGATAGCATTGTGACCTACTCTTTCTTCCTCACAACCTTCGGGAAGGTTCTTGTTGCCGTTCATAAGGTCTTTGATGATGAGCATCATCTTGACGACAAACTCCCAATCGGCATCCTTTCTTGCACGATCCTTCTGCATATTTTCCGGATTTTTATCAAATCCCTCAATGCAGTTTTTCTTTGTCCATGCAAGCGCCTTTTCAAACTCTTCCTTATCGTATATCTCCTCTGTCATACGGCGGATGACCTCCACCTCGTCAACAGACTCAACACGCATTCCAAGATAATCCTCGATAAAGTCGGTGTCAATAATCGAGCCGCCGATGCCCATGCAGATGGAGCCTATCTGGAGATAGGACTTGCCGCGCATTGTTGCCGCCGCAACAGCCGCACGACCAAAGCGAAGAAGCTTTTCGGTAACGTCTGCCGGAATGCTTGTATCGTCGGCATCCTGAACCTCGCTTCCGTAAATTCCGAAAGCAGGAAGTCCCTTCTGTGAGTGGGTTGCAAGCACGGATGCAAGATAGACCGCGCCCGGGCGCTCCGTTCCGTTAAACCCCCACACTGCCTTTATCGTATTCGGATCCATATCCATTGTCTCGGCACCGTAGCACCAGCACGGAGTAACGGTAAGTGTTATATCAACTCCCTCGCGGCGGAATTTGTCTGCACACGCCGCAGCCTCGGCAACACGTCCGATTGTTGTGTCTGCAATGACAACCTTCACCGGCTCGCCGTTTGAATATCTGAGGTTTTCCTCAAAAAGGCGTGCAGCACTTTTTGCCATATTCATTGTCTGAACCTCAAGTGACTCACGAACCTTAAGCGGACCGCGGCGTCCGTCGATCGTCGGACGGATTCCTATTACGGGATATTCCCCTATAAGTCTGTTCTCTGCCATAAAAATTACCTCCAAAAAATATATTTAAGGTTGAAATTTAACGTTTTATATGTTATATTTGAATTATAGTATCTTTTACCGCAAAATACTTGTCATATCCTTTTTGAAACTTGATGCATTTTCACTTTTTTGAGGTTTTGTATGAATATTATTGACTATGAAGAGACAAAACAACATGGCTCGATGGATTTTCCGATTGAGTATTATTTTCTCGACCACCGCCATATACGCTATGTAATGCAACTGCATTGGCACAAGGAATTCGAGCTCATACGCGTTCTTGCCGGAAAGCTGCGCGTTTTTCTTAACAATGAAGAATACCTTGCAGAAACCGGCGATATTATCTTTGTAAGCGGTCATGTTCTGACACGCGCAGAGCCTGAGGATTGCGTTTACGAATGCATAGTCTTTGACCTGAATATGATTCGCGGCTTCAATCAGGGAAAAGCGGCAGGGTATCTTGTTCCGCTTCTTGCAGGAGATGCCGAGCTCGTTCCTCAGCTTCATCCCGAAAACACACCGCTGTACAAAACCGCAGTTGAGCTTTTTGAGACTATGTGCGCTGCGGATAAATACTATGAGCTTGCCGTATGCGGAATATTGAACAAGCTGTTTTTTCATCTTCTTTCCGACGGTCGCATACGCAAATCCGAAAGAAACCTGCGCGGCCACAAGAAAAAGATTGTTGCATCTCTGATAAGCTGGATTGAAAAAAACTATACCGAAAAAATCACGCTTGCCGACCTCTCCGCACAATCGGGATTTAACGAAAAATATCTCTGCCGCGTATTCCGCGAGTTCACCGGTCAGCCTCCGACGGAATACATAAACCGACTGAGAGTAGAGCGCGCTGCGTTTGAGATGTCAACCAACCGCAGAAGCGTGACCGACGCGGCATACGAAAGCGGATTTAACGAACTTTCGCATTTTTCACGGACGTTCAAGAAATACAAAGGTGTTTCTCCACGAGAGTTTAAGCAGTATATAAGCCGAGAATAATTTTATGTAAGGAGACGATACATATGTTAAAAAACATTCCTCCCATTCTTTCCCCCGAGCTTTTAAAGGTGCTCTGCGAAATGGGGCACAGCGACCGCATAGTTATTGCAGACGGAAACTTCCCTGCCGAGGCACTCGGCAAAAACGCTATTGTCATACGCGCAGACGGTCACGGTGCTTGTGAGCTGCTTGACGCAATCCTCACTCTCTTCCCGCTTGATACCTACGTTGATAAGCCGGTTAATCTGATGCAGGTTATGCCCGGTGATGACGTGGAAACACCCATCTGGGATGAGTACTGCGAGATTGTGAAGCGCCACGATAAACGCGGTGCCGATGCCATCGGCGAAATTGAGCGCTTTGAATTTTACCGAGAAGCTGAAGAGGCATACGCGATAGTCGCAACCGGTGAGACCGCGCTTTATGCAAACATTCTCCTGCAAAAAGGCGTTGTTACGCCGTAAAAAAACTTACAAACAACCACAAACCCGCCGCGGGGTATTCCCCGCGGCGGTAAGTTTATTCGTGTTTTTACGGGCGCTGACCGAGACCACCTTCAAGCGTAAGGGTTTCACCTGTCATATACTTGAAGTCCGGATGTGCGAGCTGTACGCAGACACGTCCGATTTCAAGCTCTGCATCGCCGAAGTGTCCCATCGGCGGCATATGAACGTTTTTATCAAACGCATCGGGATATGCGTTCTTGAACTGCTCAAGCTGAGCCGTCCATGCAAGCGGGCAAACGATATTTACGTTTATTCCGTCCTTGCCCCATTCCGTCGCGGCAACGCGCGTAAGACCGCGGATGCCTTCCTTTGCAGCGGCATATGCGCACTGACCAAAGTTTCCGAAAAGACCCGCACCCGATGCGAAGTTGATTACAGAGCCTTTAGTCTCCTTAAGATACGGATAACACGCCTTCATATAGTAGAACGTTGCATAAAGGCCGGAGTACATTGCAAGGTCAAACTGCTCTGTTGTATGCTCTGCAAGCGGAACACCGGAAGCAGACGCCTGAGCGTTGTTAATAAGCACATCAATGCGCCCGAATTCCTTCATCGTTTCCTCAACAACCTTCTTTACAGTAGCTTCATTATCCGCGCCGGATGCAATATCCGCCTGGAGGATAAGAACCTTGATACCGTAAAGCTTTTCGAGTTCTGCCTTTGCATCCTCAAGTTTCTTTACGTTTCTTCCCGTAATAACGATATTTGCGCCCTCTTTTGCATATGCAGTTGCAATACCGTAGCCGATAGAGCCGCATCTTCCGTCAGAGAGAACCGCGCGACCTGCTCCTGTGATTATTACTGTTTTACCTGTTAAAAATCCCATTTTTAAACCATCCTTTTTGTTTTTATAGTATTTCTTTTACTATCGAATTAAGCTCGTCATACCTTGCGATTATATCGCGCGCAAGTGTTACCTGTGCACGGGTACGGACGAGATTGTGTCCGGGGTAATCCGTCTTGAAGTATTTATCTCCCGTGAGATAGTCATCAAGAAATCTTCCCGCAAGTTCCATCGCTATTACAATGACGCTGTCTACAAGATTTTCCTTTTCCCGCTCGGTTAAAATATTCCCGCAAGCAGAGAGGAAGCCTTCCGTAAACGCGCGGAATTTTCCGTTGTCAAGCGCAATTTTTGATACATCCGGCTCATCCTCTTCAGCAGTGTTTGCCGAAAATCGGACAGCATCTCCGTAGTCATGAAGAGCAAGCCCCGGCATAACCGTGTCAAGGTCTATTACCGCAAGAGCCTGCTTTGTTTCCGTATCAAACAAAACATTATTACATTTTGTGTCATTATGCGTAACGCGCAGCGGCAAAAGCCCCTGCTTCTGCATTCTTGTAAGCTTTACCGCCCTGTCAAGATTCTCGCGGAAAAAGGCAATTTCATCCGCGGCATCGCGCGCTCTGTCAAGCGGATCTTCGTCCACGTGAGAAAGAAGTGTCCTCATACGTTTTTCCGTATCGTGGAAATCCGGAATCGTTTCATAAAGTGCCGATGCGTCAAAATCGCGGAGATTCATCTGAAAACGCCCGAATGCAAATCCTGCCTGATAAAGAACTTCAAGGTCATCGCATGAGTCAAATGTGACGGAATTGTCGATAAACCGATACGCGCGCCAACACTTTCCCTCATCATCAAAGAAACAGCTGTCCCCGCTTTCCGTTTTAAAAAACTTAAGCACCATACGCTCGCACCCGTCTCCGAGCTTTGACGCAATATGGTCTGTAACCCGGGAGATATTCTCCATCATTCTACACGGTTCACGGAAAACGTATGTGTTAATCTGCTGGACAATGTAACAGTTTTCCTGTTCACCATACCGGAATGTAACCTTGAACGTATCATTTATATTCCCGCTTTTTATAACGTCGCACGCGACGATTTCGCCGCGTATGCAAAACATTTTGCAAATGCCTTCAATGTTCATCAATACGCACCCTTTTTGTGAATATACCTTATTCTACCATACTTTTGAGTTTTATTCAACATATTTTGCCTATTTCCGACACAATCGCATGGATAAGCGCCTTAAAGTCACGGCTTACACGGTCTGCCGTTTCTTTCACTTCCTCATGTGTAAGCGGGCGCGGGCTGAGTCCCGCTGCCATATTGGTTATACAGCTTATGCCGCAAATTTCCATTCCCATATGCCGTGCCGCCATCGCTTCAACCGCAGTGCTCATCCCGACGGCATCTGCTCCCATACGCTCATATGCACGGATTTCTGCCGGTGTTTCATAATTCGGACCGGAGGTCTGGATATACACACCTTCCTTTACATCTATCGAAAGCCTTTCTGCGCATGCCCTTATGACATCGCGGAATCTTTTGGAATACACCTCGCTCATGTCCGGAAAACGGACACCAAGCTCATCAATATTCTTACCGACAAGCGGCGAAGGAACAAGGCTTGATATATGATCTGTTATCATCATCAGTGCCCCCTGTGAAAAGCTTGGGTTTATGCCGCCCGCGGCATTTGTGAGAATAAGTTTTTTTGCACCGAGAACTCCCATAAAGCGTACAGGGGTAACAACATCGTGAATATCATATCCTTCATAAAAATGCACACGCCCACGCATTGTGACAACCGGAACATCCTCAAGATATCCGAAAACAAACTTTCCCTCGTGCCCTGCAACGGTTGACACCGGAAAATACGGAACATCCCGGTAAGGTACCGTACCCACACAGTCAATCTCGTCAGCAAGTCCGCCGAGTCCCGAACCTAAAACTATCGCAACTTCCGGAACAAAATCCATCTTCCCACGGACATAATCCCGTGCAGAAATAAGCTTTTCATATATATTACTCATAGTTGGTCTCCTTTGCATTATAAATATATATTATCCCAAACCTCGCAAAAAGTCAACGAAAAAAGAGATTTTATCCTACCGTGCACTTTTTGCTTGACAAGAAGGCTTCGCACGGATTATACTAAAGGTGGGAAAATACGGCAGTTACACCGTTTCGGAAGGGATTTTATTTATGATACTTGCAATAGATATAGGCAACACAAACATCGTCATCGGCGGATTTGAAAACGATACATTATGCTTTGTTGCACGCATTGCCACAAATGCAAAAAAAACCGAGGACGAATACGCAACAAAAATCCACAGCATATTAAAGCTTCACTGCATCGACAAAGAGGCAATAAGCGGCGCGATAATCTCGTCTGTTGTCCCCCCTCTCAACGCAGTTATGAAGCGCGCAATTGAAATAGCTTACTGCACGACACCGTTAATGGTCGGTCCCGGCATAAAGACCGGCATAAACATCCGTTGCGATAACCCCGCCTCTGTCGGTGCGGACCTCATATGCGCTTGCGTTGCGACGCATCATATATACGGCAGTCCGTCCCTTATCGTTGATATGGGCACCGCAACAAAGATTATGATTATGGAAGATTCCGGAACCTTCTCGGGTCTTTCCATCATTCCGGGTGTGAACATTGCCCTTTCCGCTCTTGCAAGCGGCACGGCACAGCTTCCTCAGATAAGCCTTGAAGCGCCGAAATCCGTAATTGGAAAAAACACGGTTGACTGTATGCGTTCGGGCGTTGTTTTCGGAAATGCCGCTATGATTGATGGAATGATTGACCGTTTCTGCGACGAAATCGGCAAGGAGCTGCCCGTGTATGCAACCGGCGGTCTATCACATACAATTATTCCGCACTGCAAACACAATATCACCCTTGACCGTGACCTTATCTTGAAAGGACTTAACATACTTTACAGAAAAAATAAATAACCTGCTTTTGTATATTACTCCGCAAGGAGAAAATATAAATAAATTTCAAAGCGTTGTATCACTTATGTGAACGACAGCAAGGAGGAATTATTATGCAAAAGACTAAAAAAGGAATGTCAACCGAGACTATGGTACTCGGCGCTATTCTGACGGCACTTGTCATCGTGCTTCAGCTGATGGGCGCGTTCATCAAACTTGGCCCGTTTTCCATCTCGCTGGTGCTCATACCGATTGTTATCGGTGCGGCAACTTGCGGTGTCGGTATCGCCGCGTGGCTTGGATTGGTATTCGGCGTAACGGTTCTGATAAGCGGAGACGCGACGGCTTTTCTTGTCGTCAACGTTTTGGGAACAATCATCACCGTTCTCACAAAGGGTATTGCCTGCGGACTTTTTGCAGGTCTTGCCTACAAGGGTGTTCTTACCGCTCTTGACAAGCGTTCCGAAAAGCTTATCGGTCGTATCAAAAAAGAACATGGGCTTTGCGATGCCTGCGAGCCGGGTGTACTTAAGTTTATTTCAAGAAACAACAAGTACATAGCAGTACTTGTTGCAGCAATTGTCTGTCCGCTCATAAACACCGGTATCTTTCTTATCGGTTGTCTGCTGTTCTTTATGGACACAGTTGCCGGTTGGACAGCTGCGGCAGGTCTCGGCGGCGGAGTTGCTCACTATATGATTTTCGTACTTGTCGGCGCAAACTTCCTTTTTGAGCTCGGAACCAATATTATTCTCAGCCCTGTGGTCGTAAGGCTTCTCAATCTCAGAAAAAAATAGTATACTTAAAAGAAGCTGCGGGTTTTCCGCAGCTTCTGATTATTTGTCTTGCTTTTTATTCTGACCGGACGGCGCACCGCACACAGGACAGCAAAATCCGGCTGCTTCCGGGTTAAACGGCGTTATGAATCCGCAAATCGGACACGCCCCCGCAAGCTTTTCTTTCTTTTCCGGTGTGTTCTTGATTTCTTCACTCACCTTTTTTCACCTCTCACTTCTAATGTCCTTTTTAATTGCCTATACAGTATACCACTGTTTCCTTTACATGTCAAACCTCATTATTTAAACACTTCATACTACAAAACCGCCGCAGTGGAAATCCACCGCGGCGGCATAATTTACAAGTTATATCTTACTTGTGGTCAACAGAGTACATGTGCTTGATGAGCTCAAGAACCTTGTTGGAGTAACCGATTTCGTTATCGTACCATGAAACAACCTTTACGAAAGTATCGGTGAGAGCAATACCTGCATCCTTATCAAAGATGGATGTGCGTGTATCGCCGAGGAAGTCAGAAGAAACAACTGCTTCTTCTGTGTAGCCGAGAATACCCTTAAGCTCGCCCTCGGAAGCTGCCTTCATAGCTGCGCAGATCTCGTCGTACTTTGCCGGCTTTGCAAGGTTAACTGTAAGGTCAACAACAGAAACGTCGAGAGTCGGAACACGCATAGACATACCTGTGAGCTTGCCGTTGAGTTCCGGAATAACCTTACCAACAGCCTTTGCAGCGCCTGTGGAAGACGGGATGATGTTGCCGCTTGCTGCACGGCCGCCGCGCCAGTCCTTAAGAGACGGACCGTCAACAGTCTTCTGTGTAGCAGTAGCAGAGTGAACAGTGGTCATAAGACCTTCTGTGATGCCCCAGTTGTCGTTAAGAACCTTAGCGATCGGAGCAAGGCAGTTTGTTGTGCAGGAAGCGTTGGAAACAAAGTTCATGTCGGAAGTGTAGTCCTTGTTGTTAACGCCCATAACGAACATCGGAGTGTCGTCCTTGGACGGAGCGGACATAACAACCTTCTTAGCGCCTGCCTTAAGGTGACCCTCAGCCTTTTCCTTTGTAAGGAAGAGACCTGTGGACTCAACAACGTACTCAGCGCCGAGCTTGCCCCACGGAAGAGCAGCCGGATCACGCTCAGCGGAAATC
>JAZLCV010000098.1:0-5329 GCA_045614365.1 Eubacteriales bacterium | reverse complement strand
TTCCTAAATCCCCGACAGACACAAGATTGCCGACAGACATAATAACCTGATAATCCGTATTCTCCAAAGCAGATATGCAGGTTTTGTAAAATGGCACCATATCGTTATTTACAGTTCCCATTGATATATATACCAGTTTATCTCTCTTTTTATCGATTTCATTGGAAGAATTCCGAATAGATGGACCGACGAATGCATATTTATTTGAAAACGTTTCTGAACACGGCTGAAACTGCGGCGACGTGTATACAATCGTGTTAGTGTTATCATCACTGCCGATAATATCAAGAATATTTTTTACGGGATAACCTTTACTCTGCAACCGTTTTACTTGCTTTGCAGTTTTTGGTGCGGCAAAAATCATCTTAACCAAATCGCCGATACCCTGCTTCATAATCTTTGCCGAATGCTGATTAAAAGCAAAGGTTGTTGTTGAAGAAACAAAGGGTATATCAAGCTTTAACGCAACGGCCTTTCCCCACAGCGCCATGGAATCTGCCACTATACAGTCAGGACGAAGCTGTTCCATTTCTCTGCAAACCTTATCATCAAGAGCCAGCGTGGTATCTACGAGTATCTTGGTAGAAAACGCAAGGTCTTTTCCCACTCGGGCATAATCTTTCGCACTCAGCCTCTGCTCGGTATCATAACCGTCACAGGAGATAAATGTTGCCCCTGCAGCCTCAACATTTTCACGCATAATGTTATATGAATAATACCATACCTCGTGTCCGCGGGAGACTAATTCCCCGATTACACCCAAAGTTGGGTTTGTATGCCCGTGGGCGGGAATATTAAAGAAAACTATTTTGCTCATATCGCACCCTTCTTTGATTCTTATATATCACTGAAAATGCGTTTGATATATTCCTTTTGCATTTCCTTTGGAAGAATTGCTATTCCCTTCTTCTCATCGCCGAGAACCAAAATTTCATCTCCCGGATGTAAGGAAAACTTCTCTCTTGCTTCTTTCGGAATAACAAACTGCCCCTTTTCGCCGATTTTAACCATCCATGCGTATTTCCCTTCATGTATATCCATATGCATCTCTCCTCAAGTATAATTAGTATGAATAATCATACCATAATTATATATGGATGTCAACACAGCTTTATATATTTTTTTATTTGCAGTTCAACAGACTTTGCTGAACAAAAAAAGAAACCGACTTGTTAAGCAGGACGGTTTCTTTTATCTTAATTAAAGTATAATTGCATTGCTCTCAAGCGCGCGGATAAGCAGCTTTGCCACCGCCTCCGCATCCTCAAGGTCTGCAACCTCATTGGGTGAGTGCATATAGCGCACGGGAACGCTGATTCCGCCCGTCGGGATACCGTTTCTTGTAAGGTGGATGCTTCCCGCATCCGTACCACCGACAGTGATTACATCGCGCTGATACGGAATCTTGTTTTTATCAGCACATTGGATGAGTGCGGAAACTATAGCAGGATGTGCAATTGCCGCCTTGTCCATTATTTTTATTGCGGCACCGCTACCCATTTTTACTTCGCTGTAGCCGTCAAATCCCGGCGTGTCGCAGGCATCGGTAACATCAAGCACAATAGCAAAATCAACATCAGTTGCATATGCCGCCGTTTTAGCCCCGCGGCAGCCAACCTCTTCCTGAACGGAAAAGGATGCGTATACATCAAGGTCACAATCAGAAAGAGACATAAGCGTATAAAGTGCAACTGCGCATCCGAGCCTGTTGTCAAGATACGGAGCCGCAATTCTCTTTCCCGGAAGTTCACGTAATTCACCTGCGAACACCGCCGCATCACCCGGGAGAACATATTTTCTCGCCTGTGCCCCATCTTTCGCGCCTATATCAATGAAAAACGAACTCATTTTTCTGTCCTTAAGCGCTGTTTTTTGCTCATAAGAAATTGTTCCCCGAGTTCCGTCAAGAAACTCTACCGAGGTGTTGTGAAGCTCGGGGACCGGTACACCGCCGAGCGCGTCAAAACGTATAAAACCCTTTTCGTCAACATATGTTGCAAGAAACCCGGTAGTATCCATATGAGCATCCAAAAGAACACGCTTTCCCACACCGGGGCGTCGTACAACAAGGTTGCCAAGCGCATCGGTACAATGCGCAAATCCGGCTTCCTCTGCCATTTCCGCAATAACACGCGCCATTTCCCCTTCAAAGCCCGAGGGAGATTTGACCGTGTACATCTTTTTCAGAATATCTGTTATACTAAGCATTAAGCATTTCCTCCTCACAATTTATAAGCTCACGGGCGAGCACGAGCACCGCCTCCATATCGCGCACATCAGCAACGCTTGCCGGAGAATGGATATATCTCGTAGCAAGAGAAAGCGAGGTTGTCCGAACTCCGCCGCGTGAAACATGGATGCGGCTTGCATCCGTACCTCCCGCAACGCGGGATTTCATCTGCCACTTTATGCCCTTTTTCTCCGCCATACCACGCAGAAGTGAGAAAAGCCTTTTATCATAAATTGTTCCGCCGTCCATACAGCCTATTACCGCGCCCTGTCCGGGTGCACATACGCGCAGTGCGCCTTCCGAGGACGGAATATCCGCAGCAGTCGTCCCCTCAAGAACAAGAGCAAAAGCGGGAGCGAGCGAATACGCCGCAACAGCTGCACCTCGACAGCCCACCTCTTCCTGAACAGTGAATACAAACCACGTGTCGTATAAAAGCTCTTCCTTTATAAGCTGCAGCATAACTGCACAGCCAAAGCGGTCATCAAGAGCGCGTGCCTTTATCCTGTTTTCTCCGAGCATTTTAACGTCGCTGTCAAACACACCAAAATCTCCGGGGCGGACTATCCGCTCCGCCTTTGCCTTTTTCTCGCATCCGATATCAATGCAAAGCTCCGAAAGTTTGGGGGCTTTTTTTCTCTCTTCACGCGTGGTAAGATGAACCGCGCGCATTCCTATAACGCCCGGAATACCTTTTTCACCCACAAGAACGCGCTTGCCGATAACCACGCGGCGGTCAACTCCGCCGACAAAATCAAATTTGAGATATCCGTCAGATGTGATTTCCTTTATTATGATGCCAACCTCGTCCATATGTGCGCACACCATAAATGGTTTCTCACGTCTCTCTTTTCCTTTTTTCAGAACAAACAGATTTCCGATTGAATCTTCACGGATTTCTTCGGCACAGTCCTTAACGCTTTCGCGCACGAAAGCACGTACCTTTTCTTCATCGCCGGAAGCGCCCGGGATGGTACACAGTTTCTTTACCGTCTCAATCACAGCTTTGCACCCCCCGCAGACAAGTTAAGCGCAAACTCATATATGAGCTTTGCCACAGCTTCAATGTCGTTTTTCTTAAGCGTTTCAACGGGAGTGTGCATATATTTAAGCGGAATTGAGATGAGTCCCGTTGCAATCCCCTCTCGCACAGTCTGAAGCGTCCAAGCGTTTGTACCGGAGCATCCGGAGCAAACCTCAACGGTATGCGGAATCTTCTTGTCCTTAGCAACAGAGGTTAGAGCATCTGACATTTTCTTTGTCATATTCGGTCCGATACCTATCGCCGCGCCGCTTCCGGCATCGAATGTCAATGACTTGTCCGCACCGGGAGTGGTCGCGTGCGTAACATCCACCGCTATTGCCCAGTCGGGATTTACGGTATATCCTGCAACGGTTGCACCTCGGCAGCCAAGCTCTTCCTGCACGCTTGCAACAGCAACAATGTCAAAGCACAGTTTTTTGTTACCCAGCATATCCATAGCAAAAAGGATTGCTGCAAGGCTTGCGCGGTCATCAAGAGCGCGTGCGGATATATATCCATCGCGAAGCCGCACGGGAGAAGAGTCAAGCACAACCGGTGTTCCGACCGCGATGTCTGTTTCTCCCTCCGCGCCAATATCAATAAACAAATCCGAAATATCAAGTGCGTTGTCCATTTCCTCACGAGTGAGAAGATGCGGAGGACAAACGGTTATAACACCACTTTTCGGCGGGTCACAAAGAACTGTTACCTCACACGCCGGAAGTATGCGCGGGTCAACACCTCCGAGAGTGTCAAAACGCAAAAATCCCTTTTCCTCTCCGGTTACGATAAGACCTATCTCATCAATGTGTGCATCAAGAAGAAGGCACTTTGCATTTTTCTTTCCGCATTTTCTTATACCGTAAACATTTCCGGATTTATCCGTTTCAGTTTTATCAAAAAACCGTGACATAAGCGTCTCAATGCGTTTTGATGCCGCATATTCAAACCCCGCGGGAGACGGATGTGCCGACAGCTTATTTATTATTGAAAATATATCCAAAACTGCACTTCCTTTCAGCGCTCTTTTTCAATAATAATAAGTATAGCACATTTTACCTCATTTATGAAGAGGCTTTTTCCCGAATTTTTCCAAGAGTGACACCGCTGTAATAGCTTTTGAGTATCTCGTCGTATTTCTTTCCCTCAAGCGCCATTGCCTGCGCACCGTACTGGCTCATTCCCACACCGTGTCCGTAGCCGCGTGTTTTTATTTTTAACTCGCCATCGGCATATGATACCGTGGAATTTGTGGAATTAAGTCCGAACACGGAGCGGAAATCGCTTCCCTTTATCGCAACACCTGCAACGGATAACATCTTCACGCCTCCTGCCGAGGAACGCGATATCTGGCTTATCCAGTTTTCGGGATTTTCGTCATAGACCGCATCCAGATATTTTTCCGAAAATTTCTTTTTGAACTCATCTGGTGAAAACACTTTTTCCTCCTCGTAGCGGGGAGAATCTTTGTCCCCCGGACTTTCAACGCTCACAAGATACGGAACATTCCCACCCCAGACATCAACGGCATTCTCGGTCTTTCCCGATGATGTGGAATGAAACACCGCCGTTATAGGCTCTCCGTTATACAAAAGAATTTCCCCGTCTGTTTGCGCAACTGCACGGAGAATTTTTTCCGTGTATTTTTCCTCATTGTTGTTCCATCCCGCCGCCGTTTCGTAAAGCGGTGCATATGCCTTGCAGTGGGACGGGTTTGCGCACACCGCTGCACCGTTATGCTCCGCCGCAGGTGCCGCCGCGATTTTCTTCATAGTATATGTTCTCGCCGCAACTGCCTGAGCTTTCAGCGCTTCCTCGGGAAACAGCGCCGGCATCTCCGCAGCAACTACCCCTGCAAGGTACTCGTCAAGCGGAAGTTTCTCTATATTTCCGTTTCTTAAAAGCGTTACGGTGACTGCGGAATCTGAAAGCTCTTTTTTCTCCGATTCCTCCGCCGTGGGTACCGGAAGCGTTGGTACATCATTTGACGCATTTCTTCCTACGGTTATAAGCGGCGCAAGAAACAAAAACAACCAAAGACAAACACAAAGCAACAAAAAACGTCTCATAACATC
>JAZLCV010000097.1:0-9401 GCA_045614365.1 Eubacteriales bacterium | reverse complement strand
CAGAATCGCTTGGAATCACTTGGACGGTATTGAAAAATCCAATTCCTCGGAGCTTTGTGCAGTATGTGATATTGATGAAGCCAAGGCTCGTGAAACCGGCGAGAAGTACGGTGTAAACTGGTACACGGATGAGGCGGAAATGCTCGAAAAAGAAAAGATAGATGTCTGCTGTATTCTTACACCGAGTGGACTTCATGCTGAGTGCGGTATCATCGCTGCGGAACACGGAGTTAATGTTCTCTGTGAGAAGCCGATGGATGTTACCCGTGATAAGATGAAAGCACTTATCGATTCGTGCAAGAAGAACGGTGTTAAGCTTGGGTGCATATTCCAACGCAGAACATTCTCGGCTGCAATTGCTATGAAAAAAGCCGTAGAGGACGGCGTTTTCGGAAAAGTAACCCTCTGCGATGCATATCTCAAGTATTACAGAGATCAGGCGTATTACGACAGCGGTGACTGGCGCGGTACATGGGAACTTGACGGCGGCGGTGCGCTGATGAACCAGGGAATTCACGGTGTCGACCTTATCGATTGGATGACAGGCGGAATAAAAAGCGTTTTTGCACGTTGCGAGCGCCTTAATTGGAAAACTGATGTTGAAGATACAGCCGTCATTATGGTTCGTTACAAGAACGGGGCAATGGGTGTGATTGAATGTGCAACAACTGTTTATCCGGGTCTTGATACTGTTTTTACAATCGGCGGAACAGAAGGCTTTGCCGAGATTGGCAATAAGGGTATTTATAAATGGGAAATGAAAGATAAGAGCATAGAGAAGCCTGAAACAACAGGAACTATGGGCGGACTTAACTGTACATATACTGATAATCTTCACGCATATCAGATTGAAGATATGTCAAGAGCGGTGCTTGATGACCGTGATCCGATGGTTACGGGCGAACAGGCTCTACACAGCGTAGGTCTCATACTTGCAATATATGAATCGGCAAGAACTGGCAAGGAAGTCTTTATAGAAGATTAGAGTTATAAAAGAGCAATGCCTCCCGCTTGTGCGGGAGGCATTGCTGTATATAAAATCAGCTCCCCGCATCAGCAGGGAGCTAAAAATATATCCTTTTTATTTATGTACTGTAAATCTGCCGTCGTTGCCGTCAAGTTTCATAAGAGCTTCAAGGAGATAATAGTCGCCGAAGATCCACGGCATATGCATACCGTTAGGTGTGTGATATGCACTTGAAGCATTTTCAAGTAAACGGAGCTCGTTCGGGTCATAATTGCAGTTTTCATCAAGAACGCGCAAAAGCTTCATTGCCGCACGCTCGTAGATTTTTGCCTCATATTCCGGAACTGCCTTTGCAATCTCGATAAGACCGCAAGCTGCAATTGAAGCAGCGGAAGAATCATAGTATACAGGTTCTGCCGGTGCGCGGAAGTCAACAAGCGGAAGCTTTCCATCTTCAATATTTGCAATGAAATAATGTGCAACTTTCTTTGCTGTGTCAAGGTATTCCTGTTTGCCAAGATTGAGATAGGCAAGCGCAAATCCATAAAGCGCCCATGCTTGACCACGGGACCATGAAGAACCGCTGTCGTATCCCTGTCCGCGCGGCGTTGCGAGTACATCACCGGTTACCGGGTCAAACTCAACGATATGATTTGAAGAGCCGTCTCCTCGGATAAAGCTTTTTGCAACAGTATCGGCGTGTGCTTCTGCAACCTGCTCAAAACGCGGATCATCCTGAATCGAGGTTGCAAAAGAAAGAAGGGGAATATTCATCATGCAATCGATTATAGCCCAGCGAAGGCTTGAGTGATCCCATGCGCGGATGTATTTTGCAACGTGGTTAAAACGCCCTGCAAGAATTGTTGCCGCATGCATTGCGCGAGCTTTTGATTTCTCGTTACCGGTTATCTTATAATCGGCAACAGCGGAAAGCGACCACATAAAGCCTACGTCGTGGTGAATGGCGGTAAAGATATCAAAAGCTTCATCTAGCTTCTCTTCGCATCCTTCAGCATATTTTCTAAACATCTCATCTCCGGTTTTTAAGTACATAAGCCACATCATTCCCGGCCAGAAAGCCGTTGTCCAGCTTGAAATATTGGCTTTGGTTCCTTTCGGATCCCATTCGCCAATACTTGAGATTGTTGTAGGGAAGTTTGCGCCGATTTCGGGAGCCATTGCAGTGACTTTTTTTACAACTCTGTCCAAAAACTCGGCAGCAAATGCTTTATCTTCTTTAGAAAACATTTCGTTCACGCTCCTTTTCTATTATATAATAACATAAGCTTTTGGAAAAAACAATGCATATTTTACCTTTTTCTATGCAAAAACAACCAAAAAGGATGTCAAAGTATAGTAAATACTTTGACATCCTTTGCGTTATTTCAGATAAATAATTCTGACCATTCCACCGGCAGATTGAACATTGTCGTAGTAAACCCAGACATCTCCGGTATAAGATACCGCCTCATCAAGTGTTGTTTTGATTTTTGTATCATCAACAACTTTATATACCTGAACGTTAGATGAAATTCTGTGTTTAACATTTCCTCCCACTGTTGCATATGAAGGGGTTAAAAGCGTTACGTTTGTTGCTCGCATAAGATTCTTTGCCTCGGACAGAACTCCATCATCGTAGATGAATACGCATGGACCTTCGGTCAAACTTGATATTGAGCCGCTGAAGGTTACGGTTCCGGTTTTCCCTTCAAGGTCATAGTGATAAACGTATTTAGACGGTGACTGCCCGCCTGCGCCGTCCGATACAGTATTGCGGTCAACCTTTGTGATAAGCCCGTATTTATGCATATCACCGGTAACGTTTTTGAGAATAAGTCCGTCCACTGCACCCGATGGATTTGTTGTTGAGAGCAGTATGTTTTCGGATTTCAAGACAACTCCGTCAAGTCGCGAAAGGGTAAGCTTAACCATATTGCCGTTGTCATCAATCTCAATAATTTTGACATTGCGGTCAAGCGGAGTGTTTCCCCATGTGAGGGAGGAAGTGTTTATATAGCCTGATGTGTTTCCGCTGCCTTTTGAAATTGTACGGATTTTACCCGTAGAATAGTCAACTTCTACTGCACGACCGACAAGTGAAGTGGAGTTTCCGGTCTGTTCAATATCAACGCTGCTCCCGTCAAGAGTTAAGATTGTTGCGTAATATCCGCTTGTCTTTGTTCCGTCTGTTGAGGTAAGAGCTTTTGATTGAACTCCGGTAACAACACCGATTATTGTTTTGTAAAGCGAGCCTGCTTCGTATGCGTCGCAAACCTTTCCGTTTTTATCAAGAAGCATTGTTACAGTTTCACCCACTTCAAGACCATCAAGACCAAAAGCACGCTGTGCGGCGTAATAGGGAAGTGCGTAGGTCACACCTGAAACCGTCACGGATGTCGGAGCTTCTTTGTTGGGAGTGATATTTTCAAGTATTCCTGAAACTTTGTTGGAATATGCCCATATAGCGTTGCTCTTTTTGCTGTAGTAGATAACATCATAGTTTTCGATATCAGAGATACTTGCACCGTTGCCGTTGCGGTATACTCGTGCTGAAGAGAAGCCAAGTGAAGAGATAGTTCCGTGTTTAACTGTTACAGGACCTGTTACATTGTCGCCGAGAACATCGCCAATTGTGAGCAGCTCGCTTGACGGAGTGTAGCCAAGGCTCTGTGCATAAATTGTTGTTCCGCCTTTCGGCTTTGTGTTTAGCATATTGTAAACAAGTTTTGCCATCTCACTTCTGATTATAGGATTTCCGGCTGATATGTACACCTCATCTGAAAGCCCGATATCTGCCGCCTTTGCAATTTGTCCTGCAGGATAAGCTCCGGTGTAGTCAGCGTTTGTATAACCCAGAAGCCTGAGCATCGCGCTGAGCGCTTCTTCATACTTGATGCAACTGTTCGGGCGGAAAGTTCCGTCGGAATATCCCGTCATGAATTTGTTTTTTGATGCAACGCTAATATATGGCGCACCCCAATGAGTGAACATTACATCTCCGAAAGGTGAAACTCTTGATGTGGCAGTTGCCGCTCCTTTATACTGTGATGCAGAAACAAGAATTTTTGCAAGAGCGGCGCGTGTTACATAATGTCCTTCATTGAAATTGCCTTTAGCATCGTAAGTCATTATTTCCATAACGTCGAGAATATTCTCAATGTCATTATCTGCGGGCAGAGAAGACGCTCCGGTAAAAGAGAAAAGAGAGAACATAATCGCCAATGTGAGAAGAAAAGAAATTGATTTTTTCATATTCATATTACCCCTTTTTAGTCGTGGCGCAGAGCATCAATAGGATTAAGTTTTGACGCTTTTGCAGCCGGAAAATATCCGAAAAGTATGCCGATAAGAACAGAAACCGAGAAGGAGAGGATAACTGCCAAAACGGAAATTCCGCTTGAAACGCCGAGGATTTTCGCAAGGAAGGATGACATCAGCGCACCTAAAATTATTCCGATAACACCGCCGAGACCGCTTGTTATAATTGCCTCGATAACAAATTGCGAAAGGATGTCGCGGCGTTTTCCGCCGATAGCTTTTCTGATGCCTATTTCTCTTGTTCTTTCCGTAACTGAAACGAGCATTATGTTCATAATTCCGATACCGCCGACCAGAAGGGAAATTGCTGCAATTCCGGCAAGAACGGTGGAAAGTGTGCCCATAAGATCTTCGATTGTATCAACAAGCTCCGAAAGGTTTGAAACATTGTATGCATCTTCATCTTCAAAGATATCATAGAGATGGTCTTCAATAACTTTCTTTGCAGATTCAATAACGGCAGAATCCTTTGCAACATATGTGTAGCTTGTAATTCTTCCATTGCGTGCAAGGCGCGAAGCTACGGAATAGGGAAGGATTACCATATTGTCTGTGCTTTGCTCTGTGCCGTCAGATTCTTCTTCAAGAACACCAACCACGGTATAAGCCGCACCGTTGATTTTAAGCATTTTGCCAATAGGATTTTGTGTGCCAAAAAGCTCGTTGGCTATGTAAGTTCCGATAACACAAACGCTGTTTCTGCTAGTTGTATCTATATAAGAAATGAATCTGCCGCTTGAAACAGCGTAATCCTTTATTACGGCATACTCTTCATTCCCTCCGTAAACAGATGTAACAGTATTTGTTGAGCCGTATTTTGCAACTGCCGACATTATTGTTACATTGGGAGAAACATTTGTGAAAAGCTCGGGGTTATTGTCTGCCAGTTCAAGCATTTCTTCCGGCTTTATATTCATGTTTCCTCCGCGACCGGTAAGTGTAACAGTTATATTGTTTGTTCCCATTGAATTGAAGGAAGAAACCATGTCGTTTGAAAAACCTTGCACAACGCTGACGAGCGTAATAACCGAAGCTATTCCTATAATAACACCAAGCATTGTGAGAAAGGAACGCATTTTGTTGCCTGAGATACTTTTAAGAGCAAGCTTCAGGCTTTGGTATATACTCATCTTTTTGTCCTCCGCTCTATTCTAAATTTTCAAGCTTCGGAACATTTGAGGTGTCCGAAATAATCTTGCCGTCATGTATCCGTATTATTCGTTTTGCACATTCGGCAATTCCCGTGTCATGTGTGATGAGAATGATGGTTTTGCCGTCATCATTAAGCTTGGTAAGAAATTTCATAACATCCTTGCCGGTCTTTGAATCAAGCGCGCCGGTAGGCTCGTCGGCAAGAATAACAGGGGGATTTGCTGCAAGCGCACGAGCTATTGAAACTCGCTGTTGCTGACCGCCCGAAAGCTGATTTGGCATATGGTGAAGTCTGTCGGCAAGACCCACACGGTCAAGAGAGGTGATAACCATTTCTCTTCGCTTGGAAGCGGGGATTCCTTGGTAGATGAGCGGAAGTTCAACATTTTCGTATATGTTGCTTCGAGAAATCAGATTATATTGCTGGAATATAAATCCCAGTGTTTTGTTCCTGATTATAGCAAGCTCGTTGTCCGTAAGTTCTGAAACATCTGTCCCGTTAAGGCGGTAAGTGCCGCGTGTCGGAACGTCAAGTGCGCCGATGATATTCATGCAAGTTGATTTTCCGGAACCGGATTTTCCGACAATAGCAACAAATTCACCCTCGGATATCCTGAATGAAACACCGTCCAGTGCTCTGACCTCGTTTTCACCCTCGTCATAGATTTTATAAACATCGCAGAGTTCAATCATCGCATACCTCCGGGCATTCCGCTCATTCCTCCGGATCTGCTGCCACTCATGCCGCCTGAACGCATACCTCCGGACATTCCGCTCGGCATACCACCGCCCATGCCACCGGGCATTCCACCGCCCATACCAAAAGGCGATGTTGCTGTAGAGGTGTTTTTTACAACGGTATAATAAATTACATCTCCCTCAGAAAGTCCGGAAACGATTTCGACATAATCGTCATTTGCGTCGCCTGTTTCCACCATAATATATTTGTATCCTTCCGGAGCATCGGGAAGCTTGATTTCCCGTTTCTTTGCAGATGCATCTTCGGAAATGTCTTTCCTGCTATCGGGGAGGGCTTTGTCGGAGTCGGATTTTTTCTCAATTAAATTTCCGTCTTTTGCTGACATATCATTTTCCGGAAGTGTATCGTTCTTTTCAAATCGTTCAGGACGTTCTTCTCCCTCAGGTGGAGTCATACCCTCGGGGCGAGTCATACCCTCGGGTGGAGTCATCTTTTTGAATGTATCTTCTAATGATATTCCGGAAATATCTGAATCTTCTGCTACAAGAACAAGATTACCACGCGTTACAGCATTTACCGGAATCATAAGAACATCGGTTGCATTGCTGATGTCTATTTCAGCATCTACATTCATTCCGGGGAGAAGACCATCATATTCGGAAATGACAATCGTAACGGGGTAAACAGTAACACCGCTTGTGGCAGTACCGATAATACTTACGGTATCAACAACGCCTTCAAATGTTTTATCGGGTGCAGCATCAGCTGTTACGCTGACTTTCTGACCAACTTTAATACTTTGGATATAAAGCTCGTCAACGGAAATTTCAAAGGTGAGCTTAGACATATCTGCAACTATTGCGAGGGAGGACTTGTTTCCGTCTAGAGTATCGCCTTCTTTCATAGTCTTTGAAATAACAGTTCCGGCAATCGGAGATTTAATGGTGTAATCGTCAAGTCTTTCAATCTGATCATCCAAAGAGAGTTTGGAATTTTTAAGGGAAAGTTCGCTGTTGCGAAGATCAGAGTTTGAGCTGTCGTCTGTTATTTTAAGTATGAGATTTCCGCCCGTAACTTTATCTCCCTTTGCGTATGAAAGAGCCTTTATTTCACCCGAAACCTCTGCGGTAACAGCTTTGACGGTGGCTTCTTCCACAGTTCCTGTATCGTTGCAGGCGTAGCTTCCGACTGTTGCGGTAACGGTTTCTCCGGGGAGAATTGCTCCGGGATTTTTGAATGTTATCTCAATGTCTGAAACTATTGCACCGGCTTCGGTGGTATATGTACCTGTTGTAACATGAGAAACTGTGCCGTTATGTGATTCGTTTCTGTCGTCAAAGTAAATGGTTGCAGCTTGATTTACATAGATGTTTTGTGCGTTTGCGGCAAGAAACGGGATGCGCACGGTAAGGTACTCTGTGTTTCTTATTTCGCATAGCTTTGCTCCTGCGTTTACTTCATCTCCGTTTTCAACATACATTTCTGTTATAACTCCGGAAATCGGAGCTTCAACGGTCCTGTTTGCCTGAGCTTCGTTGTAGTTTTTTACCTTTTCATTATAAGATATAAGCTGTTGCTCATAGCTTGTTTCCGAGCGCTCAATGCTGTTCTCGGCAGATTCGGAGTCTACTATGTAAAGGACCTGATCTTTGGTTACATCTGCGCCTTCAACAACGAAATCCTCCAGAATTTCTCCGGTAACAATAGATTGGATTTCGTATTGCTCAATCGGTTGTACGGTTCCGCTTCCTGTTACAGAAACGGTTATATCACCTCGCTTTACGGTGAAAGCTTCGTATTCTGCCGATACCAAAGCAGCATCTTTTCCCCCGAACGAGCCTAAAAGCCATACTATAAGGAAAATTGCAACAAGGAATGCCGCGATAAGACCGACAACTTTCTTTTTTGTAAGCTTTGGAAAACTTAATTTCATTGTTTATTCCTCCAAGTCTTTTTTAACGTTGTAAGTATATCACAAATTTATAGTAAAGAACATCACAAAAAAATAAACTATTTGTGAAATAAAAATGAATAGTATCATAATTATATAGGAAATCTGATTGAAAAAGCTCTTTACATTCGTCTTTTGAAATGGTAAAATATTATGGAAGAAAAGTTACGGAGGATATATATGGCTGACAGAATAATACGTGCCGTTACGTGTGACGGTGCAATAAAAATACTTGCGATGACGGCGCGTGAAACCGTTGAGGAAGCTCGCCGGATTCATGACCTTACACCGCTTACATCCGCCGCTCTCGGAAGAACTCTTGTTGCGGCATCGCTTCTCGGAAATGACTTGAAAGGTGAAAATGATACTATAACCGTCAGAATAGATTCCGACGGTCCGATTGGCTCAATCGTTGCGGTTTCGGATAGCTTTGGTTATGTGCGCGGATATTGCAAGAATCCGCAGGCGGATCTTCCCGTGCGTGAGAGCGACAGAAAAATAGATGTATCCGGTGGCGTAGGAAACGGTA
Source organism: Eubacteriales bacterium (assembly GCA_045614365.1). Classification (GTDB taxonomy): domain Bacteria; phylum Bacillota; class Clostridia; order Oscillospirales; family JAAYXM01; genus SIG480. The sequence continues at coordinate 784 of JAZLCV010000097.1, read as the reverse complement.
CATTAAGTATAATAAAAGATCTCGGAATGAAAGAACCTTATATCGGACAGACACAGCTTGTAAGCGGAGAAATAGCAGAGGATATCACCGCATATCTTGCAACCAGCGAGCAGATCCCCTCTGTTTGCGCACTTGGTGTGCTGGTTGAACGTGATTGGTCGATTCGTGCGGCAGGCGGGTATATTATTCAGCTTCTTCCGGGCGTATATGATGATGAAATAGACCGCCTTGAAGAATGCATAAAGAAAGCACGCGCAGTAACGGAATGTCTTGATGAGGGAATGAGCCTTGAAGAAATTCTTGAAACAACTTTAACCGGATTTGAAATAGAAATTCTGGATGAATATGAAGTTGGATACCGGTGCACATGTTCAAGAGAAAGAACACGCGGAGTGCTTATGTCGATAGGTTCAGACGAACTCCGGACAATAGCTGAAGAAGATGGGCAGGCAGAGGTTAACTGTCAGTTCTGCGATAACAAGTATCTTTTCGATAAGTCGGAGCTTTATGAAATAATAGGCGAAATAGAAAGTAAATAGTAAAGAAACGGGACTTGCATTTGTTTGTCCTGTTTCTTTTTTTATGCACAGAACAAGAATTTTTCGAATAAACTGTTACAGAAATAATTCTGTGCCGGAGGGAACAGCTATGTCGAAAGATCTTGAACATCGTGCCGAAAATCTTGCAGATACGGTAAACGGAAAAGGGAATATAAAGATGGAACAAATAATAAAGCTATTGTCAACAGATGGGGGAAAGCGCGTGCTTGCATCGCTTCTTTCAG
>JAZLCV010000096.1:0-2781 GCA_045614365.1 Eubacteriales bacterium | reverse complement strand
TTTAAAATGTATTTTTGTTATTTTACCACATTTTGCACAAATTATCAATTCTTTTATCTGATAATTTTTTGTTTGTTCATTTCCTGTCTCCCCTTTGCCGTTTTTTAACCGATACCGCAGTTATGATTTGACTTTTTCGGCATTCTGCATTAAAATAATAGAAAACAGCATCGGAGGGTAAATATGCGCGACTATTTACACACAACACTTGACAAAAATGAAATATTCGAGATGGGTTCTACCGCCCTTGCACACATAGGAGATGCGGTTTTTGAGATGATGGTGCGCTCGGATCTCTGCAAAAACGGAAAAAGAAAAGCGAAAGAGCTTCATAAATGCACTGTCCTGTCGGTTTCTGCCTCCGCGCAGGAAAAAGCGGCAGAAAAAATCCTCCCGCTTCTCACGGAGGAAGAGAAAGATATTTTTCTTCGCGGAAGGAATGCAAAAGTGAACACGCTTCCCAAGCACGCAACTCCCGAAACGTATCATACCGCAACTGCATTTGAAGCGCTTTGGGGACATCTCTACCTTACCGGAAAATACGACCGTTTAAACGAGCTTTTTGACATTATAATCAAATAGCACAAAAATCGGCTCCGGTTTTTCTTTTCTCTTGTAAGAACTGCGCTTTTATGATATACTTAAATTATTACTGAAGAAAGGTGACCACAGATATGAAACACAAAGCTTTATCCGTTCTTTCCCTTACTCTTGCACTTTTACTTCTGTTCTGCTCCTGCGGAGGGGACAACAACAGTAATAACAGCATTACCACAGTTAAGCCTCCTGAAGAAATAAAGGCTGAGCCTCCCGTGTTTTACAAAAGTGCGCTTACCGGCCTTCCTGTTGAAGATGAAGAAGCGCAGAACCGCCGCCCCGTTGCCATTATGATCAACAACATCAAAAAAGCGCTTCCGCAATACGGAATATCAAAGGCGGGAATCGTTTTCGAGGCGCTTGCCGAGGGCGGCATAACAAGACTTCTTGCCGTATTCGACGACATTTCCGGTATTTCTCAGATCGGAACAATCCGCTCGGCACGTCCGTATTATCTCGACTTTGCACAGAGCGTTGATGCCGTCTATGTTCATATCGGCGGAAGCCCCGAAGCATACAGCCAGATAAAAAGCCGCGGTATGGATTCCTATGACCTTATTGAAGGCCGCTACAACGCAATGTACTGGCGCGATAAAAACAGAATAAAGCAAAGCGGCTACGAGCACAGCGTTTTCACCTCGGGTGACCGCATTATGGAGCGCATCGAGTCTGATGGTGTGCGTATAACGCGCGGCTCTTCATACGGAAAAGCTTTCAACTTCTCCGATGATGCAGAATACGAGGGTACAGATGCCACCAAAATCACCGCAGTGTTCTCATCATACAAAACAGGTACATACACTTATGATAAGTCAAATGAACTCTATCGCATAGGTCAGTACGGCACATCTCACGTAGATGCTCTATCCGGCGTGCAGATTGCATTCAAAAACGTATTTATTCTGCGTATGAATTCATACGTGATTAAAGGCGACACCGCAGGCCGTCTCCGCTTTGACTCAGTAGGAAGCGGAACCGGTACATATTTTGTAAACGGCACCGCAACGGAGATTACCTGGAAGCGTGCAAGTTCTTCCGCTCCGTTTAAGTTCTACACCGCAGACGGAAGTGAGCTCCCCGTAGTCCCGGGCGACAACTACGTTGCAATTGTCCCGCTTGATGCTCCCGTAACCGTAACGGGAGAGACTCCCGAAACTGCATCCGCACAGTAAAAATTGCCGCATTGCGGCATATAATCAGGTATATCAAGATAGGAGTGTTTTATCTATGGCAAAGACAGTAAAAGATATCATAAAGCTCATCCGCGACAATGATATCAAAATGGTAGACTTTAAGATGGTTGACATCAACGGTCAGTACCGCCACGTAACCATCCCCGCGCAGAACTTTTCCGAAGAAACAATGAAAAACGGAATCGGCTTTGACGCTTCAAACTACGGCTATGCCGTTGTTGAAAAAAGCGATATGGTATTCATTCCCGATCCCGATACCGCATCGATTGACCCATTCTGTGAAATTCCGACGCTTTCGATGACCGGTAACGCAATGATTATCGACAATCCCGAAAACCGCCCGCTCGCTCAGTATCCGCGTAACATCGTCCTCGCGGCAGAGAAATATATGAGAGACAGCGGCATTGCGGATACTATGCTCATTCTTCCGGAATTTGAATTTTACCTTTTCGACGATGTTGCATGGAACGTATCTCCCAACAGCATCGGTATGACGCTTGATGCAAACCAGGCATACTGGAACAGCTCTACCGACGGCAAGGGTACAGTCGTTGCAAAGCAGAAGAATTACCACATCGCAAAACCGTTTGACCCGACGTATGAATGCCGCAGTGAAATGTGTATGCTTATGCAGGATGCCGGCATCACCATCAAGTATCATCATGGTATCTGCGATACCTGAATCTCTCATATATTTTTCTGCGGCAAGAACTATATTACGGGGGTACTGAGCCAGCGGACGGTTAGCAGGTGAGTCAATGATCATTGCATTACCGGTCATAGAAAGTGTAGGAATATCGCAGAAAGGATCGATTACTGCGGTGTCAGGATCGGGAATGAATACCATATCGCTCTTTTCAACAACAGCGTAGCCGTAGTTTGAAGCGTCGAAGCCGATACCGCTTTTCATTGTATCCTCTGAAAAGTTCTCAGCAGGAATAGTAACGTGACGATACTGACCGTTGATATCAACCATCTTGAAGTCTACCAT